>NZ_JBXCIY010000015.1:0-109352 GCF_056786395.1 Paenibacillus sp. Y951 | reverse complement strand
GATGAGTTCAGTATCTAAACCTGCTCCCTCAAAAATAGTTCTTGGTAGCTTTCCTTTCTCATTTTCTGCAATAAATAGCCGTTTAAACTCCTCTGTATACGTGATAGCTTTGTTACTAACAGCTTGAACATGAGGATTACATTTCAGTTGTTCTTGTTCTTTTTTAGTAAATAATCGCTTTGTCATATTAGTTCGCTCCGACCTGTTTTTTCTTATTATAAACAAAAGTACCCTACAGGGTAGACTTTTTTCAAAGTGTCTACTCTATAGGGTACAGTTTATTACTTCGGAGTGGCTTTGTGGTTATATACAGATGTAAACGTTATGGTCAAATCGTACTTTGTGCTTAGATACTATACGGAGAACCGTAAGATTAGTAAGAGCGATATTTTTTTTGATTTCAAAAGATACAGCTTGGGCATATCATTTGGGTTGTATCAGGTGCTTAAATGTCCATTGAGCATGGGTACATAACAAATATAAAAGTGACAATTATTATATTTGAAACAATTTTATAAACAAATAACTAATCATTGGATACAAAAAGGATAAATTCCCCCACAACATCTCAAAAGTACAGCGACCAACATACAACACATGTGGAGTGTATAGTGTCAATATATCGTGTTGACAAATAACAGGGAATACCTAAACTAAATGAAAGATAATGATATTAAAAGGCAGTATTCTTGAAACAGGCAGAATACTGCCTTTTAGTTATTAATGAGGGTGAACCGAATCATAAATGCGGCATATTTTTTGGTGAATACGTAATCTTCAGCTATTCAGGATAAACATCACAACTTAGATCATAAATCAGTTCTTGCTATTCAGTATGATGGATATGAGGGAGGTGAACAGATTGTATGAATGGAACGAAGCGATTCAAAGGATGATTGACTGGATTGAGGAACATGTCACAGAAAACCCATCGCTTTTAGATATGTCAAAGCAATAGGGTATTCCCCTTATTATTGCTCAACGCAGTTTCACAGGATTGTCGGCATGACATTAAAAAGCTATATGGCAGGGCGACGGCTCTGCCTCGCAACCATGGACATACGAGACACCAACGAACATATAATCGATATCGCAATCCGATATGGATTTTCTTCGCAAGAGGCGTTTGCCCGGGCTTTTGTTGCTGCATATGGATGTACACCGTATGTATTCCGCAAAAATCCGAGGCCATTACCTCTGTCCATCAAACGAACTGTACTCCTCCCCGAACATTATAAAAGTAGGGGGGAAACGACAATGAACCGAACGGTATTATCAGACGTAAGTATCCGTACAGAGTATATTCCTGCACACAAATACATCGGAGTATACAACAACTCCTCAACCGATTACGGTGAATTATGGGCAGGCCATGGTGCTGAACCGTATCTCAATACTAATGTCAATAGAGCGCATTAACAAGTTAAGTTATATTGCTCAAAGTGGATAACAATAAACATTCAAATTAAATCTTTAATTATGTAAATTACACGAGTTAAGTAATTGAAATTGAACTCTCTCTAAATAAATGTCTTTCAGTAATGTCACATAAACTATACTTTACTCGACATGTCCTTCTAAACCATTAGGAGGATTTTTTATGCACAAAAACAAAGTAAAAGTATTAGATTCATTAATGGGGACAGGGAAAACGTCCTACGTCATTCAACTTATGAAGGAAGCTCCATTAAAAAAGAAATTCATTTATGTAACGCCATTTCTTAATGAAGTTCAACGTATTAGAGAAGAAGTAACAAGCCGTGATTTTAGAGAGTCTACAACACGCCATGGACATGGCACTAAGTTAGCATCCTTAAGAAGCTAATTGCTTCAGGCGAAGATATAGCTACAACACATAGGTTATTCGCATTCGCAGATGATGAGTTAGACGAATTACTTAGCTGGCAATCTTATACGTTAATCGCGGATGAAGTAATGGACGTTATAGAACTGGTTGATTTGAAGAAGGATGATATACGATTACTGGTAGAATCAAAATGTGTTGAGATCAACGAATCTACACAAGAGGTAGTATGGAAGGGGGGTGCCCGATATGAATACCCGCTTCAATGATGTTAAGGGGTATGCTATGTCAGGAAACTTATTTTCGGTTAATAATACTGCTTTCGTTTGGAACTTCCCAGCAAAGATATTTGAACACTTTGAAGATGTATACATTTTAACGTATCTATTCAAAGGGCAGATTCAACGCTACTACTATGATTACCACGGTACTAGCTGAACTTATTGAGATTTACGAAGGGGAATTAAACGATATTGGAGAGCGTGACACAACGTTATCTAAGAGATGGTTTGAGAAACCAAGTAATTCTCCTAATGTAAAACGCTTAAAGAATAACTTATATAACTACTTCCGTCATAAAACTGATTCAAAAGCGGATAACTTCCTTTGGACGACATTTAAGGATAGTAAGAGACGTATTCATGGAAGTGGGTTTACGAGAGAAGAGCCGAAGCTTATAACGGAGACATCTAGCGATAGAGGGATAGCTTGTTATACTGCGATTAATCTAAGAGCAACAAATAAATATCGTCATAAAACAACACTAGCCTTTGCGTTAAATCGTTATATGAATCCGATAGAGAAGCATTTCTTTTTTCAACGTAATATAACAGTCAACGAAGCTATACTGGCTTTATCCGACCTACTACAATGGTTATTTCGTTCAGCAATACGTGAAGGTAAACCGATTAAAATATACGTCCCTAGTCGAAGAATGAGAACATTATTACAGCGTTGGTTAAGTAACGAAATATAGTTCGCTTTATTAAGCAAGGCAAAACGTCGAATAAACCCTTTAATGACGCGGGTTCTCGACGTTTTCTCTTAAAGGAAAGATATAACGTATACTAAGGTCACTTCGTTTCCCTTACCACACGTACTACGGCTTCGCCTATGTAATCGTAATTTCAATTAATATTAACGTCTATATACAAGATAATAATACCTGAGAACGTATGTGAGCAGATTACATAACGAAGTGGAGTAATACTTGTTCCTTCATTAAATACATTCGCAAGTTATAGCATTAATTAATCCTATAGCGTATATGAAGCGATATATGACTAGTGTTATTAATGTAACTAAAACGTTACTTTTGCGTTCAATTACTTCGTACTTACTGTAGCATATGAGTTACATTACTTAACTAACGTAATCTATACGATACCTTAATACGAATTGATCGAACTCAATGTGCCTTTAACGCTACATTATGCTTAGACTGTATACACCGTAATATATGTCCTATATCAAAAATACGTATATCTATTGAATAATGCACAAAATTAAGGGTGAAACCTTTGCTATCACTGGCTTTAACGTTATGTCTTAAATACACAAAATGTATCGATTATTTACTTTAATCAGATATTGAACTGTATCGTTGCTTTGTTCGGAATAACGTAGATTTACTTATACCTGTCATTGATTCTACTTGTGTATATGAATGATTTTCTTATAGCCCTATAGCGTGAATCGTTGATAGTGCATCTATAGCGGAGCGGGGCAAAGGCTTCGCCTATCCATCGTATAATCTTATAACATATTTAGAACGTTAAATATCTAACGATATGAAGGATTGTATAGGGACGTTTATGTATACGAATTGTTAAGAACGTAATTATAGCGGTTATCGTGTCACATTGGATGTATACATTCCCGCTTCGTATGGATACGCTGAAACCCGCTATAAGAAAATCTTATTATATGTTTAATTACACCTGAAAATGACTTGTTTACAGCCTTAATTATATGTCCATGATTTTTTCGAAACCAATGGAAAGTTAGCTTTACATTAAAGTTAATTGATTGTATAATTAAGGAAAGTAAGCTTTCCTTTCCTGAGGAGTGACTGTGTGAAGAACCGACTAGAAGAAATAAGAAAGAAGCGTGGAATAAAACAAGAAGAACTAGCGGATAAGTTGGAAGTATCCAGGCAAACGATTGGTTCACTTGAAAATGGTAGGTATAACCCATCCATCATTCTAGCATTTAAGATTGCGCGTTTTTTTGAAATGAACATTGAAGATATTTTCATTTACGAGGAGGAGAGGGAAAATGAAAACGATAGGTAAATGGGTTCTATTAACAATTGTAGGTGCTAGTGCAGTTTATTTGGGTGAATTTATCTTAATCGACGAGAAGCTAAAAGGAATTTCCGGCTTGCTCCTTGGTGTTGGTTCAGTTCTTGTGGTGCTTGGATTAGGAAATATGGTGCATTTGTTATTGCTGAATAAGCCTAAGAACAAAGTGAAGCATGATGAAAAAATTAGAACGAGTAAAATTGAGGCTAAAGACGAACGGAAGATAAGAATAAGAGAAAAAGCAGGCTGGAAAACAAATATTATTATTTTTTACATCCTAATGGCATTGACTGTTGTGTTTAGTTTAATGGGAATAGATCAAATTGTAGTTACTGTGCTAAGCGGCGTTTTTGTCTTTCAAATTGCATTAGGAATCTTCATGTTTAATTATTATGCTAAGAAAATGTAAATGGAATAACGCCGAACTGTAAGCAACCATAATTGGAATAACGAAGGAATGTAAGGGCATAGGTCTGTAGATTTATGTGGGAAACGATGGTTCAGAATTGACCGCCTTAATTTGTAGGGCGGTTTTCTTTTGGTCAGATATAAAGCATTATCGTGATACATACGCTAAACACGGCAAATATGTCTTATTTTGATAATATCATTTTTCGCAAATATCAATACAAACCCGCTCCGTTATTAGGTTTTCGGCATGTCTATTCAATACGAATGTATGCACAAACGGACATTAGTACATTATTGCGATATAGTAATATCCGAAAGAAAAAGTAGCCGAACCGTTAGGCTTGACGACTTTCTTCCCGACTTATTCCCAATTCAGCAATACGACGATATAGCGACGAACGACCAATTTTTAATATAATACGTTCCATAAAATTACAAAAAAAGGTTATACTTAACCTAGCAAAAGTTTGAACTCGAAATTATATAAGATTTTGATAGTTTCTCTTAATCTACTTAGACTCATCAAAGTAAATGTATCATTCAAATATATTGAAAGGGATTGAGTTCAAGATGTCCAAAATCAAACGTATAGGAATTATTATATGTGCCGTTAGTATCATTATTGCTGGTGGTGTAACAACAAAAATCCTTGTGATTGCAAAAAATCCTAATGTTTCTATCGTTAAAAGTCAGGTATCTGATGGAACAACTTCTATTGTTGCTCTAAATATCCCCCCTTTGACGAAAGGGAGTTATGTTGCTGTAGATGAAGATTTAACAGCGGAAAATGGTTCCCAAGGTAGGAGATTTGAAGTTAATAATACTCATGGTTGGTATAATATTTATATTGAAAATACCAGTAAGGTGAAGTATCAAATAAATATTATGGATAGTGAAAGGGGGATTCAGGGTGAGTTTGAAGTAGATGGAGGTTCAAATATTACTATTCATAATACCAATGCTGTCAGTGGTGGAAGAACTGTTAGCGTAACATCAAGTGATGGATCAAAGTTAAAAGGTAATTTGAATGTAATAATCACACAGACGAAACCTGAACAAAGCAAATAGAATAGCCTAACCTTCCCCTAAGACTCGTCGGGAATATGTTCGTCGCATAAAAATAAAGACGCCGTATAAGGACGCCTGTAAAGTCGTGGGTAAATGCCATTCCAATAGTATTAAAAGCCTGTACTCCCTGTCTACTCGTCACATGTTGAAGTGGTTACGTGGTTGGAGAGAATATAGAGTAAGACTGGGAACCCTTGCGTAGCAAGGGTTTTTTGTTGTCAGGATATTTGGTCAGGTAACTTATATGAAGGAAAGTGGATGTCGGTGTGAAAGAGGTGCGAATTTTTATTTGGGTGAAGATTAATTGGGGTGAACCGTACCATAAATAGGGCGAAATTTTATTAATTATTGTAAGGTAGAGGATATTCTGATAGCATGAATCAATTAGTATTACCTCTAGATTTAGAAGTTAAATTACAGCCTAAAGACATTGCTTTCACCATTCATTATTTAGTAAAAAGCATTCCTAACTGAGCATTTTCTTCTTTTCTTCGTCACACAGGCTGTCCCTCTTATCATCCTAAAATGATGCTAAAGCTCATTTTGTGTGGTTACACCCAATCTGCCTTTTCCGGTCCTAAAATTGAAGCTTTGACACAAAATGGCATTCGTATGATGTGGCTTGCTCAAGGTTATGAACCTAGCTACCGTACCATCAATCGTTTTCGTATCCATCATGACATGAAGGAGCTTATTCGCCAATGCTTTGTGCAATTTCGTTGTCAGCTTGTTGAAGAAAAGCTCATTAAACAAGAAGTGGTCTTTGTCGATGGCACTAAGATTGAAGCCAATGCGAATAAGTTTACGTTTGTGTGGAAGAAGGCAGTGGAAAAGTACCATGCTCGGTTAATCGAACAGTCCAATCAATTGTACACGGAACTATTTGAAGCACATATTCTGCCTGAAACAGAGCGAGAACGTGACGATGAAGTTTCTGTTAAAGAACTTGGACAAGTCGTGGAGCAACTTGAAAAGGTCGTTGAAGGTTGCACTGAAAACATAAATAAATCCACGACTCCGGTTGAGCGAAAACAACATCGTCGTGAGCGTAAAGTACCAAAAGAACACCTTAAGAAAGTGCGTGAATGGCTTGAACGTAAGCAAAACTATGAGAATCATCGTAAGATATTAGGACCAAGCAATAATTATTCCAAAACGGATTGTGATGCCACCTTTATGCGTGTGAAAGACGATTATATGAAGAATGGTTAGCTTAAACCAGGCTACAACATCCAAATTGCGACAGAAGGTCAATTCACGTTAGCCTACGGTGTATTTGCTAATCCGACAGATAACAAGATGCTAATCCCTTTTCTTGATGAAATCGAGCAGCATTACTTTCCATTACCTCAGCATATTGTCGCTGATGCTGGTTGTGGCAGTGAACCAAATTATGAGGACATCCTGACGCACCGACAACGTGTTCCACTCATTACACATGCTCAATCCCGTCAGGAGCAAAAGAAGAAAACCAAAGGGGATGCGTTTAAACCGAGTAACTGGGCGTATGATACGAAAGAGGACGGTTATACTTGTCCGAATGAGAAGCAGGTCAAGTTCGTTAGGCATACCTATCGCAAGGATAAACCAGGCTTTCAGCGAAACCGAAACTTTAAGGTATATGAATGTGAGGATTGTACAGGCTGTCCCTTTCGATCAGACTGTACCACAGCAGAGACGAGAGGCAACCGTACGCTCAATCACAAGGGGAATGGCAGTAAATCTAAGACAATATGTAAGGAGGTCGTAGATTTTCACTCCCAATGGTATCCCAAAAAACAATGACGGTGAAATCTTGGCGATTTCACCGTCATTGCTTACTTTAGAGACTGGTTATGTCCCAACCTCTTTGTATTGATTTTAGTTATTTTTTTAATCAAGAAAAGTAAGAATTTTATGCACGTAACCTTCTTTTAATGTTATCTTTGCCTTAAGAAATGCCACTGGGAATTTTTCTTCATCATACAGAACGAAATAAATATCATTTACTCGATATCTAAAATACTCTAATCTAGGGTAGGCATTGCCATATATATAAAGTACATTATTGATAGGGAATTTTTCATAGTGTCTAAGATAATCATTATAAGATGGTTGTCTGCCACTAGATCTAACAAAATCATCTGTCATGATAGCGTATTTAGCCTTAGGTATTGCTGAAAGGTCAGCTATACCCGCATATAAAGCGGCAAATCCACCCTCAAATCTATTTTTAACTAACCATTCTTGATCATACTGATTAAAAGTTATTTTATATTTTGAACCATCAATAACAGGAAGCAGATGTGTGTCATATTTGTAGATAGTATCATACAAATATCGATCTCCACGTTTTATTCTTATTTTAATGTTGCTCGTTTGATTAGGTGTATCAAGTATCACTTTTGCATTAGTATAATTTTTAAATTCGTAAAATGCTTTGGGGTTAGTTCCGTATTTAAAATTAATGTATATAGGCTTTTTATTCGATGTAAGTGAAGCAGGAATTGTAATAGAGACTATATCATTTGGCAGTAAAGGTTCAATGAGTCTAAAAGAATTTTCAGTTAAGTAAAATAAATCTGAAGTAAAATGATTTTTATCGATAATAAACTGATATTTATTGGTTATATAGGTTTCAGGATTATACATTTCAACATTAATTTCCATACGTGTAGCTGTAAAAGGATCAAAATTTAGTTTATACTCTTTACCCATTATTGCTTTTTCGTCAAAATATATAGATTCTGTTTTGGTATAATTTTCATAAGATATAAAACGATAATCAGGAGAAGTTATCGTAACAGAAAAATTCACTTCTATTCCCTCTAAAAAATCAAATTTAATTGTTTGTTTATTGAGTTTATCCCAATCTTCCCTTGATATCGTAGTAATATAATGATTGTTATCGCTATTAAAAGTGCCACTAGTATAATTGTTTGTTAAAGTTACATTGTTCCGGTAAGTTATATATTTAGGAAAATAGTCATTAGAAACATAATCCCATTTAAGGTTTGGTAAAGATGAAATCGAAAATTTATCTAACACCGTAGGTGCAGTTTCCAATGGTGAATTTGAATTATAGTCAGGATTACTGAACGTAAAGCCTGTTTGTAGTTTTTCTTTTGGTACCTTAATTGGGATTAGAACTAGATCAATGAATTTGTAATTACTATCGTAGAATGCGATGTAATGGTCTATATGTTGATCAGTTGTTTTGGTATTCCCAATACTTTCATCTGCTGAATCCCAAATATAATATCTTTCGATCGGATCCCAATCCTTTGTGAAATCTAAAATTTCACTCCTTTCATATAAGCTAGAATAATATTTATCTATATATATATCATCCATATTAATTCCATTCTCTCGCCCAATTCCTTTTAATTTAAACCCTTTATAGTAAACTGCATTTGGATATTTTGTTTTGTAGTAATCCTCATATATGATAAGTCCATAATAATAGCCCAAGCTATTTAATTCTTCCTTGTAAAAATCATCGTCATAATATTTGATTTCGTAATCTGGAGACGTCAACATTAGAGGCTTTATCTTAGAGATATTATTTACAACTACTGCTTCACCTATATATCGGTTATAAGTTACCTTATATTCAAATGCATCGGTGAGAAATGTAAGAGGCATGTAGGTGACACTATCTACGATCGTAGGAGCTAAAGGTAGAGTTACATTTTTTTTATTTACCTTTGCTATTTTACTGCCAATTGTAAATTCAATGCTAGTATCATGTTTTATTGCAGCAAACGTATTAGTAGAAGTCTTTTTTAATGTCACTTCTATATATGAAGTGAATTCTCGTAATGGTACCATCAACGTTCCATTAACGTCATGAAGATTTCCATTATCGAAATTGAAGGACTTGTTCTCGAAAACTAAATCTATCTCTTTACCAAATTCATTTTTACTCGTATTCGCTGAAGCGATTTGAGCAAAAGAGATCACAAAAAATACTAGAACAAAAATAAACGCAACTTTTTTCATTATAAATAATCTCCTTATTTAGATTTTGAAAGCTTTAATGAGAAATAAATGTACTTAGTGTAAATGAAATATCCATGTATTAACAACTACAACAAAATAAAGAGTTTGTAAAGAGCAAATATACAGATTATATTTTCAATAATGATTGAAGAAGCTATCATCAAAGAAAATGTAGGTATTGCAGCGAAAACTATCAGATGAGAATTTATAACGTATTATGGCTATGGAGCGTAAAAACGTTGCAGTTATGATAATGAAAAAGCTACTGGACGAAGAGTTAAAATAGTTTGGACAAACGAATCTTGTTCGCTCTGAATATTTCTCACATAAGCTAAAGTTTATTGCAGATTGCTACAATCAGCCTGAGGATATTAATAATTGGATTGGTTAAATGATCGACTTAGCAAAAAAAATGAAATAGCGATGAATCAAGGTATTGATTTGCATCTATCTCCGGATGAACAAGCGTTTTATGATGCGCTTGCTAAGCCTGAATTGATTAAGATACACTATGAGTCACAAGTGTTGCGAGATGGCTAAGAAGCTTATCGAGCTGATTAATGAGACTAAACGCCTGATTGGTCCAAGCGTACGGATGCTAAAGCTAATATGCGCTCTTTAATCAAACGATTTCTTAAGAAATACAAGATCCACCAGATGAGATTGCTGATGAGACTGAGGTTAGTGATTTAGCAAGCTGAGTTTCAAATAAACAATACGGCATAGGGCGGAAAATATTATACACTTTGAACATGCTAAAGCTCTTGAGCATGAATAGTTGAGAAGAATGTTAATAGAGTTGGATTTAAGGAAATTATATTTTAGATTTTTGAGAAAACGATATAATGAGTTGGTGCGAAATTGGTGTTAAACTTTAACACCAACCACCCTATTACAGCATACTGTAGCCTACAATGAACCCGAATAAGCCCGATATATCAGGCTTTTTCCTATTAAACCTTACTTAACCCAATTGGTCTGCTCACCCGCATACGGGGCATGTGGAAGTGGTTACTTGGTTGGAGAGAGTGTAGTAACCAACAAATAAACCTTGATATTCCTAATAAACTCATGCTAAAAATCGAATAAAGTCGTGATAATATCGAATATTGATGTAAATGCCACATCAATTTATATCTACAAACATCATTCAAATGTACGAACCAGCCGGACGATCTTCAGGTATCCACTCCTGATTTTCGCTCGGCATTTCTTCTGGCTTTATCTACAGCTCGCATATCAAATATATTTCTACTTTTAGTAGGTTTTCTACGTCAAATCCTGCGTTTTTAAAGATTACTCGTGGCATCTTTCCCTCTTCATTTTCACTAATTTACACTCCATTGATCTTGTGTCTTCTTCATAATAAATAGAAATACACTATAGAGTAGTTTTTCGAGAATAACGTAAAATCACCCTTACATTGTAAATTATCTTTACAGGAAGATTTATGTCTGATAAAATAATCAACTCCATTGTTAACCAATGTAAATAATAATTGGTTAACAATGGAGTGGAGAATGTAACATCATAGAAGGATTACGATTAAAGGCATCAACACGAGAACATATTCATTAGGGAACAATCGTGGGAGCACTAACTATACAAACAAATTGAGGAATGAGCGAAATGACAACAAAAAAATCGGAAATTGAGTGGTCGTTACTTGCTGAGAAAGCGCTAATGGGTGAATGTTTGACGATTGAAGAAGGGCTGGCTGTTCTTGAATCAGATAACGATAACACCTTGTCCTTGATGCACGCTGCTTTTCAGGTCAGACAACACTTTTACGGAAAAAAAGTGAAACTGAACATGATCATCAACGCAAAAAGTGGACATTGTCCGAAGATTGCGGTTACTGTTCACAGTCCATCATATCGACGGCACCCGTTCAAAAATACACCCTGCTCGACAAAGAAACACTTCTTGCAGGAGCACGTGAGGCTATGGCACGAAAAACAGGAACCTACTGCATTGTAGCATCTGGGAAAGTTCCAACGGAGAAGGAGCTTGACCAAGTCGTAAATGCGGTTAAAGAAATACGTGCAACGATGCCGCTGAAAATATGCGCATGTCTCGGAATTTTAAAGGACGGTCAAGCCGAACGATTAGCAAAAGCGGGTGTACACCGTTACAACCACAACTTGAACACAAGTAAAAATAATTACTCGTCTATTACGACTACGCATACCTATGAACAGCGTGTTGAAACCGTGGAAAAGGTAAAAGCATTTGGCATGTCCCCCTGCTCAGGTGTAATTATCGGTATGGGTGAAAGTAATCAGGAAATAGTTGAGTTGGCTTATGCGCTCCGTGAGCTCGATGCGGATTCAATTCCGATTAATTTTTTGAATGCTATTCCTGGAACTCCTTTGGAGGAAGCAGGACGCACCCCGGCTATGAAAGGGCTTAAGGTACTGGCATTATTTCGGTTAATCTGCCCGTCAAAAGAGATTCGTGTTGCAGGAGGTCGCGAAGTTAGTCTTCGTACATTACAGCCATTGTCTCTATATGCTGCCAACTCACTCTTTGTAGGAGATTATTTAACGACTACAGGTCAAGATATATCAGCTGACCATCAAATTATTGAAGATTTAGGTTTTGAGATTGAGTTACTTGTTCTCTAAAATTTATGGTACTGAACCGGATCTTCGATAATGTGAAAGTAGATGGAAAACAGCTTCCTAATCCATGGGGTGTTTACGAGATGATCGGTAATGATTGGGAGTGGTGCTGGGATCTGTATGATGCCGAACGATATGGGAACTATCGAGTCTTCCGAGTAAAATGGACCCAAAAAGATAGACACTTGAAAAGGTCATCTTATTGGGTCTTTGTTTGATTTCTCCCTATTTTGAACAGCTTATTTCATATAAATTAAGATTGTATTAACTGCTCAATGTGTTGTTCGATATCGAGAAGGGAATCCCAAGGCTCATAGCGATGAAGGGCTTTTCCTTCTTGATTAACAAGAAATTTAGAAAAATTCCAACGAATTGAATTTCCGATTAAGTATTCAGGATGCATTTGTTTTATTCTCTCAACGACGATTGATTCTTGAATATTGTTAGAATCTCATTTATGTACTGCTCCTTATAGTGAAGAAAGGTATGTAGAATTCTATAACCGTTACCAAAGATTGACAGACACACTCATTTGAAAATACAATAAAAGCTCAGGGTAATTTAAAGCGCCTTCATAACAATACTTATAAACCGAAGACTTCAATCTAGCATCTAGATAAACTATCGATGAAAACACAATAAATGCCTGAAAATAATATGGATATTTTTAGAAAGGAGAGGGTTCCTATCTATACCGTTCTGCTTGTAGACGATGAACCGCTTGTACTGGAAGGCTTGATGTTCATGATCGATTGGGAAGGCCACGGCTTCCATGTCTGTGGCGAAGCAAGAGATGGCGAAGAAGCACTGGACCGAATTAAGGAACTTAATCCAGATTTAGTCGTGACGGATATTAGTATGCCGGTTATGGATGGGCTGCAGTTAATCGAGTACTGCACGAAGGAGTTGAACGCGTCGTGTCGTTTCGTCATTCTAAGCGGGCATGATGATTTTACTTCAGCCCGGAAAGCACTGACGTGCGGAGTGCTCAATTACTGGTTGAAGCCGATCGATGTTGAGGAAATTCATGCTTCACTCGTTAAATTTCACAGTGAATGGTCGTATCGGGACGATCGCGATACTTTGGGCTTGCAGTCTACGACATCACCATTGGAAGCTACTTGGAACATTCCGGAGGTCGGTGATCCACTATTCGATGCGGAGGATCATCTGTTGCTGGCGATTGTAACTAGAGACGGTGAGGCGATCAATGAAGCGGTTCAAAGGCTCTGCCGCCAACTAGAGCTTTCGTTCGGAGGTAATGCGGAAGCGGGTAAGGTTTTTTTGTCAAACGTTTTATTGGAAATTTTATGGAAAGTGATGGAGGGAGAGACAGCAAACTCGGCTCTAGAAGGCGAACGAAACCTCCTACTTCCGATCCTGCCAAACAGGGTAGACCGTTGGCCAGACATATTGGTATCGTTCGCACACAAAGTGGCAGAGCAGTTGGCACGGCAGCGGTCCGTGAACGGTATCGCGTGGGAAGCTGCTCAGTTAATTAGAGAGCGCTACGATGAGCCTCTTCAACTGCAGACCATCGCGGGATTACTCCATTTTCAGCCTGCTTATTTAGGACAATTGTTCAAAAAACAAATAGGTATTTCTTTCCTTGACTACGTTCACCGCACGCGGGTTGAGGCAGGCCGCAAGCTTCTGCGGCGAACCGATCTGAAAATCGCCGACGTGGCTCGGACGGTCGGATACGCCGATCCCGAGCATTTCGCCGCCAAATTCAAGCAATGGATGGACATGACCCCCTCTCAATACAAAAACGGTTAATCCAAGGAGGTATCTGCATGCGTAAGCAGTTCGGCTGGTTCAGCTTCGTCAACAACATCCCACTCAAATGGAAGTTCACGCTCATCTACTTGCTGTGCGTTCTTTTACCGATCCTGACAATCAATTTTCTCTTTTTCCATAAAATGTCGGAGAACATTCAAACCCGGGAGCAGACTAACCTTCAATGGGCGATTGAGCGGGCGGCCAAGAAAGTGACTGACATGATCGAAGGTGGCGTTACTCTAAGTTATTCCGTCGCGACAGATCGTATCCTATACGAGGAGCTGGACAAGGAATACGCCGATGTGGTCGAATTCTATGAAAGCTTCAATGAGGTACTAAGCGGCAAAATGAGACCGTTTATATCTGCCTACACCTACGTCGAGAATATTTCAGTATTCACGGAAAATCCGACGGTCGTGAGCGGCAGCAATTACTTTATATTGGACGAAGCGGCAAAGCGAAGTCCCTGGTACGAGGCAGCTGCTAAGTCTTCGTCAGACGTCAACGTCTTGATGTATACCGATGTCGATCTTATGAACTTGAATGCGAAAAAAGAATATTTCAGTATCGTACGTAAACTGAACGAGTATCCGATGCACGGACAATATGCAAAATATTTGCGTATCGATCTTAAGCTTAGCAAATTCAATGAAATTCTGGAGCTGGAGCAGCCGTACATGATGCTTAAGATGCTGGATCCGCAAGGCCAGGTGCTTTTCCCATCTTCCCAGTTCATGGCGCAGATTGAACCAACTGACAGCGGAGAGGACGACCGACTGATGTTCCAGAGTCCTTTAGGCAGCCTTTCTTATATTAGTGAATGGAAGCTTGCTGGTCTTGCGGAAGAAGATCGCTTTCAGACGGCTATCCTGAGCTCCAAGCGCTTCATCTGGATGCTGATCGCCATCAGTACGTTGCTGCCAACGACGCTCATTTTCGTCATGCTACGTTCGTACAATTACCGGATTCGCCGGCTGTCCCGCCATTTGGACAAAGCGACAAATGAGAAATTTCATTTGATTGAGTTGAGTGAAGGTCAGGACGAGATCGGCGGTCTAATACGCAGCTACAATCGGATGGCCGCCCAGATCGAGTCACTCATCAACGATGTTTACAAGCTTGAAATAAAGCAAAAGGATATGCAACTGGAGCAGATTCGCGCCGAAATGAAGCTGCTACAAAGCCAGGTAAACCCACATTTTCTTTTCAATACGTTAAACGCCCTGCTCGTTGTTAGTGCGAAGAACGGCTATACGGAAGTATCCGTCATTATCCGCAACTTGTCCCAATTGCTTCGCCGGCTTCTCAGTTGGTCTGATGCCGCCGTAACCTTGCAGGACGAGCTTCATTTTACGGAAATGTATTTGAAAATTGAAAAGTTCCGGTTTGCGGACCGGTTTGATTACGTATTCAACATCGAGGAGGAAGCTGCAAGCTGCATGGTGCCGAAAATGTGTATTCAACCGCTTGTCGAGAATGCGTGCAAGCACGGATTGCAGACGGTCAAAGGGCAGCGTATTATTCGCATTGAAGCCCGGCGCACAGATACTTATTTGTATTTGCAAGTTATAGATAATGGCAAAGGCATGGATGAGGAACGATTAAACGAAATCCGTAGCATGATGGACGACAGTCTCGTTTCGGACGAGAACGTGGGAATACGCAACGTCTATAAGAGGCTCCGGCTTCATTATGGGGAACGTGTCGATTTTTACATTGACAGCCGTCCCAACGAAGGCACGCGAGTTAGCTTTCGGATTCCTGCCTTTCCAGAAGATGAAGGGAGCAGCAAAAATGTACTCGGTGCTACTGGTGGATGATGAACCTTGGGCGATTGAAGGCTTGCTAATGTTTGTAGATTGGGAAGGGCATGGATTCCGCGTCTGCGGTGTGTGTGAGAACGGCGCCGAGGCGCAGTCTGCTGCACACGAGCTTAAGCCGGACGTTATCGTGACGGATATCAGAATGCCAGAGATGGACGGATTGGAGCTAATCGAACAGTTGCAAGGGGAAAATGGAGCCCCGATCGAATTCGTTGTGCTTAGCGCCTACAGCGAGTTTACATTTGCTAAACGTGCTATGCAGCTTGGCGTTAAATACTATTTACTTAAGCCGATTATCGAAGAAGAGACGGCTGAGGTTTTGTTGCAGATCCGCAAGAGGCTCGACACAAAGAGGGCACTCCGGCGGCAAATAGAAGACAGTGAAGAGACTTCGCTGTCGCCGCTGGCGGTGCAACGGATGAAGGACGTGCTACAAGCAATCGAAGATGTGAACGGAGAACGTGCGGCGGAAGAGATCAATAGCTTGTTCCTAGAGCTGTGGAGCCAGTCTTTCGAATGGGCCAAGTTGTTTGTGTGTTCATTGACCGTTCAGTGTAGCAAGCTGATACGTGAATCAGGTGGAGATCCGGCGTTGTTGCTGCGGCCCCACCCGGATCTATCTTGCGAGAACGCCGAGCTGGAATCCGTGCGGCTGGGGATTCTCTCTTATGCCGAGCAGGTAATCATAGCACTACAATCGCTTCGCAAACACAGACCTGGTAGTACGTTGACCGAGATTGACAGGTACGTCTCAGAGAAATATCGCAGCCCACTATCGATTAGGGACGTGGCGGCGCGGTTTTATTTGAATCCCGTTTATTTAGGTAAAGCTTACAAGGACAAATTCGGCTGTAGCTTGCTGGATCGGATGCACGATTTGCGGATCTCCGAGGCATGCGAGAAGCTTCGCGATACCAACGAGCCGATCGGTGCTATTGCTGAGCAGGTCGGGTATGCGCAATACCATTATTTTTTGCGGCATTTTGAACAGCGCACAGGGAGGAAACCGGTGGAATACCGAACCTCCAAATAGTGAAGCCTCGAGAAAGCACGATCGTCAAAACAGATTTTTGAGGGGGATACGCATTTAATATGTGAATTGTAAGCGCAATATAGAAAGCGCTATCATAAGAGGAGTAAGACGGTTTCACGCCGTTTTGCATTATATTTGATAAGGAGGATTTAACATGGGGGTTCGAACTAAAAAAACGGTCAACTGGGTATTCATGTTGATTCTGACGTTTAGCATTGTAGCGTCAGGCTGTTCTAGTAATGGAAATGGAAACAAAGATACGTCAGCTAACACAAAGAAAACAAACGATTCCACTAATGAATCCAACTCATCTGAAACAAAAGTGGAGCCGTTCACGATTTCATTATTTACGGCTGCTACGGGACCGATCCCGACAGAAGATAACAAGATCTATCAGGAAATTAAAGAAAAGCTAGGCGTAACTCTGAAGGAAGAATATCTTGTTGGTGATATTGAACAGAAGCTTGGCGTTATGATTGCCGGCGGAGATTATCCTGACATGATTACGGCAAATACAAAGTTGACGGCGGCTAATGCAGTTATTCCGCTAGAAGACCTAATTGAGAAACACGCACCGAACTTGAAGAAACATTTCGGAAAAGTGTGGGAGCAATTGAAAGATCCTGCGGACGGTCACATCTACTGGCTGCCCAACTATGGAGTATATCAAGGCGACTTTAAGCCAACTGACTACATGGGACCAGCTTTCTATATCCAAAAGGCTATTCTGAAAGAATATGACTATCCTCAAATCAAAACATTGGATGATTATTTTAAGCTGATAGAAGATTATGCAACTAAATACCCTGAGATTGACGGACAACCGACAATTGGGTATACATCACTTGCTTTTGACTGGCGTGACTGGGGTCTACGTAACGCGCCACAGCATTTAGCAGGTCATCCGAATGATGGAGGCGTTCTAGTAGATCCAGATACGAACGTTGCCACTCCATATTCTGCAACAGATACAGCAAAACCTTACTATAGTAAGCTGAATGAATTTAATGCCAAAGGCTTGATGGATAAAGAATCTTTTGCACAAAACTATGATCAGTTTTTGGCGAAAGTTTCAAGCGGCCGCGTACTTGGTATGTTTGAGCAACGTTGGAACTTCGGGCAAGCTCATGATTCATTGGTATCTCAAGGGAAAACTGACCGCACTTATGTAGGTTTCCCACTTGTCTACGATGCGAGCACTACAGATTACTATCTTGACCGTCCGGTGATTAACTTAGGTAATGGTTTTGGTATTACAGTAAATGCTAAAGATCCAGAAAAAATTATTAAATTTATCGATGCAATGCTGTCAGAAGAATGGCAAAAACGTCTTGCCTGGGGAGAAGAAGGAGCCGACTATCTTGTAGGTGACAATGGCCTATACTATAGAACTCCGGAAATGCGTACGCAACAAGAAGATGTTACTTGGAAACAACAAAACAAAGCTGACTCATTATGGGGATATCTTCCTAAGTTAGAAGGTAACTACGCAGATGGCAATGCTGATGGTGCTGGTAATCAGCCAGACGAATTCTTCGCTAACTTGAAGGATATCGACAAAGAACTTTTATCTGCATACGGTTATAAAACATGGACAGACTTCTTCTCGAATCCACCAGAGAATCGAGTTTCTTACCCAGCATGGAACATTGACCTTATCGAAGGATCTCCTGCAAAAGTAGCCAATCAGAAAATGAAAGATTTGGATTTTAAATTCTTGCCGAAAGCGATTTTGAGCAAACCAGATCAATTTGATGGAGTATGGGCTGAGTATGTAGAAGCGATGGATAAAGTGGATACGGATGCTTACTTGAATCGAGTGAATGAACAACTTGAATGGCGTAAAAATGCTTGGTCGAGTAAATAAGCTGATGACAGAGGGCGGAAGGTTGGAGCAATAGTTCCAGTCTTCCGCTCGTTTAAGACAGGAGGCGGAGATGATGCCGCAAAATACAGTCCAAAAGGTTGAAAGTACACCTAAGTCCGCTTCGCGGACTATCGATTTTGGAAATAAGATAATCCGACAGCGACAATTGATCATCATGTCTCTTCCGATGGTGATTTACGTTATAATTTTTGCTTATCTTCCACTTTGGGGCTGGCTAATGGCCTTTCAAGAATTTAAACCGATGACAGGAGTCTCGATCTTGGAACAAACCTGGGTCGGGTTTGATCAATTTAAGTTTCTGTTTATGGATGAAGGCTTCTTCCGGGTACTTCGCAATACGATTGCAATGAGCTTAATCTCACTTATCCTCGGATTCGTGACAGCGATTGGTTTAGCGCTACTACTTAACGAAATCAAGAATACAGGCTTCAAACGATTAATTCAAACGATCTCGTATCTTCCGCACTTTTTATCTTGGGTTATAGTGACTGGACTAGTCTCAATGTCATTGTCCACCGAAGATGGCATTATTAACATCTTACTTGTGAATCTTCACATTATCGATGAACCGATTCTTTGGCTTGGTGAAGGTAAATACTTTTGGGGAATTGTTGGATTGACCAATGTCTGGAAGGAAGTTGGCTGGAATACAATTATTTACTTAGCAGCTATTGCATCCGTCGACCCATCCTTGTATGAAGCAGCAGAAATAGACGGCGCAGGACGCTATCGCAAAATATGGAACGTCACGTTACCCGGCATCAGGTCAATTATCGTCATTCTCCTGATCATGAACGTCGGCTGGATGCTGAATGGCGGGGGCTTCGACATACAATACTTCTTAGGCAACGGACAAGTGATCGACTGGTCAGAGACGATCGACATATTCGTCCTCAAGTACGGGCTCAAAATCGGGAACTACTCTCTCGGTGTAGCAGCTGGTATATTCAAAACGGTCGTCAGTATTATATTACTTTACTGCGCAAATTTAATCGCCACGCGTCTCGGCGAAGAGCGAATTATATAAGGGGGGCTCCGCATGCAAACAACTATCAAAAAATTTAAAACGGAGCCATTTCTGTTTCATACGTTTAATGTAATATTTATGTTGTTCGTCGCTGTTGTCACGTTATATCCGTTCCTTAACACGTTGGCAGTCTCGTTTAATGCAGGTCTGGACACGACGCGCGGCGGCATTTACGTTTGGCCACGGGAATGGACATTTAAGAACTATCAAGCGGTATTCGCATCTGGAAAAGTGTATGATGCTTTCTGGGTGTCCGTCGCCCGGACCGTGATTGGTACGGTGGTTAGCGTCTTTTTGACCGCTATGCTGGCGTATACGATTAGCCGCAAGGAGTATATGTTCCGTAAATCTATTACATTAATTTTTATACTTACAATGTATTTCAGTGCCGGACTCATTCCTTCGTACTTTTTGATCAAGGATCTCAATTTATTAAATTCGTTTTGGGTTTATATTTTGTTCCCTGGAGCTGGTGCAGGGATGATTAGTGCATTTAACATGCTTGTCGTCCGTACCTATATTTACACGTTACCGGAAAGCTTGATTGAATCAGCGAAGATAGATGGATCGAGCGATTTTCGCGTATTTTTCAGCGTCATTTTGCCACTTTGTACGCCAGTGCTTGCGACGATCGCGCTGTTTACAGCGGTTGGTCAATGGAATACATGGTTTGATACGTTTATCTTTGCATCGTCTAGACAGGAATTAAGTACCCTTCAATTCGAGCTAATGAGATTAATGTCATCAACGGTGAATTCTAATGCCAATCCTAACATATCGTCCACAGCTGCGAGGGATACGGCAACGATGATTACACCACTATCAATCCGAGCCGCGATTACGATTGTAGCATCTGTGCCGATTCTTATCGTATATCCATTTTTACAACGGCACTTTGTTGCAGGTATGAAGCTTGGTAGTGTAAAAGAGTGATGTCGTTGCCCGGTTGATGGCTGGAATATTTCCAGTTACCTAGGAACGTGAACTATCGTCGATTCCCGATTTGCGAAGTATCCTTTCGCCGGTAACATTATCCCGATTTGGGATCTACGACTTGTTCTTTGACAGCTGGGTGTATACTACCTTATAGAACAGCCTCCTTTTTCATTAAAAGGGGGCTGTTTTATACTTTAACAGTAACAAGAGCCGCTTCGATTTCAAGCTCGCCTCCTGTTAATAATAATGATAATCCAACGACTCCAGTAAAGAGATCTCGACAAATGTTCAAATAACGTTGCCAATTAATATCGAAGGAGAGGTTAGTTTAGAAAACGAGGTTTTTGTCTCTATCCTGGAAACTGCATCACTGCATGAACTTAAATTAACGATAGCAAAAGTAACGAATACCGAAGGCATGCTTACAAATGAACAGATTTTATCCTCAGTAATTCAATAATATGAGTCTTCCACAAACGGGCCAGATTGTGGAAGATTGAACTAAATTTATGGGTGATATTTAACAAAAAAAGGTGTTTGAAAATGTAGTAAATTATGGTATATTTATAATAATGAATTTTGAAAGGGTGAATATAAGCCAATGATAAACTAACTCTAATTGAAGTGAATGATCGTTTTCTACGATATTCTCTCGTGATAGGGTTAGTGTGGGCTTTTTTCCATTGGCAAGTTGAGCATTGCTATTATTTTACATAGATATGTGCCTCTTTGTTCGCAACACACATGCCTCCTATCCGAGATGTCGGAAGGTGGCTTTTTGTGTTTAAGACACAATAGGTCAACGCTATGACACAATAATTTGTTTATCAATTATTTTCTATCAAAAAAGGAGCATACTTATGACAGAATACAAAATAGAACTGGCCGAAAAAGACTTATTTGCAGTATATCAAGTTTTATATTCAGATGTTGATATTGAAACGTGGTACGACTGGAATTCCCGGCTTAATGACACTAAATTTACTGATCAATGTTTTTGGATTATGTACGATGATAACAGGATTGGTGGAGCAATTATCAACAACGGAACGGTTATGTATCCATTTTTGATATCACCATTTGTAGACAGAACTGTTTTTTGGAAGGCACTGTTTATTTGTTGTAATGATATCGTAAACATTAGAGGCGTTCTGCCAGAAGATGTGAGTATTTTACTTTCTTTCAGGTATCGATTGGATGTTACCCGTCAGGTCATGTGCTGTCCGACTGATCCCGGCATAACTGCGGCGCTTCCGAATGGTTACTCTCTGCATAATTTAAATGATTCGGTTGATCGTAAATCCCTTGCCAACATTATTATGGATGGGTATATCGGAGGAATTGACAATGAAATTTATGGTGCTCCGGATGAAATGGATGCTATAAAAGATGCTGAACGTCTGATGCAGATTTATTCCCCCAATAATCTGTCTATTTATGTATTTGATGAAAATGAGCAGAAGATTGCAGGGATTTGTATTGCTGGTATTAGTGAAAACATACCTTTGGGATTTGCTGAGATAGGTGAAATATGTGTTTTACCTAATTACAGGAATAAACGACTTGGCGAATTTATGTTGAAGCATGTAAGATCAAATGCTCATAAATATACACCAGTTGTTAAACTTTGCGTTACAGTTGGCAATTACGCAGAGAAACTCTATAGGAATGTAGGTTTTCACCCAGGACCAAGATTTGCGAATATGAGTAAAAGATGAAAGAGCTTCCACTACTATCACAACAACAGAGCGCAGTTTCAATTCTGTGGAACTAACAAGGTACGTTAGTTGAACAAGCACATTGCAGTTATCTAAACTGATCATCCACAATCGTAAGCTATTGTAGAAGATTACAAGCCAAATTCCTAACTGGAAATAAGGCGGAATTCGGCTTGTTATCATTCGAAATCCTAAACATTTTAGAAGAAAATGACCGATATACCGTAATAGATTGGACGAACGGATAATTAGGGGATTCTAGATATGATTTTGCATGGTTTCTTACGCTACAAAAGATATACATTTCGTATGGGCATGCACAGGTGGATATTGCTAAATAGAAACAGTGGCGTACCCATACGACCTAATACAATAGAGAGGGTACAAGGTTTAATAACAAATAATCCATTCTTAAAAGAGTTGGAATTTTGGGATATTCCGATAAAAAAGAAAATATGGAGCGGTGACGGAATGAATATTGAAGCTGTCGACTTTAATCAAAAGGTTAACACTGTGACGATTGGCTACTATTTGTCGGAATCACATTGGGGAAAAGGGATTGCTACCGAAGCTGTAAAAATATTACTCGAATACTTGTTTACGGATGTCAACGTCAACAGAATTCAGGCTGAAGTGATGCCTCTAAATGAAACTTCAAAAAAGGTATTGTTGAAGAATGGCTTCATCAAAGAAGGAACATTGAGACAAGCAACACTATGGGCAGGTAAAGGAATTGTCGATTTAGAAATATACAGTATTTTAAAAGAAGACTATGTAAAATGATAAAAAAAGCGATTAAGTTGATACGTAGCTGAACAGCCACACCTTATTGTATTCTACCGTCAGCATTCATCCTATGTGGAGTGCTGACGGTAGTTGTGAAATGGTATTCGAAGCTACATTTACCTGTAAAATCAAATCCCAAGCGGTTATCGCTTGGGATTTGATTTTTTAGGAAGACTTTCCAGAAAGTGTGGAACTGCTGGCAGGCCAAGTGGAGAGCGCTTGCTCAACAATAGCCTCTAACATGTCACGACTGAAGCCGGCCTTGGCTTGAACAGCCATTCCGTGGAGTACCGTCAGCACGAATGCGGCTAACGCGGCACAGTTAGTAGTTTCCGGGAGATCTCCCTCTTGCTTTGCTCGTTCGAAGCGATTGCGCAGCGACGCTTCTCCGTCTGCACGCGCATCGATCAAGGCACGCCGAATAGGTTCGGTATTGTCCGTACCAGCCAAGGCGCCGTGGACACCTAGACACCCTTTGCGATCGGGATAACGAGTATTTAATTCTGCTGCTCCAAGGAGGATGTGTGCGGCCACCTCCCGTGAGGTCGGCAGCTCCAGCGCCACCGGGATGAAATCCAGATAGTCCTCATAATAGCGCGCTAGAACTAGGCGGAACAATGCTTCCTTGTTGCCAAATGCCGAATAAAGAGCGGGTCGTTCGACACCCGTGGCCTGCGTCAGGTCGGTGTACGACACGCCCTCGTAGCCTTTACGCCAAAACACGCAAAGCGCCGCGTCCAGTGCCTGATCCACATCGAATTCGCGGTTACGTCCCATCAGTCAGATCTCCTCTCTTTTATTATAACTGTCGGATTAAAAAGATTTGTGTCCAATTTCATACTTTATATTATCATAACATACGTTACAAATCGCTACCAATCGATCGTGCAATGACCTGCGTCAGTGCACGATCGGCAAAAAGTATGGAACTTGTGTCTCACATCAGACGTTAGATTCTGACCGAGCTGATGGCCCTTCCCAGTGAGCAAAGCATCATCCTAACTTGGCGATACTTGACATCATTGCAATTGATAATTCACAGTGGGCGCCATAATATAAAATATCAATAACATAATGACCGTTATGTTATTGACAAAGTGCGCAAAAATGTATAGCATGATTTTATGTAACGATCGTTATGATATTCCGCCATTCACCGGAGCGAGGGATTCCAGCGACGTGCAAAGAGGTTTTTTTTATCTGAAATCATTAAAGGAGGTTTTTTTATGCAGCAATCATTGAAGGGCAAGGTAGTTCTCATTACGGGCGGCTCACGCGGCCTTGGCGCCGCTATGGCGGAAGCGTTCGCCGATCACGGAGCGGATATTGCGATTAGCTACGCGGCTTCGGCCGAAAAGGCGGCGGCTGTCGTGGAGAAGTTGCAGGGCAAGGGTGTTCGTGCATTGGCAATCAAAAGCGACCAAGCGGATCTTTCTTCCGCCAAACCCCTAATTAACTCGGTGATTGCCGAATTCGGCAAACTCGACATCCTCGTGAACAACGCCGGAATCGCGATCCAGGGCCAGATGGTGGATGATGCCGGCTTGGACGAAGAAAGTTACAATCGGCAGTGGCAAGTCAATGTCATGGGATCAATTTCCAACACCCGCGCGGCGGCACCCCGACTAACGGACGGAGGTCGCATTATTTTTATCGGCTCTCTGCTCGGCGAGAAGGTACCCTTTAGAGGGGTCGCCGACTATGCTGGAACAAAGGCAGCGCTCGCCGGATATGCGAGGGGCATCGCGCGCGACCTCGGTCCCCGCAATATCGCTGTGAATGTCCTGCAGCCGGGCGTCATGCCCACGGACATGAATAAGGATGTGGCCGATCATCTTCCACCTCTTGAAACCTTCCTAGACATGCATCCGATCCGCCGCTTTGCAACTCTTGAAGAAGTGGCGGAGACCGTCTGCTTTCTTGCCGGACCACATGGGGGCTATATCACAGGTGAGACCATCAATATGGCCGGCGGTGTCGGGATCTAGGACATTCTAAAAAAATATGCATTTAAAGGAGAAAATTTATGACTAGAAAATTCAGTGCAAAGTCAACTGCCGATCAGGTGCTTTCCGGCATTGATCTCAAGGGAAAACGAATTCTCATTACGGGTGCATCATCGGGCATTGGCCTCGAAACCGCCCGTTCACTGGTCTCTCACGGTGCCAGCGTCGTCGGCACGGCTAGAAACCTCGCTAAAGCCCAATCGGCCACTTCATCAGTCTTTGATGCTGCGGCGCAAGGAGGCGGCAGCCTGGAGTTGATCGATCTCGATCTCACATCCTTGCAAAGCGTTCGCGCCTGCGCGGATAAACTGTTGGCCAACGGCCAGCTGTTCGACGTTATCATCGCCAACGCTGGTGTCATGGCAACCCCGTTCGGTCGGACGGTTGACGGCTTCGAAGTCCAGTTCGTGACGAACTATCTTGGTCATTTTGCTCTAATCAATCGGATCGAGCCGCTGCTTGTCGATAACGGGCGTTTGGTAATGCTATCGTCCCAGGCACATCGCGCCGCCGATGTTGACCTGGACGATCCGAATTTTGAGCAACAGGCATACGATCCGTTTGTTGCCTATGGTCGATCGAAAACGGCCACTACTCTCTTCGCAGTGGAATTCGATAAGCGGTATCGCAATCGTGGCGTTCGAGCTGCCTCGGTGATGCCCGGGAATAGCCTTACCGATCTCGCACGCCATTTCTCGTCGGAAGACTTACAGAGTCTTTTCGAGAATGTTGGCAAAGCTCGCGCCGTAGCGGGTCTTCCGCTAGCAGAGCTCAAAGAAATCGCGCAGGCAGCCGCAACGTCGGTCTGGGCCGCAGTTGTGGCTGACAAAGACGAAATCGGCGGACGCTATCTCGAAGATTGTGCGGTCGCACCGATTGATGACACGCCTAACCCGTTTGCCGACGGCGTAAGGTCGTATGCGCTCGACGCTAACAAAGCCGAGCGGCTTTGGGTGAAAAGCGCGGAGTTGGTAGGCGTGAAAGGTATGTACCTATGACAGTAGTAGGCATCATTGGCGCTGGCGAGGTCGGCAGCCAGATCGCGCGTGCGGCGATCGCGAACGGGTATGAGGTCGTTATTGCCAATTCTCGGGGACCCGAGACGTTGAAGGACCTCATTGATGAGCTCGGCCCGTCAGCACGCGCCGCGACTGCGGCCAGCGCTGCCGAGGCTGGTGACTTCGTCGTCGTGGCCGTCCCCCTCAAGCTGGTCAATGACATGCCTGTGGAGCAGCTCTCAGGAAAAATCGTGCTCGACACGAACAATTACATGCCTTGGCGCGATGGCCATTTCCCCGTGCTCGAATCTGGTGAGATGACAGTTCATGAGCTCCGTCAGAAGCACCTTCCGACCTCGAAGGTGGCGAAGGCCTTCACCCATATTCAAGCCCCCCGCCTCTTTATTTCGAGCAGACCAACTGGCACCCCCGACCGCCATGCATTGTCGGTCTCGAGCAACTTTCCTGAGGCGGCGGAACTCGTGACGCGGCTGTACGACCAGTTCGGTTTCGATACTGTCGACAACAGTCCGCTGAGTGAGTCATGGCGCAGCGGTCCCGGCCAGCCAGCTTGGGCTGCGCACGCGCACCAGACCCGTGATGAGCTGATCGCCAATCTCGCCAGGGCGCGACGGATCACCTTAAAATGAGTCATTGCATAGGCAACGGCAAGAACATCTACGGTACAATTGACGTTGTCGAGTTTAGCTCATACAGTGGAAGTATTTCTGTGGCATCTGTTTTTGATCCGATAGAGGAGAGCGTCCTTCATATTTTTAATAATGTGGTGATCGGAGTCATCAATACAGCAAGGCTAATCATTCCAGAGATGATTGAAGCGAGGAGCTATCTTGCACTAATACTTCATTGAACGTTCTCCCCATGCCCAAAAAAAACAGACTTCTCACAAGTTCAATACGAACTTTGTGAGAAGTCTGTTTGTAGTAGACATCGATTCCTACTCTTTTCGTAACGCCGAAGGTGGGATTTTTTTATGCTTTTTGAACGTTCGGCTAAAATAGTATATATCATTGAAGCCTGTTGAAGCGGCGATATCCGATATGGATAATGAGCTGTGACGCAGCAAATAATCGGCTTTATTCAACCGAGTTGCTGTTACGTATTCGGTAACGGTGCGTCCGGTAAGCTCCTTGAACAGACGACTAAAATGAAAACGACTTAGCCCAGTCTTCTCCGAAAGAAATTCGATCGATAAATCATCCATATATCTCTCATCAATATGCTGGAAAATTGGTGAAAATCGTTCTACGTTTTTTAATCGTTCAGTGTACTCCTCTTTAGATAACACTGTAGCTACATGACCACGCAGCAGCAGTGTCAGTAATTGATATAGCTCGGACTTTATTGCCAGCTCGAATCCAAACTCGCGTGTTTTTATTTCATTGATAATAGTAAGCATACAATCTGTTACTTTATTGTCATTAGCAATCAGATTTCGAAGTAGAATGCGATTTTGGGAAATTAACGTTATAAATTTTGTTTCGGCAGCATCTATAGATTTACTATTTAGCAATGAAATATCAGCAATAAGTGCATAGTAGGCAAGATTAGTTGATCGGCTAATTCCATAATGCAATTCATTACTGTTTACGACAATGAGATCACCTTTGTTAGCAGCAATGGTAGTAGATCCGCATTCGATGGTGGCCTCCCCCGCAACAAAATATAAGAACTCAAGTTGCTCATGCCAATGATGCGGAAATATAACCTGATCCTGCTGATCAAAGGAAATCTGATGCAATTTAATAGGGAAATGAGGATCGGGCATATCCATAGCTTCATGCAATGATTCGAATTTATCCACAACAATCTATCCTCTCTTCCAGATAGCACAATTTTACAAATAAACCGCACAGCTTTGCATGGAGTTAAGCGTTAATACAATTATAATATGAAAGTAGATACATGCAAAATGTTTTGATAATAAAGGGGGAATTGGACAATGAAACCTGTACGGACAGCCGTTATAGGAGTGGGTTCTATTTCATCAATGCATCTGGGCTCATACAAAAATAATAAAAATGCTGAGCTTTATGCAGTCTGCGATTTAAATGAAGAGCGTGCAACGGAAGCAGCAAAGAAATATGGAACAGATAAGACGAAAATATTTACCGACTACCGAGAGTTGTTGGCAGATCCAGCTATTGAAGCTGTAAGTATTTGCACTTGGAACAATACGCATGCAGAAATTAGTATTGCCGCACTAAAAGCAGGTAAGCATGTTCTTGTTGAGAAGCCACTTTGCCGTACAGTTGAGGAAGCTTTGGCGATCGAAGAAGCAGTTCGCTCTTCAGGCAAGCAGCTGCAGATCGGCTTTGTTCGGCGATATGATTCCAATGCACAAATGCTGCGGGCGAAGGCTGAACGCGGCGAGTTTGGCGACATTTATTATGCGAAGGCATCGACGATCAGACGACTTGGCAACCCGGGAGGCTGGTTCTCGGATATTGAGCGTTCAGGCGGCGGGCCATTAATCGATATTGGCGTGCATATCATTGATTTATGCTGGTATATGATGGGACGCCCTAAGCCAGTATCAGTTAGTGCCAATACGTATAAAAAGTTGGGTAATCGCTCGAATGTCAAAAATTTAAGCTTTTATAAAGCTGCCGACTATGATGCGAACAACAATACAGTGGAAGATATGGCGAATGCGCTTATCCGTTTCGAGAATGGAGCTTCCTTACTCATAGATGTGAGCTTTACGCTGCATGCGAAAGCAGATGAAACAGCGGTTCGATTATTTGGTGATAAAGGTGGATTCGAAATTGATCCTGAGATGGTTATCGTAACGGAGCAAAATGATACGATCGTAAATGTTTATCCGCAAACGGATCATAAGGGCTTTGAGTTCGAGAGTGCTTTTCAAAATGAAATTAATCATTTTATCGATTGTATTAGAAGCGGCAACAAACCACTTAGCCCAGTCGAAGATGGTATTGAAATGATGAAAATATTGTGCGGTATTTATGAGTCAGCTGAAAAAGGAGCTGAAGTACGTCTATGAAACTAGGAATTAGCTTATATAGTTTACACAAAGCACTTGATGCTGGGGAAATGTCGATTCAGGACGTAATTATTTATATTGCAGAACTAGGCGGTGAGCATATTGAAATCGTACCGCATAGCTTTGATTTAACTAAAAATGCGGAGCTCATCGACGTTATCGTAAATCAGACGCGCGCAAGCGGGATTGAAATATCCAATTATGCAGTTGCTGCGAACTTCTATAATTTAAACAACGAGCAATTTCAGCTTGAAATTGAGCGGTTGAAGGGTGAAGTTGACATTGCAAACAAGCTTGGCGTGAAAAGAATGCGTCATGACGTCGCATCATCAGAGGATCTATCAATCGCAAACTTCAATGCTGAGCTTCCAAAACTCGTCGAAGCCTGCAGAGCTATTGCTGATTATGCTGCCCAGTATGACATTACGACTAGCGTCGAAAACCATGGCTACTTTATTCAGCATAGTGATCGGGTACAGGCGCTTGTTGTTGCAGTAGATCGTCCGAATTTCAGGACAACGCTTGATGTAGGTAATTTCCTCTGTGCAGATGAACCTCCGGTTTCAGCAGTTGCAAATAACATAAGGTTTGCATCAATGGTGCATGTGAAAGATTTTTACACCCGCCCAGCCTTCCAAGCACCAGGTGAAGGATGGTTTCCATCTATAAGCGGCAATTGGCTGCGTGGAGCAATTGTAGGACATGGAGATATTGCCATACGCGATGTGCTTCAAAAGGTAAAAGAAAGCGGCTATGACGGATATATATCAATAGAGTTCGAGGGGATGGAAGATTGTCTAGTTGGCACCCGACTAGGATTTGAATATGTAAGACGAATTTGGAATGAACTATAATTAAAGGGAGAGTGTGTAGAATATGCAAGCACCTATCATTACTAATAAAATTGGCGTAATTGTAGACAGCTTTAAGCTTGGGGTTACAGACGGTCTTGTTAAAGCGAAAGAGGTTGGGGCAGACGGCGTACAGATGTATGCGGTAGCTGGCGAACTTGATCCTGCTAATCTATCTACGCTGGCGAGAAGAGATTTAAAGTCCTATATCGAATCATTGGGACTCGAAATCTCCGCATTGGTCGGTGATCTAGGTGGACATGGTTTCCAGGATCCGAAGGAAAACGGTGCGAAGATCGATAAGTCAAAGCGGATAATGGAGCTTGGAATGGAGTTAGGAACGAATATCGTGACCACTCATATCGGTATCGTTCCAAGTGATCAGAATAGCCCAATATATGAAACGATGCATAAAGCTTGCTTGGAGCTTAGTCGTTTTGCACACGATATGAATGCTTATTTTGCAATCGAAACTGGACCAGAGTCAGCCGCGCATTTGAAAGGATTTCTAGATGGACTTGGTACAAAAGGGGTATCGGTCAATTATGATCCTGCCAATATGGTTATGGTTACTGGCGATGATCCCGTACAAGGTGTTTATACGCTAAAAGACTATATTGTTCATACACATGCGAAGGACGGTATTAAGCTAGCTCATATCGATCCGCGCGATGTATATGGTGAATATGGCTATGAGAAATCACTCAATCATGAGGAGCTTGCGATTATGGCTGAGAGTGGGGCAGCATTCCTCGAAGTTCCGCTTGGTGAGGGCGGCGTTGACTGGCCTGCTTACTTGCGTGCTCTTCAAGAGATTAGCTATGCTGGTTACTTAACAATCGAGCGCGAAGTTGGTACGAATCCCGAAGGCGATATTAACAAAGCCGTTCAATTTCTTAAGCGCTATAGGGCGAGTTGAAGGCATTAAGTCAGATTATAGATTTATAGATTTGTATCGTCAGTAACATTAGTAATACTGATGCATCAAAATGGCCATGATGTAAAATCGATCGTAGATCAACCTACAAGAACATAAAGATGGCGCTCAGGATTATTTCATCCGAGCGTCATCTTTGTCATTCAGCAGCTTTATTTCTAAACAAGGGCTTGTCACATATGCTCTACTTACGTTTCATATCAATCTAGTGCTAAAAATTGATAGTTTACGATAATTAGTTTTTTGTATTAATTAACAAATCCATGCAGTATGTTACAATAACCCCATAAGAATACAATTATATGAAGAGGTGCAAAAATGGAAATTTAGAAGGATAAGTACTGAAATTGATAAATCAGATAAGCTTAGAAAAGACAAAAGTTTAGGAGTGTGAGAAATGTCGTTATTTCAAGTGAAGGGGTTAAATAAACAATATGTTAATGGTGAGGTAACAACCTCTGTACTGAAAAATGTGAAATTAGGAATCGAAAAGGGAGAATTTGTTACAATCTTAGGACCTTCTGGTTCAGGGAAAACTACGTTACTAAATGTGCTCAGTGGACTTGATAATGAATATAGTGGGGAAATTCAATATAATGAACAAAACTTTTCTAAGTTTACAGAAAAGCAGCTCGGCGAATATCGCAGACAAGATGTCTCTTTAGTCTTTCAGCAATATTATTTATTACCAACACTAACGGTCTACGAAAATACTCAAGTTGGAAAATACTTAACTTCAGAACAGCTTTCTATTTCAACTATTCTTGAGCAAGTAGGCTTGCTAGAGCATAAGGACAAATACCCCAATCAGTTATCAGGTGGACAAAAACAACGTACAGCAATTGCCAGAGCAATTGTGAAGTCTCCTAAAATAATCTTTTGTGATGAACCAACTGGTGCATTAGATATCGAAAACTCAAAAATGGTCATTCAATTGTTACTCGAATTGAACAAGAAGAATGGCGTGACCATCATTATGGTAACTCATCATGAAGCATTTTCTTTATTAGCAAACAGGGTCATTCGCATGAAGGACGGAAAGATTAAAGAAGTGAATACAACAATATCTCCATTATCCATTGATGAGATTGAGTGGTGATGAATTATGTTATTTAAGCACACAATTAGATATATTCTTCAGAAGAACAGATGGTTATTTGCAGCAATTTCGGCTTTATTAGTTATTATGAGCGTATTGTTTTTTTCATTAATCTCCTTAAATGAGAAAATGAATCAAGTTGTAAACATCTATGAGATTAACAGTCAAGAGGATTTTCAGTTTATTCCGAAACAAGATGGTACTTTGTCTATTGAAGAGACTGTGAACAATTATGCTGAAACTTATAAGTTTGATGTAGAACAACAGCATCTTAAATTAGTTACGGAAAAATCTATCTCCTATAAAATATTAAAGCAACAACATCTCGTTAACGAACCATACTATCTGTTTGGTAAAGCAAGCAGTCAAGCAAATGAAATCGTAATTGACGTTAATACTGCGACAAGGCTTCAACTAGAAGTTGGTGACTCTTATGAATTCCTTAATCAATCATACGAAATTAGTGGTATAGCAGGTTTTCCAGGACAAATTCAACCTAATATGAAATTGAAAGGATTTGGCTCATATCATCCAGAACATGCTGTGCTGCTTGAATTGAGTGATGAGACTTTTAATCAAGTTGAGGCCGAAGAGAAAATTTATTATGGTGGAATTTGGTCAGAAAAAGCATCAAATCGTGAATTAAATCCTGAACATTTTTATATGATCAAATATGCAGCTGATAACGTTGAAATGAATTCCTTGTCACTGAAAATTTCGATGAATCAAATGATTGCTGGTATTTCAATTGGTGTTTTGATGACTATTGTTCTAGTGATGCTAGCCATGCTAGTTTATAAAATGATTAAAGATAATCAAGAAATTTATGGGATATTAAAAGGAATAGGATATAAAAATCGCTATATTATAAGGAGCTTCCTGCCTATTATTGTTATGTTAATAATACCGATAATTTTAGGTAAAATAATAAGTATTTTGTTATTACCTGATTTATTTGTTTTAATGAATCAAGATGGAATTATACCTTATCTGGAATCTAATAATGGTTGGTTGTTTTTCATAATTGTCGCGATAATATTTGTTTTCATAACAGCGTTCAGCTCCATGTTGCTTATTGCCATTATGCTTAGAAAGAGTCCAATTTCTCTCATTCGAGGCGTGAGTAATGAGAAAAATAGTAAGTTTAAGCGCGTATTATTGAAAATAACAACTAGAAAAAATGAACTACTGAACTTAAGAAATAAGTTTGCATTACGTAATCCGTTTGTTTTAGGTTTAATGATATTTACAGGATTCGCTTTGGCAGTACAATTGTTGTTAAGTTTTGCTATGTTTGAATTTCCTCAACGAATTGTGCAGGCTTATGAGGAGCAATTTACATACTCTTATGATATTAGATTTTCAGAAACATTAAATGTTGAAAGTTCTAATGAGTATGTAGCTTACGGAAATAAGGCGTACACATTTGATTATAAGGGGAAGCAAGAAGAAGCTGAATTGTATATTTTACAGCCAGGAGAAAGTAATTCTTTCATTCAATTTATTGACTATAATACAGGGGGAAATATTACAAATCGATTGAGTGACGGCGTAATTATTAGTAAATGGTTTGCTAATAAGTATGATCTGCAGGTAGGAGACGAACTGGCTTTATCACAATCAGATTTGTATATTGCTGCAGAGATTGTAGGTATTCATAAAGGTTTACAGGGGAATGAAATTTACACTACTGTAAGTTACTATAATGATACTTTCAACGAAGAAATTGTTGAATTTGATGGATTATATATTGATACCTTGACGCATCCGTCATTTAATGAGGCTCAAATTAGTATTGTAAACGAGCTACAAGAAACGTTGTTAGCTGTAAAGCAGTCAACTAATCAATACAAATTGATAGGTCTAATCTTACTGATTATTGGCATTGTACTTAGCATAATATTGATGAGTATTGCACTATATATTATGCTGCAAAATAGCAAGGACCAAATCTTATTATTTAAGGCAATGGGATATCGTAATAAGGAGATATTTGTAATATCCATTAATGGTTATCTATATCCGCTATCATTAGGTATTGTTGTTGCTATTCCTTACTTTATGTTGCTAGGGAAATTATTGTTTGGAATGATTTCCAAGGGAAGTAGCTTATATATTCCTATGGAAATTAGCATTATCTATATAGTTATTCTTTCTATGAGTGCTGTTCTATTCTTCTACCTAATTGCTTCAATCTTTGTATACAGTATTTTTAAAGATAGAAATTTCATGAGACTTATGAATACATGAATATTATCAACCATCAAATAATTTCTATTGCGAACGATGAACTACATTTGGTAGAGGTAATTACTTGTAATAATAAGTTAAGCAGAGCGGATAGAAACTACTTCAAAACTTACATCATACAGCGTTCAAAAAGAAAACAAGATGCAGGCTATTAGCTTCCGGCATCTTGTTTTTTTGTTTTCAAATTTACAAACTTATCACATAAAGTGCGTTTGAATTTAACAATGATGTCTCATTATTAGGACAGAGACTCAGAATAAAGCTTAGTTTACGAGTCCAAACGTCGTTGTGTCGTTTCGCAAGTACTTAATAAAATGATAAAAATTAAAAAGGGGCAGTGAAAATGAAAAACAGAAATAAAGCAATGAGTATGTTAAGCATGTTTATTATTGCATCCATGGTAATATCTCCAACGTATTATGTACAGGCATCAGAAGTAGAAAATACAGTTTTTATTAATGAAATTGAATCTAATGATGCAGTTGCAGATATAGATTGGATTGAAATTATTAATACTGGCAATAGTGATATGGATATCAGTGGATGGTTTGTTACAGATGATAAAGGTTTGGAGCGGTTGGTAGATAATAAGGAATGGCGTATTGAGGATGGGACTGTATTAGAAGCTGGCGAAATTTTGGTTATTGAGCATGATGTTGTGTTAAATAATCTGTCCTTGGGAAAAGAAGATACAGTTTTTTTATATGATAGTAGCACTACTTTATTGGACTCGTATACTTATTCAGGTCATGCAGTTGGTACATATTCAAGGGTTCCAGACGGTACAGGAGAATTTGTTGATCAGGAACCAACCAAAGGTGAGTTAAATATTGTAGAAAAAGAAGAATTACCTAAACATAGATTAGTAATCAATGAGATTAATTCTGCGCCGGATGATTGGGTAGAGTTTATGAATATAGGAACAGAAGAGATGGACCTTTCTGGTTATGAAATTCGCGACAATTCTGATGACCATCGTTGGAAATTTGCAGAAGGAACAAAACTGCAAGCAGGAGAACTGTTTGTAGTTGATGCAAGTATGAATGGTCAGGTATATAATGATCAGACAAAAGCTTATGTTGCAGGTGAATTCCAAGAAGCAATTGGTATTGGTTCAGGAGATTCTATTCGTTTATATGATAATGAAGGGAATTTACTAGATGACTATTCATGGACTGGCCATGCTAGTTATGAAGGTAATGATTCATTGGCGTCTTTCGGAAGATATCCAGATGGGACTGGTACATTTGGATTAATGAAAGAAACAAAGGGGTTAAAAAACGATTGGTATCAACCTCAGATAGTAATCAATGAAGTAGAGTCTAACGATGATGAAACCGATTGGGTTGAAATTTATAATGTAGGAACTACAGCCGTAGATTTATCTGGTTGGTATTTATATGATGATGACCCAGTAGGACATGCTGCAGATATAACACCCGTAGTAGATGGAACAATTCTTAATCCAGGCGCATTTTATGTTTTTGATGGTAATAAGGATTTTACATTTGGCTTAGGAAAGGCTGATCAAGTTACTATTTTTAATAAAGATGGTGTGTCCATTGCAGAATATTCGTGGGAAATACATGCAAATGGTGTATACGCACGCATTCCAGATGGAACAGGCGAACTTGTAGAATTTCCCACTTCGACTAAGGGAAAAGCAAATATTGTAACAAATCCAGTTATATTAAATGAAGTACAGTCAAATGACTTAAATAAGGGACCTGATTGGATAGAGCTTGCTAATCCAACAGGCGAAGTTTTAGATATTTCGGGAATAGTAATTAAAGATAGTGATGATACACATCAATATGTTATCCCTAATGGTACAACAATTCCAGCACATGGATTTTTGGTATTAACAGAAGAAACATTTGGTTTTGGACTTGGAAAGAATGATTCTGTACGTCTATTTGAAAATGATAGATTAATAGCTAGCACAACATGGCCAGACCATACAAATCCTACTTGGGGATTGTATCCAAATGTAACTGGAAATGAGTATAGAAATACAAAAGAAGCAACGGTTGGTGCACCAAATAAATTTGATGGTATTCCTGAAATGAGTGCATGGCCCGGTAATGGTGAAGTCGTGATTTTTGACCATGAACCGACATTTTTAGAGGATTCTTCAGGATTGGATTTCTTTAATCGCCAATTATATGCAGTTGATAACGGGACAGGTAAGTTTTGGATTTTAGACGTTTCAAAAAATGGAGAGTTAAGTTTTGCAAAAGGTTTTGAAAATGGCAAGCGTGTTCGATTCCAAAAGGATGCAGATGATGCAAGAGCAGCAGGACCAGATGCAGAAGGAATTACAGTAGATGGAAACGGTATTGTTTATATTGCTTCTGAACGTGATAACAATGTTAAGGGCGTAAACTTTAATATGATTTTGAGCGTTGATCCACATAAAGAAGACGATGATTTAGTTGCATTACAGCAATGGGATTTAACCGCATCATTACCACAGGTTTCTGCCAATATGGGCATTGAATCTGTAGAATGGGTATCAAACGCCAATGTTGAAGGTAAGCTTTATGACCAAAATACGACTGCAGTGTTTGATGCTACTAATTATCCAAATGCAATTGCAAGTGGTGTGTTCTTTGTAGCTTTAGAAGATAACGGTCATGTATATGCATATGTTCTAAATGAAGATGGAAGTTCGGTGCAAATTGCTGATATTGATGGAAAGATTGGTGGAGCAATGGCTCTTGACTACGATACATATGAAAATGTATTGTGGGTTGTTGCGGATAATGGATATAATAATCGTGCAGCAAAAATATCATTTAATGGAGATAAAGAAACAGAAATTATTCATATCATGCCAGCAAGTGGTGTCGATATTAGTTTTAATAATGAAGGATTTGCCATTGCAGATGCAAGCTTTACTAGAAATGGTCAAAGACCGGTGTATCGATTTAAAGATGGCGAAAAAACAGGCTCTTTAACTATAGGCTCTATTGCATCTGATTATAAAGAAAGTGTAGATGATAACTCCGGAAATACAGGCAATGAAGGTACTGGAGGCAGTAATAATGAAACAGTACCTCCTAGCGCGCCGAAAGTAGATCAGAACAGAATCAACGTTACTACCGAGTTAACACAAACTTCTGAAGGCAGTATTGCTACAGCAGTGCTAACTGAACAAGCAATAGCAGAAGCCATTGCTTTCGTGGAAGCTGCGAACACAACAGAAACCATTGTTGAAATCAAAGTAGCTGCCGTAGCAAATGTCAAAAAAGTTGAAATGATGATTCCAAATAAATCGATGAGCGCATTAGTCGAATCTCGGGTTGAAGCATTTTTTATTGCTTCACCAATTGCAACCATCACGTTTGACGATATAACTCTAAAAACAATTGCCGATGCGGCTAAGGCTGATATAAAGATATCTGCTAGCGTTGTTGATCCGAGCACACTTTCAGTGTCTGGAGTTACTAAAGAACAGATTGCGGACAGACTGATATTCGATTTTACAGTAACAAGTGGTGAGGAAGAGATTAGTGATTTCAATGGTGGATTAGCGAGCGTATCCGTTCCGTACACCTTACGTCAAGGCGAGAATCCGAACGCTATTGTAGTATACTATCTGGACAAGAACGGAAACCTTGAACATGTCATGGGTTTATATGATGCTGAGGCTGGTACAGTAACGATGAAGGTTAACCACTTCTCTAGCTTTGTTATTGGCTACAATAAAGTGGAGTTTGCAGATGTATTGAGCACACAATGGTATGCAGATGCAGTAGACTTTGTAGCAGCTCGCCAGTTCTTCAATGGGGTAAGTGATAATGAGTTTGCACCGAATAACGAAATGACAAGAGCTATGGTTGCCAAGGTCATTGCAAATATAGAAGGAGCAGACCTTACGAGCTACGACACATCAGTATTTGTAGATGTTGATAAGGATGCTTGGTATGGCGCTGCAATTGCTTGGGCAGCTGATAATAAGATTGTGTCAGGTGTAGGAAATGGGGAATTTGATCCAAGTGCACCTATCACTCGCGAGCAATTGGCTGTCATGATCCATAACTATATTGAGTATAAGGGCATTGAATTAGTAGGCACGAGCAAGCCAGCCTTTGCAGATGCAACCGCAGTGAGCGATTGGGCACAGGATGAAGTGACAACACTACAAAGTTATGGCATTATAAGCGGAATTTCCGGAAACACATTCGCACCAAAAGCAAATGCCGACAGAGCAGCAGTGGCCACCATATTCAAAAATTTTGTAACTGAGTTTGTTAAGTAAATGAAATGGAAAATCTCCCTTTGGAATTCACCAAAGGGAGATTTTTTGTGGTGTGCCCAGCATGGGTTCAGTCAATAGGGTGGGGGGCGGTTTGCGATCTGGTGGATTCGGATATGGTGCTGATGAGTGTGTCAGCCCTACTAGTGTCATAGTTATCGCGCAGGAGTTGCCTCCATATACCGGGTATTCCATTCATTGGCTTCTAGTAACACCTGTTTCCCACCTGCCTCCATGAATTCCTTCACGAAGGTATCGAAGTACTCAACGGGCTGGTCGCCGGTGATAATAGAGATGTATGCTTTGTCCCTCATGCTAGTCAGTTCAGGGGTATGTTGAATTAAGGAGGGGGTTGCAACCTCCAGCTTATTATAAATGCCGTTTTCCTCCAAGCCCAACGTTGCAGCCCACTGCTCCCGCCGGTCCGAAAGCACTCCGGGGACAGCCATGCCAATACGGGAGCCGATGATATTCGTGTAGTTATCCATGTTGTTATATGGAGGAAGGATGTGAAACTCCTTTGCAAATTCAGCGCTCCAGTCCCAGTGCTTCCCTGAAAGACCGTACTCCATTTTAATCTGCTCCACTGGATCGGGATTAGCGCTAACATAATCCAGTATCTCCAGGATTTTTTCCAGCTTCCCTGGCTCGCTCACAGTATCGGCTCCGATGGCGATAAAGCTCATCAACATATTGTAAGCTTTTGAACCGCTGTGCCCGTAAGGGCCAATAACAGGAGGAGCAAATACAATATCAGCAGCTGCGTTCTTCTGTAGGAGTTCATAGACATTGTATGAGGCCCCAATTGGGATTTCTTCATCATGTACATTGAGAACGTTGTAATCGCCCTCTTGGGTCCAATGATAATAGTTGCCCATCGAGGTCATCCCAATTCTGCCATTGATAAAAGCGTGGGACAAATGCTTATAGCCGCCTTTATTTTCACCGGTTATAAACTCTGGGTCGATGATCCCGTCTTGGTACCATTTTTGTAGATAAGCAAGAGCTTCCTTCATCTCAGGCTCTAAAGCGCCGATCACGAGTTGGTCATCTTTCATATTAAAATAGAGCTGTTCGGTAAAAACGGACTGACCAAAAGCGCCAAACACAACATTCATGCCCTCTTTGGATAGGCCATAGGTATCCTTCTTACCGTTCCCATCAGGATCACCGTTAGCAAAAGCATACATGGCGGCCTCGAATTCATCTAACGTCTCCGGAACGTCCAGCCTCAGCTGCTCAAGCCAGTCCTCTCGATATATGACAGGGATTCGATATATGTTGGTTTGATTGATGACTGGAATGCCATACAAGGTGTCGTTTATTTTTCCGTACTCGAAGTAACGAGGATTATAGCTGTCGATTCGCTGCACAATATTAGGCGCATATTCTTTCAGCACCTCTTCGGGAATTTCCGCTAAAACCCCTTGCATCTCATACTTGAGCAGATCATGTGACTGTCTGATCCGAAAGAGGTCCGGAATTCTTTCTTGGGCTAGTTCCAAGTCCAGCAGCTCCTCATAATGCTTGTTCTCAAGGTTCCACATATCTAGCTTGACATCAAAGTGTTCCTCAATATATTCGATCATCTCCGCATCTTCAGAAACAGTGGCATTTTGATGCATTGTCCATGAAATCGTGTAGAGCGGCGCTGCAACAGCGTCAGGACTTGCAGAATTGATCTGCTCTTGCACTTTTTTTCTATCCTCCGATAAAACGGTACAACTGCTCATGAATGCGATAAGGATAATAGTTGCAGCAAAAAGACTTAGAGTTCTTGAAAGGTTGACGTTCATAATATTTCCTTCCCAATTTGGTTGATCTGGATGAATGTATAACGGTCTTAATGATGAATAGGCAAATCAGTTGTTCATCAGGCTACGCATAAAGTTTTTCGGAGTACAGCCGTGAATTTCTCTAAACTTCTTAATGAAATAAGCAGAGGTACGGTAACCGACAGTACTGGCGACCTGCTCAACAGTCAAATCTCGTTGTGCCATGAGTTCACGCGCTCGTTCCATTCTCTGGTTCGTAACATATTCGGAATAGGTAATGCCAGTTTCTTCCTTGAAGATTTTGCTAAGATATTTGGAGCTGATAAACACTTGCTCGGAGACTTGATCAAGGGTGAGATCACCTGAAATATGATCGCTAACATATGCTTTTACAGCTGTGATTGTATCGATGCTTCTTAATTCGCTGCGCTTCTCCATATGCTGAACAAAGTCGGTTACTAGATGGACCAACCATTCCGAATATGAGTTAATATTGTAGATCAACGCATATTGCTTGTACAAATTCAGTGAGTTCGTCTCGGCAGGCTGCCAACGTACTTGGCTGATGCTGTCAGAGTAAATAGAGACCATTTTTAATAATATGATGCGACTGTACTCTGCTGAATACATGCCTTCCTTTATTTCCAACAACAAATCCGCAATGGCTTGAATAATACCATCCAAATCTCGAGTCTGCAGCTTCTTTTCAAAGTTTATCAGGTACGAGTCTGGAATTTCGAGACTGCTAATTTCCCTGTTCAGCAGTTCTAGATCTTGAATGACAGACTGAGCGGGAAAGAAATAGCTGTACCGAATTAAGGTGTTGGCTTCACGATAGCTAGTATGGACGTCAGTGTACTGCTCCACCCAGCTGCCTAACGATAAGGCAAATTCTAAACCGAATCTGCTTCTCACTTCAGAGAGAATGAAGTTTGCAATCTGATCTGAGACTTCCGGTTGGTTTGTACAGATGATCACCACTATTTTATGATCCTGCAATTCCTCCGCAAATAGCTGGGTTTCATCGATTTCTGCTGTCTCCAGCTGATGAATCATACTGTACAGTGTGTGCTGCAGCTGTCGCGGCTGCAACTCCTTCCACTTTTCACTGACGGGGTCAATGACCATACACTGGAAGTGGGAGTAGGCCATCGAAATTCGAATTGACTGTAGCTGTTCTGTTAGCTCCTCCGGCGTGAAACGGTTATTCAACATATTAAGTATGATATTATGCTTAATCATTTTTTGGTTGTCCTGTAGTGTTTCTTCAAGATTATCAACTTTATTGGACAGGCTGTTGATAGCAATATCGATAAACCGATATTCATTCTGTTTTGAGTTGACCGGGCTGTTATGCCCGCTCTTGATATTATTCATGATTCGTTTTAGAGGGCTGTAGCCGGCAACCGTAAAGATTGTTGACATAGCAATCCCAACCGCGACAGCCAACAAGCAAATAATGATCACGTCCTCTTTCAAGCTATCCATTTTATAATAGAAGCTATTAGCGGGTGTGGTCGTGTAAATCTTCCATCCGTTTCCTGAAAATTGATCATGGGAAACGACATAAGACCCATGGTCAAATGTATGCGTGAAGCTCGCATCTGAAGGGTTCAAAGAGAGAAGGGACTGAATCAACGAACTCTCCTCCGTGGGGCTCCCTAGCAAAGATTTGTCCGTGGCAGAAATGACTGCTCCATCCTGGTCCACTATATATGTACGTTCATAGTCAGCAGGGATCATATTTTCGATGATCTGGCTGACAGCAGATTCTTTGATATCAATCGCCATCATGAGTTCAGAGTCTTGCCCAGAAGATTGAAATGGGTAGCTGCGAACGTAGGAGATTAAAGGATTCATGTTGCTTTGTTCAGTTAACACGGTATAAGGATCCTCAGGCACTATGCGAGTTTGCATCCATAAGGAGCTTTCTTGGGTTTCTTTCATCGCAATGATCCAATCGGCCGTGCTAACCGCACCCGAAGGGGGACTCTCATAGAGCAGCAGCCCGTGCACGGATGAGATCATGAAATGTTCCTCAGAATCATATAAATGAATGGCTTGTATCAGATCCGAATGATTTTGCACTTGATTTTTGAGCAGCTGTTGAATGTCTACAACTTTGCTGTGGTTTCCCTTAAACTTATCTAAATCAATATTGACGGGGCTTCCTAGAGCCAGAGATAGATAAATCTGATTGACTCTCTCAATGACAGAGCTCTCAATATGATTGACTGTATTGTTTAACATCATCTCTTTGTTGATTCTGATTTCTTCACTATATTGATGGGAAAAGAAGAGATAAAAGAATGAACCGAGAAGAAGCGCAATGACAAGCACGACAGCGAGATAGGAAATAACCATCTTGGACCAAACAGACTGGAATGGCTTGAGCATCTATTTCTCCTCCTTCACGAATAACTTCCAGATAATTAGATCATTATACAATAGCCCGCGGACAAGTGAGCGTCTTAATAATAATTTAACAAAGCAACCTTTAGAAATACCTTGAATCGATAAATCCATAAATCCATAAATCCATAAATTCATAATGAATGGCTGCAGCCTATCTGTTCATGTATGTATGGTTAATTGTAAGTTTTATGCAATAAAATAGTCAAAACGTACGGATTTGATATAAAGCGGCAATTGTTCTATAGATGCTGGACTACCCCAATGTTACAGTAACGGCATACCGGACAAAATGAATGAGTGAAGCTCGACTTGCATTGTTTCAGACAAGATTGAAGCTGCCTCATTATTCGCTGGTACAGATAAAAAAACAAGTTATGAGGAGAGGATCATGTTGTTGCAAGCTACAAAAAAACGAGTTAAAAAGGCATTGGTATTACTTCTAATGTTATCAATCACAATCCCGACGTTTTCAAGTCAGAGTTTCGCAGCCAATCAGGAGGGTCAGTTCTCCGATATTAAGGGACACTGGGCAGAAGAAAAGATTCAAGCTTGGAACGATGAAGGATTGATAAAAGGATATTCGGATGGTTCATTCAAACCTAATAATTACATTACTAGAGCAGAATTTATGAATGTGGTTAATCACGCTTTTGGCTACACAAGGCAAGCTGCAATCAGTTTTAAAGATGTTTCTGAGGATGCATGGTATTACGAAGCAGTATCCATAGCTAGTGAAGCGGGATATATTAATGGTTATACGGATCATATGGTGAAGCCAGAAGACCTGATAACACGTCAAGAAGCGGCAATCATGATCACGAAAATTAAAAAGCTAATTAAGGACGAGAAAACAGCTAATTTCTTTAGCGATTCATCATCCATTGCGGCTTGGAGCAAAGGTGCTGTAGGTGCAGTTGCAGCTGAGAGCATTATGGAAGGTTATTCAGATGGCAGATTTAAACCTTTGAATTCAATCACTCGCGCAGAAGCCGTTGCTGCCCTAGATAATGCTTTGCATTTCGTTCAGCTTCCTTTATCTGCAGTGAAGGATGGAGGCAATGCTGATGATGCTACATTGAAAAATATCGTTACAACCAATCCATTTATTCAAATTCTAGATGGGTTTGATCAGGTATGGTCCATAAACCAACCGGCTTGGAGAGACGGATTAGTGTTAACTAAACCAGGTTTAAATGGGGAATTTGCAAAGTATGGAGATGGACCTACGATTTATTATGATGGCTATAAAAACAATGCTAAAGCAGTAGTCGCAGATAAGAAAACATTTGCTAATGAAGAGATTAGAAATGCAGCTACTTGGGTTGCTAATATCAAATATGTAGAAGATATTACTCAGAATCGAACAGATGAAGAGACTTTAGCAGCATATTATGATGACCAAAGAGATAAAGTATATAGTATGATGGAGGCTTTTGGACCTTTAGCTAATACCTATGTAGATATAGTTAATCCAACGACAAGTGTTGTAAGAACGATGGATGAAATGAATATGGTATTAGAAGAAGAAACAACCGAAGACGAAAGCCAAGGAATGGGAACAGATTGGGCTGAATCTGAACTTGCGGACATGGTAGATTTAGTTGCTTTAATTAGATTTAGAACTCCTGCTTCTTCAAATCCATCTAAATACTTCTACTCATCTCCAAGACCATGGAGAATGAATTCAAGTGGAGAAGTTGTAGAGATCGTAGATGCGAATGGATTAGCTGTTTGGGAAACATTAGGCAAAGGTGAAGCAACAAAAGAACCTTTAGCTTCAGGAGGAACGAAAACAACAGGAGAAAAACATTACCAACAATATGAAACCAACGTGAAGGTTATTCCTGCATTACAATATGTAAGAAGAATAGCTGAGGATGGAAGAGGAAAAGACGGAGCATTTCCAAGTGGACATACAAGTGCATCGTACTTATCAACATTTGGATTTGCATACGCAACTCCGGAAAGATACTCTGAGTTTTTAACTAGAGCAGCGGTAATGGGTGAAAACAGAATCGTTACTGGGATGCACTCACCACTTGATGTTATCGGTGCAAGAATACAAGCGACAGCAATGACTGCCTATGCGCTTAATAAGGAAGAAAACAAAGAAGTATTAGAGAAAGCATATAAAAATGCAGGAGAAGTATTTGGAGCATTAGCAGAAGCAAATAACATGAGTTTATATGAATATGCGCATACGGTAACAGACAAATATACTTTCGAAAGTGCATACGACGAAACAAAATGGGAAGATCATGATGCTAATAAAGCTTTCTATAGAGAGAAGCTTACTTATGGTCTACCGCAAACAGGAATTAAAGGTTTGGCCCCTGTAGTGCCTGAAGGTGCAGAAGCACTATTAGAAACTCGTCAACCTTATTTAACAGATGAACAACGTAGAGAAGTATTGTATACTACAGCAATTGACTCAGGTTACGCTGTAATTGACGAATCACAAGGCTGGGGTAGAATTGATTTGGTAACGGCAGCTGATGGATATGGTGCGTTCTTAGACAACGTTACCGTTAATATGGATGCTTCCAAAGGGCGATTTAATGCGCAAGACTGGTGGAGAAATAATATCACTGGTAGTGGTAAGTTAACGAAAAAAGGAACAGGAACACTTACATTGACAGGGGATAATCGCTACACAGGCGGAACATTGCTTCAATATGGTACGTTAGTAGCTCAATCTACAACTGCCTTTGGTAATGGTGATCTTTATCTAGAGAATGGAACAGTTGTAGTTAATGTTGATGGAGCATTAGCGCTTGATGGCAACTTCACAATGGATGATGGTACTTTAGACATTGCGATGGATAATGACAGCAGTCAAATTACTGTCGATGGAACACTGTATCTTGAAGGTGGAGACTTAAATTTAGATTTCTCTGACTATCAGATTGAAGGTTCTAAAGTGATTACTTTAATAACTGCAGATGCAATTAAAGGTGAATTCGATAATGTAACTGCTGATGGTTATAAAGTAAGTGTCACATATGAAAATGATCGTATCATTGCACATATTGAAGCAAAATAAAGATAGTTGATTGTTTTTAATTTTTAGGCTGACGACATTTGTCGTCAGTTTTTTTATTTGCGCCAAGTATGACGACTAATCCTTTAATGATCAATCTAATTATTGATGGAATGTTAGAGTCAGTTGTAGTTGGTGAAGGTTTACAACTACTAAGACAATTGTTATATTAAGTGTTATTACTGAAAATAAAAAGTAGAAAAGAGGTCTGAAAATGGATGTGAAATTCCCAATTGGAAAATTACAAGTTCCAGAAGAGGTAACATTGGAAAATATTCAAAAGTGGTTAAAGCAAATTGAATCGTATACGATTCAATTGAGAGAAGCTGTAGATTCATTAAATAATGAACAATTGAACAAAACTTATCGTGAAGGTGCTTGGACAATTCGTCAGCTTGTGCATCACATTGCAGATTCTCAGTTGAACATGTATCAACGTTTGAAGTTAGCTTTAACAGATGATAACCCAACTGTACCTGCATTTAATGAAGAGAAGTGGGCGATTCAACCAGACAACGAGCTTCCTGTAGAAAGTTCAATTAAGATGCTAGAAGGTATTAATGAGCGCATCGTAGCTTTAGGACAAAGTTTAACTGAAGAGCAGCTAGATCGAGCATTTACTCACCAAACAAACGGTAAGATTAAAGTGGCAACAAAAGTTGCAAAATTAGCTTGGCACGAAGAGCATCACTTAGCACACATTAAAATTGCATTGTCAAAATAAAAACATATGTATAAAAGTAGCTTATCGAGTTTCGATAAGCTACTTTTGTTGGTTGATGGAATACGTTATTAAGCATGATATAAGTGTGGAAGAAGTAAACCATTTGCCTTTATATTATATTGTCACGTGGAATAATTTGTTTAGTTCTTTCTCTAGACGTTGAATGACTTCTTTTTCAATTATAAAGCTACCATTATCAATACGTTCGATCTGCTTATCGATCAAATAGACAGGATGCAAAATGGTCGTAGCTCCGAGTACCGACAATAAAGGCTTTAATGCATACTCTATTGAAAGTAAATGAGCTAGTGATCCTCCCACTGCAATCGGTAGAATTGTTTTGTTTTCAAGTGCTTTATGTGGAAGTAAATCTAAATAAGTTTTTTAAATTCCAGAATAAGCGGCTTTATACACGGGTGTAATAACAACGACGGATTCGGCTTTCTCGACAATCTGATTTACTGATTGAATGTGCTCACTATTGAAATTAGCAGTGAGTAAATCACGTGCAATCGGGTACCAACCAATTACTAATCCTAATGGTACGGCAAAGGCGATAGCTAAACCAAAACCAACAATGGAGCGAGTCATACTTGCACTGAAATGAGAAAATAATTCGTTAGTTATGAGCATATTCCACCATGAGGCTGCTACTTCAGAAAAAGTAGGGAAGAAAGCAGGATCGACTAGACCGATTCGTGGTGCAACCTCCCAAGTAACTAAAAACAGCAAAAGTACAATTGATTGTTTGAATAGCTTTTGTAATATGAATAAAGGATTAAAAGTTAGTTTATGAAGCCTTCTAGACGATTTCACTTGCTTACTAATAGCAACCATATTCTCTTACCTCCTAAAACTTTTCATAGCCTCTCGATAATCATCTCTGCAGATGAAAAGTACATCGAAAGCTTCATCTATACCATGCGTAATGAAAATAATTGTTTTTTTAGTTTTCTCCCATATTCGAAACAGTTCGCTTTGCAGAGTTTCGCGGGTTTGAGCATCTAAAGCTGCAAATGGTTCATCCATAAGTAAAACATCTGGATTAAAGGCTAAACTACGAGCTATTGCTACACGCTGCTTCATCCCGCCAGATAATTCATGAGGATATCGATCAGCAAAGTTTTTTAATCCGATCAGTTCTAAATAATGATCTGATTGTGCTCGCCATTCACGTTTAGGTATTCCTTTTGCTTCAAGTCCAAATTCGATATTGCCACGTGCTGTTTTCCAAGGGAATAATGCATACTGTTGAAAGACAGTGCCTCGATCTAATCCAGGGCCTTTAATTTCTTGACCATCAAGTAAAATACGTCCTTTTGTTGGTGTAGATAAACCTCCCAATAAATCGAGAAGCGTAGACTTCCCGCATCCACTAGGACCAACAATGGTTAGAAATTCACCCTCATTTACGGTAAATTCTATATTACTAATTGCAGTGAATTCCTTTAGTTATCTAATCGGCATTTTATATAATAGATCAATTAATTCGCAGTAAACTTATAGGAATAGTTTAGCGTGTTATCTGGTGATGTCAACCATATTTTAGAAAAGTATTAACATACACGTTATTGTTAGGTACGATTCCAATTATGATTTTGGGGATGATCGCCTGTTATCAATGGCGGTGGTGATTCTGCTGTCGATTGGGCGCTTATGCTTGAACCGATTACTGAAGAAGTGACGCTCATTCATCGACGAGATAAGTTCCGTGCTCATGAGCATAGTGTAGAAAACTTAATGAAATCGAAGGTTAATGTCGTGACATCAGCAGAAATCAATATTATTTACAGTGGCCCGCGTTCAGCGGATTGCACGGCTCTAGAACGTACCGTGCTACTAAAACTTGGGCGTCACCAAGTATTCTCGTTCTGTTTTCAGCAGATCGATGTGCTCAAAGGAATGATGAAGGTGCTAGCTGACCGATTGCGAGAAATTCCAAATTAAATAAAATTGCGTTCGTTGTCCGGATCATACCGGGGTAACGAACGTCGTAAAAACCTTTTTTCACCAAAGGGATGAAGTTGTAAACGGTGTTAAGAGCAACTTTGCGTTTCATCAATATGATTTTATATGTTTAGTTGGACGTATAGTTTATGGATTACAATTGAAATTTTTAAATATACAAAAATATGAATATATTGAAATTTTAGTGCTTAAATGCTATGCTTTTTAAGTGTACATACATAGGAAATAATGAAAAGGGGAGATGTTATTATGAAAGTTTCACGTAAGTTATTAATCGTTATTACTGTTTTTTCTTTGCTTCTTAGTATTAGCTCTATAACCTATGCATCTGGACTTTTACGCAAGATAACTGCATATCAAAATCTTGGAATTCAAATTGAGGTAGATAGCAAGATTGTAAGTATGAAGAGTGATGGAGTAGAACTATATCCAATTACATTCGAAGGTAGAACCTATGTACCAGCTAAGCCACTGGCAGAAGCTCTTGGTGCATCCGTAAAGTGGGATGGAGCGAATAATAAGGTTATCGTAAATTCTGGTAAGGGATCAACAAGTTCAGGATCAATATCTACAGGATCGACAACTGATAATACCTCATCATCTAATAATCCGTCTTCGACTACAGGTACAACTAGTACCAATAAAGGAACATTCTCAGATCCAATTAAATTAGGTACAGCATTTACTTATAACGATGAATATAATAAAAAGGCTGATGCTTCATACAATTACACTGCACAATATACAGTAACACTTACTAAAGCTGTACCTGTTAGTGTTAGCGAAATTGAGAAGCTTGGACTCAAAGTACAATCTGAAGAGGGAATTTCCTATTTGTTAGTAGATGTGAAAGTAGCCCTTAAAAATGCTAAGTTCATAGAAGGTACGGATACTAGATTTACTTACCGTCATCTTGCAGATTATTATCCTAACTTCTCAGCTGCTCGAACTCCTTCAGATGAAATGGCTTATGGTGTAACTATAACTGGTTTTGAGGGTTCTTTATATAAAAATATACTTAAAACATTCAACGGTTATCCTCAAATAGGGCCTAAGGATTCTGGATCATATGCAGCATCGGGTTCTATCATCGTGCCAATTGTTCACAATAAAGAAAACTATTTAATGCTTAAACGAAGTGATAGTGATCTTGATTATGATAATAGATATTATTATTTCAAGCTAAAATGAATCAATTTCATAAATCAAAAGCCTTATTAAGACTAGCTTTTTAAGGCATAGGAAAAGGAGTACCTCCCTAAATCTCGAATAGGTTGAGTGCGAACAAAACCAAATGAGACAAGGAGGAACTCCCTATGCCATATATTCGACATGAGAGTTTATTTACCCTGCAAGAACTTTATCAAATGGAACAAAAAGATCGTTTCCGCGAGATTTTTTCCACAATAGTTATTACCCCTATCATGCGTTTGGTCAGAAAAACATCGCTTTATGGGGCCCCTATTGAAGTGAATTACAGAGCGATGATCTACTCCTTGATCGTTAGGATTATGGAACGGATTCCTACGATCAAAGATTTAATCAAGAGACTTCAACATGACATCTTATTCCGCCTGGATTGTGGCTTTATGCTTTCTGAAGCCATTCCGTCTGCATCCTCCTATTCTCGGTTGGTACGCAAGATGAGCCAAAGTTATGCGCTGGAGGACATGCAATAACAGTTACTCATGCAAGCCATAGCGGAAGGATTTATTACGGATGATACAGTTGCCATAGATGCCACCCATATTGAAGCTCGGGATCAGGCTCCTATCAAGCAAGTAAAGGGAAAATCTGAGCCCAAAAAGCGTGGGCGAAAATCAAAAGCCGAACGTGAAGCTTGGCTGCAACACAAACAAGAACAAGAAGAGCAAAAGTCCATATTTGAGAAAGCAATTGCTGCTCAATTAAGAGAGTCGTTCCATGTGCTACGTGACGAAATGCCTCTTGACCCGCAATGGGGAGTCAAGAAAAACAGCGATAGGAAAAATGTCTTTTGGTATGGCTATAAAGGTCACCTTGCCGTAGGCACGCAGAGTCAACATATCCTTGGAGCGATGCTCTCTTCTGGAAGTTTGAATGATGGTAAAGCCGCGATTCCGCTCCTAAAAGGGGTTGCTTTGCAGCATCCAAATTTCAATTTCAACTATGCAGCCATGGATGCAGGTTACGATTATGGACCTATATACAAGCAAGTTCGAGAAGCGAAGGCTCATGCCATTATTGCTTATAATCGTCGGCGAGAACCAGAACTTGTCGGGTTTGATGAATACTTCGCACCTACTTGTGTGAGGGAGCATTCTTACCGCTATGAGAGCTACGACCCGAAATATGAAACACTTAAATATGTTCGTCCGAAAGCATGTGAAAGCTGTCCATTGGCACATGATTCACTTTGCCAGAAAGTCTATAAAATGAAGATAACAACGGATCTTAGGAAATATACCGCTCCGGCCAGATGCTCAAAGCTTTGGAAAGACATCGCTAAAAGACGATCTGCAGTTGAAAGAGTAAATGCTTACTTGAAGGAATTCTTTCATTTACAAAAATAAAAACTCTGCTAAAATATGTATATAATATACAGAACACAATTTTATAATGTAAAACTATATTGGGAAGGAGAGCTTAAGTTTACTATGCCAATTATTCAAGCTATTGATCGCGCTTTAAAGATTGTTGATTTATTCGATGAACAGCAAACAGAGTTGAAAATTACAGAAATAAGTGAAAAGATGTCTCTTCATAAAAGTACCGTTCACTCTTTATTGAAAACGCTTCAATTACACGGCTATATTCAACAGGACGAAGAAAACGGGAAGTATCGACTTGGTATGAGGTTTGCCGAGAAGGGACAGTTATTTCTAAATCAGCTAGATTTACGGGACTTTGTACGTCCATCCTTAAAAAAGTTATCTTCTTTAACGGGTCAAACTACGCATTTAGTCACACTAGAAAGAAATGAAGGTCTTTATATCGATAAGGTTGAAGGGGAGAAGGCTGCGATTCGCTATTCTCGTATTGGTAGAACAGTCCCCCTATACACAAGTGCTGCGGGTAAAGTGCTAGTTGCTTTTCAGGAACAGCCATTACGCCAACATCTAGTTAAGTTCATCACGTTCGAGCAGAAGACGGAAAAGACAATTCTTAATGCGAAAACCTATGAACAAGCATTAGAAGCAGCCATCATTAATGGCTATGCGATTGATAATGAGGAGAATGAAGTAGGGGTTAGATGCGCAGCTGTTCCTATATTCAATCATAATGGTGAGATTCAGGCTGCAATAAGCTTATCAACGATGGTAGCATCAGTTGGAGATGAAGAACTGCAGGTATTTATTCAGCAGCTGAAACAGTCTGCGGATGAAATATCAGTAAAACTAGGCTATAGAGGGAATAAATAGATTTTGCCAAGCATAAAATTTTAACTATTTAACAGAACGAAGTTTTACATTATAAAACAAAAGGGGTAATTAGATGAGAATTATTCGTTATGTAGAAGAAGGAATAGTGAAAATAGGTTCGATTTCTGATGATTTATATTTATGTGAATTGGATGTGCATGATGCGATGGACGTATTTGATCAAGCGCAGAAAGCAGGTCAATCCGCATTAAGCTATATTGTTGCTGATCGTGCAGGAAAGGAAACAAAACAGGTGAATTGGGATGAGTTGGAGATCATTATACCTTTGGATGCTCCAGAAGTATGGGCGGCAGGGGTAACTTATGGCCGTAGTAAGGAAGCAAGAAATTACGAGGCTACGGATGGCAAGCTAGATGCATTGACCTTTTACGATAAAGTTTATGATGCAGAGAGACCGGAGCTATTTATGAAGTCAACTGCAGCTAGGACGGTAGGACCAGGTCAGAATGTATGCATCCGCAATGATTCTAATTGGCAGGTCCCTGAACCAGAGCTTGGACTTGTACTGAGTTCTTCAGGTGAGATTGTTGGTTATATTGTTGGAAATGATATGAGTTCGCGTGATATTGAGGGAGAAAATCCATTGTATCTACCGCAAGCAAAAGTTTGGCGCCAATCATGTTCAATTGGTCCAGCAATACGAATTGCTGAAACAGTAGACAATCCTTACTTACTAGAAATGACTTTGCGTATTTATCGGGATGGTCAAATGGTTGTGGAAGAATCGGCGAATACATCGCAATTGAAGCGTAAGCTTGAAGAGCTAGTATCGTTTCTAATTAGAGACAACGTGATCTTTAATGGGACAGTATTGCTTACGGGGACATGTATCGTACCACCCAATAAATTTACACTTGCAGAGCATGATGTAATTGAAATTGAAATTGAAAGCATTGGTAAGCTAGTGAATAGTGTAGCAAAAGCATAAATATTAATTATTCGATATGGAGGAGATTATGATGACAAAAGCAATTGAACAAGTATATGGAAATTACTACAACGGGGCATGGTATATGCCGCAGAAAGATGCAGTGCAAAAAAGCATTAATCCTGCACATCGCAACGAGGTAGTAGGTTGGTTACCGAAAGCAACAAGTGATGATCTAGAAGAAGCAGTCCAAGCTGCTGTCAATGCGAAGCAGGCATGGAGAAAGTTAGCAGGTGTGGAGCGAGGTAATTATTTATTCAAGGTAGCGAATATTTTAGAAGCTAGACTTGATGAAGTGGCAGAGACTATGACGAGAGAAATGGGAAAAACATTCTCAGAGGCAAAGGGAGAGACAGCTAGGGGCGTTGCTATTCTTCGCTATTATGCTGGAGAAGGAATGAGAAAAGTAGGTGATGTCATTCCAGCTTCTGATGCTGAAGCTTTAATGTTTACAACGAGAACGCCACTTGGTGTTGTAGGTGTTATTTCACCGTGGAATTTCCCAGTTGCTATTCCGATTTGGAAGATTGCTCCCGCATTAATATATGGGAATACAATTGTATGGAAGCCAGCAACTGAAACAGGTGTCACAGCAGCCAAAATTATGGAATGTTTCCACGATGCGAAGATACCAGCAGGGGTATTAAATATGGTCATTGGTAGCGGCGTGACGATTGGTCAAGGCATTGCCGAGCATCGTCAAATAGATGGAGTTACCTTTACAGGCTCTAATAATGTTGGCAAGCAGGTTGGTCAGGCGGCACTTGCACGTGGTGCAAAATATCAACTTGAAATGGGAGGTAAAAATCCTATTATTATTGCTAATGATGCAGATATTGATCTAGCAGTAGAGGCTACTATTAGCGGAGGTCTGAAATCAACAGGTCAGAAATGTACAGCAACGAGTAAAGTCATTGTAGAAAAAGGAATTTATGACGAATTTAAACAAAAGCTTGTAGAAAAAGTAGAACAGCTAAAAGTAGGTGATGGCATGGACGCTACAACATGGTTAGGTCCATGTGCCAACGAGAATCAGCACAAGACAGTTCTACATTATATAGAGCAAGGTAAAAAGGAAGGCGCTACTCTGTTAGTCGGCGGAGGTGTTCCGACGGATGAGAGCATGCAGGATGGCTTCTTTGTACAGCCTACTATTTTTGAACATGTCACTTTAGATATGAAGATTGCTAAGGAAGAAATTTTCGGACCGTTACTAGCATTGATCAAGGTAGATAGTTTTGACGAAGCAATTGAAGCTGCTAATGACTCCGAATTTGGCTTAAGCGCTTCAATCTATACGCAAAATATTAGTAGAATGATTTCCTTCATTCATGATATGGAGGCAGGGATGGTGCGTGTAAATGCCGAAACAGCAGGTGTTGAATTACAGGCTCCATTTGGTGGGATGAAGCAATCTAGTTCCCATTCTCGTGAGCAGGGGCAAGCGGCAATTGAATTTTATACAGCAATCAAAACGGTATATATAAAAGGGTAATTGCCAATTGAGGTATATAAATTGATCATTCGCTATAACGGTTAAAGGGGAGCATTACTATGGGAATAGACGATATTATGGGTTCACTTACAGAGAAGCAATATCAATTGTTCACTCATGCAGCTGGGCCGCCGGGAAAGCTGCCACTGACTCCAGAAATGCTTCTGCATTCACCAAGCGGTGATTTGTTCGGATTGTCACAAAATGTTGGAATGGGCTGGGCGCCAAGTAAGTTGCTTGGCAAGCAAATGCTCATACTAGGCACGCAAGGCGGCATTAAGGATGAGCTAGGTCAGCCGATCGCACTTGGCTATCATACGGGGCATTGGGAAATTAGCGATTTAATGAAATCAGTTGCTAATGAAATTAATGAGAGTGGAGGGATACCGTTTGCAGGTTTTGTCAGCGATCCATGTGATGGGAGATCACAAGGAACTACGGGAATGTTTGATTCCTTGCCATATCGCAACGATGCAGCCATTGTGCTAAGAAGATTAATTCGATCTCTACCTCAGCGCGCAGCGGTCATTGGTGTGGGTACATGTGATAAAGGACTACCAGCGATGATGCTTGCTATAGCAGGATCACCTCAGCTTCCCGGTATTATTGTGCCTGGAGGTGTTACGCTTCCGCCAACATCAGGCGAAGATGCAGGGAAAATCCAGACGATTGGTGCAAGGTATGCCAATGGAGACTTGAGTCTCGAAGAAGCTGCTGACTTAGGCTGTCGTGCATGTGCAACGCCAGGTGGAGGATGCCAATTTCTAGGTACTGCTGGTACGGCCCAGGTTATTGCTGAAGCGATGGGACTAACTGTTCCTCACGCTGCTTTGGCACCATCTGGGCAAGAGATTTGGCATGAAATGGCTAGACAATCTGCAAGAGCGGCTATTCATATGGTTAGCAGTGGGCTCAAGACGAAGGATATACTTACGGATGATGCAATCTACAATGCAATGGTTGTCCATGCTGCATTCGGCGGTTCTACAAATCTTCTATTACATATTCCTGCAATTGCACATGCTGCAGGACTTCGTATTCCTACAGTACAAGAATGGGCCGAAGTTAATCGCAAAGTTCCTAGACTTGTCAGTGTACTACCAAATGGGCCACATCCGCACACAACGGTACGTGCTTTTCTGGCTGGCGGCGTTCCAGAAGTGATGCTTCATCTTAGGAAACTAGGTGTTTTGCGTGAGCATGCATTGACGGTAACTGGTCAAACAATTGGCGAGGTACTGGATTGGTGGGAGAAAAGTGAGCGTAGAGTGGTTATGAAGCAAATGTTGATTAAATTAGATGGCGTTCAGCCTGAAGAAGTTATCTTTGCTCCAAATCAGGCAAAACTAGCAGGCTTAACGTCAACGGTAACCTTCCCGCTTGGGAATATTGCACCTGAAGGGTCTGTCATTAAATCAACAGCGATTGATCCATCTAAAGTAAGTGCTGAAGGTATTTTTCATCATGTCGGTAGAGCAAAGGTATTTACAACAGAACGTGCAGCGATCGCTGCAATTAAAAATAAAGGCATCGTAGCCGGGGATGTACTCGTATTGATCGGTCGTGGTCCCTCCGGTACAGGCATGGAAGAAACGTATCAGTTAACATCGGCATTAAAACATTTACCGTTCGGTAAAGATGTTGCACTAATTACGGATGCCCGTTTTTCTGGTGTATCGACAGGCGCCTGCATTGGTCATATCGGACCAGAGGCGCTAGCAGGAGGACCAGTCGGGAAGTTAAGAACAGGTGATTGGATCGACATTCATATTCAATTGCATACGTTGGAAGGCTCTATTCATATGTTAGGTGATGGTGAGGCTCCTACGAACGTTGATGAGGGAACTGCGATATTAGCACAAAGGGAAATGCATTCAGAGTTAAGAGCAGACCCTGATCTGCCAGATGATACAAAATTATGGGCCGCTCTCCAAGCAGCAAGCGGAGGCACATGGCGCGGTTGTATCTATGATGTAGAGCGAATAAAAGCGTTTCTCGATATTGGTATGCGCTCAGAAGAAGGTCAGCAATTATTACAATCCTACTTAGAAAGTGACAGTGGTTAATGATGAAAATTACGAATCCGATCCTACCAGGATTTCATCCCGACCCGTCTATTATTCGTGTAGACGATGATTACTATATTGCAACGTCAACATTTGAGTGGTTTCCTGGTGTTATCATTTACCATTCTAGGGACTTAGTTAATTATCGTCCATTAACGACTGTGTTACGCTCTGCTTCGCAGCTGAATATGGTTGGTGATCTTGATTCTGGTGGAGTTTGGGCACCTTGTCTAAGCTATAGCAACGGAATTTATTATTTGATTTATACGGATGTAGTAAGCAGAATGGGTGCATTTAAAGACACACATAATTATATGGTTACGGCAACCGATATTATGGGACCGTGGTCCGAGCCTATTTATCTCAATAGCAGTGGTTTTGATCCATCGTTGTTTCATGATGACGATGGTAAGAAGTGGCTAGTCAATATGCTGTGGGATCATCGAAAAGGAACCAATTCCTTTGCTGGTATTGTATTGCAACAATTTTGCACCGAGCAGCAGCAATTGATTGGAGAGCGTAAGCTAATATTCAAGGGTACGGAATTGAGATTAACAGAAGCCCCACATCTGTACAAGCGCAATGGCTACTACTATCTTATTACGGCAGAGGGTGGCACTCAATATGAGCATGCGGTGACGTTAGCACGCGCAGAGCATATTGTCGGACCTTATATTGTATCACCTAATCATCCTATTTTAACCTCTAAACATAAGCCAGTGATTGCGCTGCAAAAGGCAGGCCACGGCTCACTAGTAGAAACGCAGCACGGAGATTGGTATATGGTTCATTTGGTAGGTAGACCAACCGTAGATAAATATTGTACATTGGGTAGAGAAACTGCGATTCAACGTATGAGCTGGACGGAGGATAATTGGCTGGAAGTAGAAGGTGGCGGTAATGAACCAAAAGCAGAAGTTGTTGCGCCGAACTTACCATTACACTCGTTTCCTGTGATACCTGAGTTAGATCATTTTGATGAGCAGGAGTTAGGGATTCAATGGTGTTCACTACGTATTCCAACAGAATCAACATGGGTGTCATTAAGCGAGAGACGGGGATACTTGCGTATAAAAGGCCAGGAATCGATGAGTTCTGTGCATCGGCAAAGTATTATTGCAAGAAGGCAGCAAGCTTTCAATTGCGAGATTGAAACAACAATTCAATTTGAACCTGAGCATTTTCAACAAATGGCAGGCTTAATTTTATATTATAATACAGCAGACTATGTGTATTTGCGAGTGACACATCATGAGCAATTAGGTAAATGTCTAGGAATTGTTCAATCGGTCGAAGGAGTCTACGATGAATGCTTAACAAGTGATATCCCATTGCAAGCAAATGCTGAATATCGATTAAAAGCAGTCATTCGTCGTGGTATGGTGCAATTTTATTATGCAGAATTAGACGAGGAGTGGCAGCCAGTAGGGGAAGCGATTTCTATTATCCACTTGTCTGATGAGCATGGAAATTATATTCGTTTTACAGGTGCCTTTTTAGGAATGTGCGCTCAGGACTTAAGCGGTATGAGAAAACATGCAGATTTTGATTACTTTATATACAAAGAATTAAGCTGACGGTTGCTTGCTACCAGCGTTGCAAAATGGAGAGCAAAACTAATCGATAAAAGTAAGAGGCTACTTAAAATATACTGATACCTATAGTTTGGATACTTGAAAAAGTGTTCAGACTATAGGTGTTTTTTTTATCATCCATACGTCCAAATTAAAGCGAGCTCATATTAAACTCTATTTGTAAGCGTATACAACAAGTGCTTATTACAAAAAAACGATTAATTTTGTTTGCTTGAAAAATTATGTGCAAATATTTGTTGATGATGCTATTACACCCGTCATTGATGGTTGTAGCATATAGTCATCGCTGGCGCTGTTAAAGGCTAAAACATAATAAAGCCAATTCATATTTAATCCTTTGGGTTCGAATCCCAAAGGATTTTCTTTTCCTCATTATAGGAATTACGAAGAAGTTGATCCACATCTTGGGATGGTTGCCATTCAAGTAGACCATATCACGATACAGCATTTGTTGTAGCATTTAGCAATATTTCCGGACACACGTAAAACGTGCTGAATTTTCGATCATTACCCTTTCATTATTCTTTCATTAATGCCTGTTATGATGATAATAATGTGAAATTATTCAATTCATAAAGGAGGAGAAACAGTAATGAAAGTGCAAAATTGGAGTAAACAAGCAATGATATGTTTGATTGTATTTATTATGGTTTTTGGCAGTATTCCAAGTTGGGTAAGTCCAGATGGATCCCAAGTTCAGGCTGCAGGAGGTTTTACTGGGGGAAATGGTTCGGAGATCGATCCATTTCTCATTTCTACAGTCGATGAGTTAAGTGAAGTTAGTAATTATCCGAGTAGCTATTTTGAATTGATTAATGATATTGATTTAAGCGATTATGGCGTTGGGAGTCCATGGGAACCGATAGGAACTTCCACTGATCCATTCACAGGAAGTTTAAATGGTAATGATCATATCATTTCAAACTTGTATGTTGACTATACTGTTTCAAATGATTATAAGGGATTATTTGGTTATATTGAGGGTTCTGGTAGCATAAAAAATTTAGAACTTGAAAATGTAAATGTATCGGGTGACTACCATGTAGGTGCCTTGGTAGGTTATGTTCATGACGGAATATTTGAAAATATTAAGGTTACAGGTAAAGTTTTTTCGTGGGATGATTATGTAGGTGGAGTGATCGGTTATAGTGTAAATACGAAACTCACAAATGTTAATGCTAAAGTAGATGTAACAGGCGATTATGACTACGTAGGTGGGATAACGGGTTATAGTACTAATGGTTCAGTTAGTGACGTTTATTTTGAAGGGAACGTAGAAGGTAACCATTATTATATAGGTGGTCTCTTCGGTCACTTTATAGATGGTACTATTCGTAATAGTGGCTCAAAGGGAAGTGTATCTGGACATCAATATATAGGCGGACTAGTGGGTGGTCTTGAAAATTCAAAAGTAAGTGAAAGTTACTCTCATTCAGATGTATCTAATACGGATGATGATATGGGCGGGTTAATTGGAAATAGTATGAAGTCACATATTGAATATTCATATGCAACAGGTAATGTAACTGGAGAGGATGATCTAGGGGGATTAGTTGGATACAGCGAAGAAACGAAAATTGAATATTCATATGCTACTGGTAATGTAATCGGAGGCGATGATGTAGGTGGCTTAGTAGGTGATAATGAGGGTGGAACTATCTCTCACAGCTTTGCGACGGGAAATGTAACGGCAACATCCTATGTGGGCGGGCTAGTAGGTGAGAATGAATCCCCTGATGTTGGTAATAAATCGACCATCGAATATAGCTACGCGACAGGAAATGTGAATGGCCAGCCTTTAAAAGATGAGCCAGAGGCATTCGGGTTAGGCGGCTTAGCAGGTTACAATAAAGCTGGTGTGGTTAGCAACAGTTATGCAACAGGAGCTGTAACTGGAGACACGATTGTAGGTGGTTTAGTAGGTGATAATGAAGAAGGATCAGTCGAAAATAGCTATTCGATCGGGCTTGTAACTGGTGATTCTTTTGCTGGTGGGTTAATTGGTTCTAATATTAATGGAATTATTGTAGGCAGTTATTATGATACTGAAACTTCAGGACAGTCGGATAATCTTGGTGAAGGTTTAGCCTCACAAGCAATGAAAATAATTGACTCCTATGTGGATTGGGATTTCGATAGTATATGGAAGATAGATGCTCATAATAATGGCTATCCTTATTTTAAAACACACCAATTAACTTATGTAAGTAATGATGCAAATCCAGATGGTGAACTAACGAATAGTAATGCATATGTTTTAAATTCACCAGTGTTAGTAATTGGAAATGATGAGAATTGGGGAATGCCAGGATTTCTTTTCAAACATTGGAATACAGAAAGAGATGGTACCGGAATATCTTACAGTGAAGGTGACACGATCTCATCTCATACAAGCATTATATTATATGCTATTTGGGCAGGAAATAATGAAAATCTTAGCGGTTTGAGTTTATCTGAAGGGGCAAGTTTAAGCCCAACCTTTTCAGAAAATAAAACTAGCTATACAGCTCGTGTTGCAAATCGTGTTAGTAGTATTAAAGTAATACCAGACCTTGTTTCATCCGATTCAACAGTGACAGTAGCGATTAACGATGAAACAGCACATACAGTACGAAGTGGTCAAGAAAGCCTTGAACTTACTTTGGGTGTGGGGAAAAATACAATTAATGTGGTAGTCACAGCGGTGGATGGAACGACAACCAAGACGTATATCGTGATTGTAACACGAGGAAATCCTCAAAACGTAGTGACTCCTTCATATAGCTCCAATGCTAATCTTAAGCAATTAAGTTTAGATGGAGGAGTACAGCTAGATACCGAATTTAGTTCAGATGTATTGAGTTATTCTCTAAATGTAGATCATAGCTTGCATCAAGTTAGTATTACTCCAACGTTAGCGGATAATAACGCAACTGTAGAGCTACAATTGAACGGTGTTACTTATGTTGTTGCGAGTGGTAGCAAAAGTAGTGAGTTGCCACTAAAAGTAGGCTCTAACGTTATTGAAATTATTATAACAGCAGAAAATGGCACCATTAAACGTTATACGCTGACCATTGCACGTAATCAAGAAATAGAAGAAGCTGACTATAAATGCTTGTTCAACGATATTGAAAATCACTGGGCAAGGGCAGAAATTTGTGAAGCAGCAGGCTTAGGAATTACAAAAGGAAAAGATACTTATACATTTGCACCGGATATAGCGATTACTCGTACAGAGTTTGTTGTTATGTTACTTCACACGCTTCAGATTGAGGATGTTGCTGAACCAATTTATATGCCTTACGATGATCAAGACAGTATTCCCCAATGGGCTCGACCAGCTATAGAGACAGCAATAAAGCAAGGAATAATAGAAGGCTACCCTGATGGGACTTTACGTCCACTTGCTACAATAAGTCGAATAGAAATGGCAGCCATAATCGTAAGGGTTATGAACTGGCAGAACGATAGTAATATATCCACCTCTTTCTCGGATGATACAAGTATTCCAAATTGGGCTAAAGAATATGTCCAGATTGTTCGCGATCAGGGAATTCTAACAGGTAGAACACATAATACATTTGTACCTTTTGGGATAACAACAAGAGCGGAAGCTGCGGTTACCTTGTTACGACTTTGGAATATTCAATAGTTATTATCAAGAAAGATTGCGATTTTCATAAATATTGATAGAGTTTTGCTAGCAGGAGTTGTCCCATATGGGGCAACTTCTTTTTTTGTTGAGGCATCTTCATACGTAAGTGTTCACTATTTATAGGTGGCTTTTTCTATATTAAATTGTGGTGGATAGACGATATTGTTCGGGAGTAATGCCAACATTTTTAATGAACGAGCGATAAAATTGGCTTGGACTAGAGAATCCTAATTCGTTACTAATTGTCATCACAGATTTTTGTGTTTGTCTAAGTTGATGTTGAGCCTTCTCGATTCGAAGTCTAAGCACATATTGATATGGAGTAAAGCCAGTAGTGTTCTTAAAGGAACGAATAAAGTGATAACGGCTTTGTAATGCAATGGCTGCTAACTGCTCAATACGAATAGATTCAGAATAATGAGCATGAATATAATCAATCACCCTACTAATATAACAGTTATCTTGGTGCTGCTGTGTGCGAAGTTGCTTGCAATAGCTAGACTCTGGCCCCCAAATTAAGCCATGTACATAATGGAGTGCTTGCAGTTCTTTTTCCTCCACTGCTAAACGTTCTGATTCTCCAGAAAGAAAGAACGAGGAACTCCATTGATGAAGGAAGGTTGATACTGAAGCTGGTTCAAACTCGTATTTATTTTTAGGCTCAGGAAAAGAGGAGGCGTCAGCAGGGTACAGGCTATCATCATTGATTTGAAAAATAATAATGCCATCCTCAGGTCCTTGATGGAAATTGTGCTGATTATGGGGAGGAAGTAACAGTCCTTCGCCAGCCACTAGTTTTCTTTCCGTACTCTTGTGTGTGAAATGGCAATGTCCACGTATTGGGATTGTCATTTGGTAATGCGTCGCATGACTATGAGGAGCATTGGTGAAACTGCTCTCTATACTGTGTAACTCCAGCTGTGGAAAAATAATTTGCATATGCATAAATCTATCACCTTTCTGATAAGTAGTGAAAGTTGCTTATTTTATCGCAATTTTAACGACGACATCTTCCATCTGCTTTTAGTACAATGCTTCTTATGATAAGACAAGGGGAGGATATCATTTGATGACAAAAACAACAAAATCAGCGAAAACAGCAATGACCGTCCTGTTCGGTGTAAGCTTTGCACATTTGTTAAACGATGCTATGCAATCCATCGTGCCTGCAGCATTTCCAATTTTTCAGCAAAATTTAGATCTTTCCTTCACACAGGTAGGATGGATTGCTTTCACGCTAAATGTTACAGCTTCTATTCTACAACCGCTGATCGGTTATTGTACAGACCATAAACCGATACCAATGCTATTACCGTTAGGAATGGTCTTCACTCTTTTGGGGATGATTGGTTTAGCTTTTGCTCCATCGCTTGGCGTTCTTTTGCTAGCCTCTGCTTTTGTTGGCATCGGTTCCTCTGTCCTTCATCCAGAGTCATCACGAGTTGCACATTTGGCAGCGGGTAAAGGAAAAGGATTTGCGCAGTCCATCTTTCAGGTAGGAGGAAACTTCGGTCAAGCATTAGCACCTGTAATTATCGTAGTAATGATTGTACCGCTTGGCCAATTAAGTTTTCTATGGTTTACAATATTGGCGGTCATCGGAATTATGGTGCAATATGCTGTTGGACGGTGGTATGGTAAGAAGGCGAAGGAGTTAGCAATTAGTAAGAAATCTCTTCCAACAGAAGCGACTCGCCAAGCGTTCAGCAAATCCTTTATTGGTTATGTCATGCTTATTCTTATTTTGATGCTGTTCTCAAAGTTCGTCTATTTAGCAAGTATGACGGGATACTACACTTTCTACTTTATGGATAAGTATGAATTACCGTTAACTCGAGCGCAAATGTGTTTGTTCGCGCTACAATTTGCAGGTATGGTAGGAACATTTATTGGGGGACCACTGGCTGACCGCTTTGGACGTCAGAGGATAATATGGTTCTCGATACTAGGAACTGCACCATTTTCTATTTTACTTCCACACGTACAACCTGCAATGGCTATGATATTATGTGTCATTATTGGATTAATTTTAATGTCTGGCTTCTCAGTCATTATCGTATATGCTCAAGAATTATTGCCTGGGAATGTTGGTACGGTAGCTGGATTGTTTTTTGGATTATCTTTTGGTTTAGCAGGTCTAGGATCTGTATTCATGGGATGGTTAATGGATTCCTACGGTGTCTCCATCATTATTCAACTATGTGCATACTTACCTCTGCTAGGGATATTCGCTTTGCTATTGCCTAAGGATTCCGTCATTATGGGGAGTGAACTGAAAAAAGCGTAGAATCTTGTATGTCTAGGCACGGTAAATATGTACTGGTTTTAAAATACTATTTATCGATTGATAATACACCAAAACCCATCCTCTTCATAATAGAAGGGAATGGGTTTGAAGATTAAGAGTATCGCAATAAAGGCGGATTAAACAGCTAATTTACGAGGTTTATTTATAGTGTGCCGTCCACTTACTACAAGCAAAATTATAGAAATAATGATAAGTATAAAACATAACACAAATGAATACCGGTAACCGACAACAGTGGCTAACCCCCCTCCAACAAGACTACCAACCAGTCTGCCGATTGTCGATGAATTAGAGTAGAGCGTGGATGCATATCCAGGCATATTTGGAAGCAGATCTTGGATGTAGCTTATGCCAATCGCTGAAAAGACGGCAACGAAAACAGCCAGTAGGACTTGGGCTGCAAGCAACTGCCACATCTCGCCAGACATAAGGACAACGAGGTAATAAGCTCCTCCTAGAACGGCCCCGCATATCATCAAAACTCGGTTACTGTACTTCGCACTAAGTAAACCAAGCATAAGCATAAACGGAATTTCTAGCGCTGCACAAATACTACTAATTAGACCGACATCACTAGTCGTTCCACCAAGATTGTTGGTAATAAAGAGTGCAGTATTCAGGGTGCTCGTCCAATGAGCTATATACATGAATATTAGTACTAGAAAAGGAATCAGAATATTAATGTTTTGACCTAATCGGAAGCTTTTTACTTCAGTATTACTGATTTTCAGTTCTGCATTTGATTTGAAAAATAGGAAAACAAGTAAGGCAACAAGCAGGAAAACTCCGATCGTACCTGAGAATATCCCCTTAAATCCAACCGCGGAAATTAGCAGTGTACCGATTAATGGACCTGTAATAAAGCCGAGAGAGAAAGCAGCCCGCAAGGTAGAATTAGCAAACGCATGATCAGTAGAATTACTTTTATTCACGGCTTCTCTTGAGAGTGCAAACAATTGAGGCATCCCTGGTGCACCGAGCGCGGTGAACACAGTCATATAGATGAACAAAAACGTAAAGTCCTTAATGAGCAAGTATCCGCAAAAAGCAAGAGCATTGAAGAGCGTGGCGACAAGATAAATGATTTTTCGATTCAAGCCCAGATCAGAGCGTCTCCCGATTAGCGTACTGATCCATATTCCGGAAATTAACGTGACGGCTAAAAAAACACCGAACATTCCGACAGAAACACCAAGCTGTTCTGTGAAATAAATGGATAGAAAGGGTGCACTGAGTGAAATAGCCATTCCCTGCAATAACATGCATAGAAAGAGTAAGGTGTAAGATGGAATCGAAAATAGTGCAGTGAGTCGTTTGAACATGATGTGAAGTTACTCCTTAATATTTGTTTAGATAGTAAATCAACTCGTTAAGTATACCTGAAACAGACGGTAATAATATATATGCTAATTGACTAGAAACCACAAAATAAATGGCGACACAGGGAAGTATTCCTGTGTCGCCATTTTTCTATTTGATATCAGATTGATTATCGTAATTGATCCGCAGTTAGATCAAGCCAGTCCATTTCTGCCTTTGTTAGTTTAACTACTGCTCCTTCATTGCAGGATGTCAGCTCAGCTTCGCTGCGTGCGCCAATCAATGCACAAGTCGGGAATGGCTGGTTCATCACATAAGCAAGCGCAATTTGGATCGCAGTTAGTCCTTTTTGTTCTCCAAGCTGCTTTGCTCTACTCAGACGCTCCCAATTCGCATCACTATAAAATACACGAACTAAATCAGCATTGTCGCGATTTTCTGGTGAAAACAGACCTGTAAAGAAGCCTCTAGCCTGTGAAGACCAAGAAAGTAAAGGCATTTGAACCTCTTCATGCCAATTGCAGGTTTCCACATCTGCGGAAACACAATCTTTCCAAAACGGTTCATTGGGCTTGGCAAGACTTAAGTTAGGACTGTTGAATGTAAAGCCCGTTAAGCCTGCACGCTTTGCATAGTTATTTGCTTCTTGGATACGCTGCCAAGTCCAATTAGAAGTGCCGATAGCCTGCACTGTACCAGCAGCTATATATTCATTTAATGCATCAATAATATGCTCTACAGGTGTATTGGGATCATCACGATGCAGAGCGTAGAGATCAATGTAGTTTGTACGTAATCTCTCTAAGCTAAGCGAAAGATCATATGCAATATCCTTTTTAGCTAATCGGGGACCATTTTGATCATGATGCGCCCCTTTTGTCAAAATGACTAATTGATCACGATTCCCTCGGTCTTCTAAATACCTACCAATCACTTCTTCACTTTGACCACCGCAATATATATGTGCAGTATCCAAAGAATTGCCGCCGATTGCAATAAAAGCATCCATATTCTTTTGAACAAGCTCATAGTTATCATGTAAAAAGTAATCAGTACCCTTCATCAATCTAGAAACTGGCTTAACGCATCCTGCAATTTGTATAAATTCCATTGAATACACCTCTATTCGCTAAGTTCTACTCTCGTTTTTTCTCTTGCTGATGCGATTGCAGCATCAATAATCTTCATATTGTAAACCGCATCTGCTGCATCGAACGGAAGTGGCTTCCCTTGAAGAACTGCCTCGGCAAAGGCATCTGCCTGCAATGAATATTGATTTAGAAACGGTACCGTTACTTTATTTTTTTCGTCGCCTTTTATAATATAGAAGTGACTACTTTCTTCGGTTGGCGTTACGAAAGCAGAAGGAACTTCGATGATTCCCTCAGATCCTAGCACCTCAAGTGGGTTACGGAAGGCTGACCACATCGCACAGTCAAATTGAAGGGAGACTCCACCCTCAAATTCAATTAAACCTGCAGCCATCATATCTACATCGCCATGACGCTCGGAAAACTGTGCTTGGACTGTAACTGCCACGGGTTCTTTACCTAGCAGCATTCTCGCGGCAGTGATCGGATAGCATCCAACATCGTAAATAGCTCCGCCACCCCATTCTTTTTGATAACGTACATTGTTCAAATCATTAGCATTATTGAAAGTAAATGCGCTACGAATACCTCTTACTTCGCCGATTTGTCCGCTATCAATTATCTCTTTAATCTGGTTGTATCTCGGATGATAACGATACATAAACGCTTCTGCTAATAGTACTCCTGCTTCCTTGGCAGCCCGTACCATTCGCTCTGCTTCATCTGCATTGAGTGCTAGCGGCTTTTCGCATAGGACATGCTTTCCTGCTTCGATTGCCTTGAGCGTCCATTCATAGTGCAAATGATTGGGCAGAGGTATATAAACAGCATCGATGTCTGGATCCTGTAGTAATTGTTCATATGAACCGTATGTTTTCGAAATTTGAAATTTAGCGGCAGTTTCTTGTGCTTTCTCTAAATTTCTGCTTGCAATAGCTACAATTTCATTGAATTGTGATTGAAGAATACCTGGAATAACTGAATGAACTGCAATTCGAGCACTTCCTAAAACTCCCCATTTGAGCTTTCGATTAGACAATTGATTCACTCCTTAATTAGTAGTATATTGTGATTATACTTCTACTGTATTAAAAAGAAAATGATAGTATTTTGTTCATCAATAAAACAAAATTGTCATCGAGGTGAATCTATTTGAAGCGACAATTCCATATGGTTACACGATCTGAAAATATTTATTTCATCTATCCCGAGTCTGTTGGTCATTACATCTCAGAGCTTGATCATGAGATGTATCGTAAGCCGAATCAAATGATTAGTTATAATATTCATGTTGTCGAGTCAGGCTATGGCTTTGTTAAGTTAGATGGCGTTGAACATATACTAGGTCCAGGAGATGCTGTTTTTTACTATCCTCAACAGGAGCAGCATTACTATACGAGCAAGGATCAGCCATGGAATATCCGTTGGATTCACTTTTATGGAGATAAGCTGCAGGACTATTTACTAAGCAATAACATTAAGCCGGGTCAACTGTGGACATTAAAGCAAACCGAGCCTTGGATCAAGCTACATGATGAGTTGATGCTAGAGGCAGAAACCAATCTAATGCTTAATCCGACACAATTATCTGCTAGGACGTACGCATTAGTAGTTAATTTTATTGAGCAAGCCATTCCTTTAACAGAGCGGAAGCAAGGGGGGACGAATAAAAAGATATTGGATTTGCTTCCTGATATGCAATCTTCTGCTACTGAACCTTTCGAGCTCGAATATTGGTCAAGCAAAGCGGATGTCAGCCCTCACTATTTCTGTAAGTTATTCAAGCAGACGATGTCGATTACACCAATGGAGTTTATAACAAGATGTAGACTGCAAATCGCCAAGCAATGGCTGCTAGAGCGCCATGATTGCTCAATCGGTCAAATCGCGAATGAAGCGGGCTACCCAAGTGTTAGCTATTTCAATAAAAGGTTTATGGAATATGAGAAAATAACTCCTACAACTTACCGAGAGCTCTACGCGATGACGATAGAAAACTAAACCTTCGCCGCATGAATAAAATTGATATGTGGATAAACAAGGGGGAGCGTGATGCCAGTCCTTGTTTAAACATGTGCAAAAACAAAAACTGTAAGTCTGTTTGCGAACTTACAGTTAGCTAAACTATAGATGTGACTCAGCCTCTTGAATAGCTTGTTTACCTAAATTCGTAATAACCATATCCTCCATTGGTGGATTATGTAGTCCGAATCGAACATCACGATATAAGCGCTGTAATGGATGACTAACCGCAAGACTATGCGCACCAACAATTTTCATCGCGATATCAACAACCGACATTGCAGCTTTTTGAGCAAATACTTTAGCAGCTATAAGCTCAGGGATAAAGAAAGAATCTTCCTGATTCCTATCCCTAGTATCCCAGCGCTGCGCAACGCCGTAGAGAAAATGTCGAGCTGCATGAAGCTCAAGATCCATTTGACCAAGTTGCTGAGTTACTGAAGGTGTATACAGAATAGGTTGAGATAATGTGCTTGGCTGATATTCTTTAGCGAATCGAAGTGCTTCTTTTCTAGCAGCAAGCGCAATGCCTAGGTAGCAGGCAGGGATATGCAATAGAGAAGGGCTAGCTACAGAGCTTCTTTCGCTTGGATAGTAGTAGACTAAGGATTTCATAGGGACGATGACGTTGTCCAATACGAGATCATGACTAGCAGTTCCCTTCATACCAACAACATCCCATGTAGGATCTATCGTTATTCCTTTTGTATGACGAGGAATGATAAATTCTACTGTTCGTTCTCCATATCTAGCCGTGACAATATAGTAATCTAGTACGGGTGATAATGATGTAAAGGTTTTACGACCATTAATTTGGAAGGTATCATCGGATATTGCTATAGCCGTGGTTTGTGGCATACCGCCGCGCTGAGGACTTCCTGTTGATTTTTCTGTTGCAGCGCGATTAACAATCAATTGTTGTGCTACAACTGCTTTATTTAACTTTTCTACCTGCTCCTTAGACCATAGTTGCCGATGATTCAGGTCATACATTACATTTAAATGCCAACCAATGCCTAAGGCAATAGCAGCATCTCCCTGGGCTAATCGTTCTTGATAGAGGACGAGCTCATAGATAGATATCTCTTGTCCACCCAATGCCTTCGGTACGGTGAAAGCTGGATAGCCAATTCCACGTAATGCCTCAATATGAGCATATGAGAAACGATTTTCCATATCAGCCCTATGCGCCTCCTCGATAAAGGAATCGGCTAAGTCACCTATCAACTTCATTTTATTCTTTTGTTCTTCAGTACGAACAAACATCGATTGTTGTGTATGCATATCGTATCATCCCTTTAGTAGGTGAATTTAATCTTATTATCCCTGTTATTTCTAATGGGTTCAAGCAAGTATAGAAGTTATGGCGAATGTAGGGCTCGGCAAACTGATGGAAACAGAAAATCGATTATACGAAGCAGAAGAGTATACAATTAGCGCTGCAAGCTGATAACAAGGACATCATAGTGTTATGTAATATCATGATGGCTCGCATCATGATAGCCCAGCAAGATTGGAAAGAGGCATCTACAGTGCTTGCAGATACAAAGAAACTAGTCCGCGAATATCGACTCTTGAATCGGTTGCCTGATATTGAAGAAATGCAAGTAACAGCGATGCTACTTCAGCGAGCTTCACCTGAACATAGTGAACCTTTGACGCAGCGTGAGCTAGAAGTCTTATGGCTGAACACTAAAGGGTTCTATAGGACAAAGTGAAGATAGCATTGAAATGGAATTATAACAATATGGTATTATAAGATGGTTAGCTAATATTAAGGAGGTTTCATGATGAATAATGAAAAGATGATGTTATCACTTGATCAAAGTAAAGAACTGCTTGTAATATTGAAAGCTCGTTTTGATAAAAACATAAACCGCCACACAGGTATAGAATGGTCTAAAGTACAAGAAAAGCTTGAAGCTAATAATGAAAAGCTATGGTCATTATATGAAATGGAAAGAACCGGTGGTGAACCAGATGTCGTTAGTTATGATGAAGCGACTGGAGAATACGTTTATTATGACTGTTCAGCAGAAAGTCCAAAAGGACGTAGAAGTGTTTGTTATGACAATGAAGCACTAGAGTCAAGAAAACAACATAAGCCTGAAACTAGTGCTATTGAAATGGCAACTGCTATGGGCATTAAGCTATTAAACGAAGAGCAATATCGTAAGCTACAGCAGCTTGGACATTTCGATACGAAAACATCGAGCTGGTTGTTAACACCTACTGATATAAGAAAGCATGGCGGTGCGATCTTTGGTGATTACCGTTATGATCATGTATTTATATATCATAACGGTGCGGATTCCTATTATGCTGCTAGAGGATTCCGTGGCTCACTCACAGTATAAATAGTATTCGTTTATAGCTTCCAGTGCTCAATGCATGATACTATTTTGCAAACATATGATTACCGATCTTGACTGTGGTAGGACGGCTTCGTACCCATTTATTTTCTGTTTTGTCCGGATTATAGAAGACGACGGCTCCCAGACTCGGGTCGGAGCCGTTTACTGCATCTTGAACGGCGCGTATGGACTCTTGACTTGGCGTCACCGTATAGATACGTTTATCCAATACCGGAGAGTACTGATAGTATGAACGGCCGTTTATATATTCGACCTGAAATATTGTATCAATGATAGAATAAGGCCAATCAGGATGATCGACTCTGTTCAAGATCGAAGCAGCGACTGCTACCTTGCCATCATAGGTTTCGCCTCCTGCCTCCGCTTCAGTTATTTGATACAGCCACTTCATTTCTTCTGCAGATGGCTGTTCAGCGTTTACTAACATGAGATTTGTATCATTTCCCGTTGTAATTACCGCTGCGCGCAATTGAGAATTGTATTGGATATGTAATCCGATTTTTTTCGCAGTATAGGCTAAAGGAACATATGCTGTTCCTTTATTTAGCGTTGTCCGTGTAACCAAGCTATCCCGAAGCCATGTTGACTTCCCATCACGTCGATAATCGGAATAACGTTTGCCAGCGGGAAAACCGATCTCAATCGTATCTGTTGTGAGTACGGCAGCTCGATATCGCTCACTCCAGTTAACCGAGATGTTCAGACGGCGAAAAAATGATGCCGGAACAAGCTGTAGTCCGTTTTGTACAATAGCAGTTGTCGAGATCCGCTGTCCATCGACATATACCGTCGTATTGCTGAGTGTTTGCGCCGAAGCGTGAGGTGTTAGCCAAACATAGACAATAATCAATAATAGAGCCAAAGGCATAGTGTAACGTTTATTCAACAAGACAATCTCCTCCCTCAGTGCACCATTGTACGATAGTTTTGGTAATCAAATTACTGGAAAAAGAGGGAAAATGAGAATAGGTATCGAGGTTAAATTAATGAAAAACAGGGCAGTAAGCAGATTCATCTCGAATTATTGATCAACTATTCTGATAAATATGAAGATATTCTAATAGTATATGAGCAAATATTTGGAAAATGTTCATAATAGAGATACGTTATAATAAACCTAACTCATATTGGGCAGAAAGGAATTCGAACATGAAAAAGGTTATTGTCATTGGTGCAGGGATTTTAGGAGCTTCAGCGGCTTATCAGTTAAGTAAGCTAGGTGCTGATGTCATAATTATAGATCGTAAAGATGCAGGACAAGCAACGGATGCAGCAGCGGGGATTATTTGTCCATGGTTATCACAACGTAGAAATAAAGCATGGTATCGTCTTGCTAAAGCTGGAGCAGGTTTTTATCCTTCACTTATTCAGGAGCTAGAGGAAGCAGGAGAGCTTAACACGGGCTATGCAAAAGTAGGCGCGATATGTGTTCATAATGATCTGGAAAAGTTAGCCGCAATGAAAGAAAGAGCGGAGCTTCGCAGAGAGGACGCCCCTGAAATAGGTGAACTTACGATGCTAACAGATCTTGAAGCGAAGGAAAAGTTTCCATTATTGTCGGAAGGTTATCACGCACTTCATGTATCAGGTGCAGCAAGAGTGGATGGACGTGAATTGAGAAACGCTTTACTAAGAGCAGCACAGCGTAACGGTGCACAGATGATTGAGGGAGATGCTATTCTAGAGTATGATCATCATGAAATTACGGGTGTTAGAGTAGGGCAACAAACATTGAAAGCTGATGAGGTAATTGTGTGCGCAGGTGCCTGGTCCAATGCTTTGCTTCATCCGCTCGGTATTATGCTTCAGGTGTATTATCAAAAGGCTCAAATAATGCATTTGAATCTTGCCGACCAATCCAGTACAGAGCTATGGCCAGTTGTAATGCCGCCAACAGATCAATATTTACTTGCATTTGCTGACGGGCGTATCGTAATTGGTGCTACTCATGAAAATGACGTAGTAGGTTATGATACTTCTGTAACCGCAGGTGGGCTGCAAGAGATATTAAATAAAGGTATTCAAACGGCTTCTGGTCTTGCCAATTGTAGCCTAAATGAGATGAGAGTAGGATTCCGTCCATTTACTGCAGATTTTCTACCAGTGCTAGGAAGGGTTTCAGGATGGGATAAACTCATTGTTGCTAATGGGCTAGGGTCATCGGGATTAACGATGGGACCATTTCTTGGTGAGCAGCTTGCCAAGCTAGCTATGAATCAACAGGTAGATATTCAGCTTGAAGATTATGCAGTAGAGCATGCTATTAATGAGTAATGTTAGTTTGATTCGGAAAATACTGTTACGAATTAATATATATTCTCCTGCGAGGCATGTACAGGGGGCGCATTTAGTACTAAAGGAAAATTTAATCGAAGATGTATTGAAAAAAATAGCAAAGAGGGGCAAAGTGCTCCCCTTTGCTATTTTGATTTGTTTTGATGTTCGTTGCGAATCTTGCCTATACACCGACGTATATAAACACAAACCTTTGACAGGTTGTTTTAATAATAGAGCATACATAATTTCAAAATTTTGTATTTACAATGATTGGGTATTTAGGTACTATTGAGTAGGTATATTTACACAATAATATATTTTTTATTCTATCTTAAGGAGATGAAGATGAATGAGGAAATTAGGTTCACGAATTAAAAGTAACATAGCAATGATATTAGTATGCTTCTTAGTAGTAGGATTATTACCTTCGCAAGTTTTTGCAAATGAAGCAATAGGCTTTACAGACATTGAAGGCCATTGGGCAGAAGGATCTATTAATAAGGTAGTGCAAGAGGGATTATTTAACGGAAGTGCAGAGGGTGTATTTGAACCACAAGGTTCAATGACAAGAGCGATGTTTATTACTGTTCTAAATCGATTAGCTGAAAAGTTAGATGGTCCAGAAGTTGCAGTTAAAGATCAAAGCTTTACTGATGTTTCTGCGAATGCTTGGTACGCGAATGCAATTAGTTGGGCTGTAAGTGCAGATCTGACTGATGGTTATGGCAATGGGACTTTTGGTCCTAATGATCTATTGAATCGTGAGCAAATTACAGTACTAATGTTGAGATTCCTTACTTCATATATGGGTTATGATCTAAGTAACTATCAATCTAGTGATTTGTTTGCTGATAGTGATCAAATTAGTTCTTGGGCTAAGGAAGCAGTGTATCAGGCTGTGGCACTAGGACTTATTCAAGGAGAGACAGGAAATCTGTTCAAGCCTAAAGGCACTGCAAATCGTGCAGTTGTAGCAGTAATTACTGAGCGTTTCCTTGAAAAGTCAGCTGGACTTAAAGCTGATAAACCAAGCGAGACACCTGCTCCAACAGCAACACCAGAGCCGACAACACCACCAAGTGGTGAAAACAATGGTGGAGGTAGTGGTGGCAATGGAGGCAGTTCCACAATTAAAGTGACTGCTGCTACGATTCAACGTGACAAAAAGGAAGTAACAGGTACAGCTATTCGTTCTGGCAATCAGCTAACGGTTGCTGTATCACCAGCTAATGCAGACAAAACTGTAAAATGGTTTGTGAATGATCAACTTAAATCAGAAGCGGCAACGTATACGGTTCAAGCACTTGATGTAGGTGCAGTAATTACTGCAGAGGTTACGGGTACTGGAAGATATAGTGGCAAAGTAACTAGTGCGGCAACGGGTACAGTAGTAGCGTCAGTAGATCTTGCTAATAATGTTCTAGATAGCGCTCCAGTTGTTGTTGCAGACGATGTGACATACGTAGATGAGAATGGAGATGACTTTACTCTCAACGCTACAGATACTATATCATTCTCTATAACAGCTTCTACGGTTGAAATTACAGAAGACGAACAAGAAAATGTAGCAGCAGCTCTTGAAAAAGCATTTGCAGATGCAGATGTCGCTGATCTTGATATTAAGTATTTTGCAATCGATGCAAAATTATTAGTAGAGTCGGAAGATAATACATCATCTGAAATCCATCCTGTTGGAAAAACGACATTAACGCTTTCTAAAGCAAATCTTGGATTTAAAGCGGATGAAGATATTAGTACGTACACATTCCTAATTGGACATACAAACAAAAAAGGCGATAAAGAGAATTTGATTGGAAAGGTTGTTGAGATTAACGGTGAACAATATGTTCGAGTTGAGCTTAATGGTCTAAGCATAATTTTCATCGGAAATATTCCTCCGTTAACACTTACTTTCGATACAGATGGTGGAAGTATAATTGAACCTAAAAAAGTAAAGCTAGGTGAGATAACTCCAGCAGTTGCTGCTCCTACAAAGAATGGCCACTTCTTCATTGGTTGGGATGTTGATTTGAATAAATCTCCAATCTATATGAATATGACGATTAAAGCATTATGGCTTGAGGGAGCATATATTCCAGAAGAACGTTTGTCTCTAGTAGATTCGAATGGTGATAGAGTTGAAGACTACAGTATTAATGCGAATGGTGTAGTTAGAGTTGCTTTATCTGAATCCATTATCTATGATGCAGAGCTAGAGTATACGCTAAATATTGTAGCTCCTGAAAATGCAACAAACTATGTACTTAGTGATTCAGCTGAAGCTGCTGCTAGTGCAAAGATTGGCGATGCTACTGCGGTGAATGGAAATATTGAATTTTCAATCGATATTACTGATTCAGATGGTAAAGTGATTACAGGTAATTATTCTTCGTTCATTAAATGGTTTGATGAAGAAGATGCAATCAATCTAGAGGCTGTAACTGTTAGTGTAGAAACGGATGTACGAGCAGCGACTAGAGAACAAACTTTTGCTGTAAATCGTGGAGTTGGAACGGTAGAAGTAATGTTACTAGCGACAAGTGATGAACACGAGAACTATTATTCATATTTAAATGGCTACTTATTTGGGAATGCAGTATCGAATAATTATAATCTTTCAATCAATGCTTCATTCAATAATTATATTTCAGAACCAACTGGACCAGATTTGCAAATTGATTATACTAATTATTCTGGCTTAAAGCTGATCGTTACTCCTTTTGCTGACGAATCATATAAAGATGTGGTAGCTAAGGCTAGTGCGTATTATTGGGATGCAAATGGTAAGCAACAAAATATTACGTTAAATACGAGCTTGAATGATGAAGGACTACTAGAGGTTACAACGCAGGCTGATCAAAATCTTAAAGAAATGGCTGGAACATCATATAACGCATACCTGTATGTAACAGTTGAAGTTGGAAATAGTAAGCAGCAAGTAAATGTGAATGTGCATGGATTAGCTAATGAAGTTGATGAAACTTATGAGCATATTAGTACTGAGGACTGGGATGAAGTAGTTGCAGCATTTGCAGAAAACCCAAATGTTTCTGTTTCATACCACGGAGCAGCTGTAACCTTGAACAATGTATTAGAGCTTACGGAAAAACAATACCTTAATATTTCAAATTCTGACTTTACTATTGGTTCAGGAGGAGAGCTACGCTTAGTTGGTACTGTAAACGGGGGAGCATATGTTCATGTTAGTGGAGAAATTTTAGTATCTAACGGAGGGAAAATTACAACTACCTCGCAGCTAGAATCACAAGGATCATACTCTTATACTGGTGTGGGTGCGAATAAAGCACTAACAGTAGCAGCAGGTGGAGAAATTCATGTCCCAGAAATTGGTTTATTAACCATTCAAGGTAATAACGGCGTAATTGTTAAGCAAGATGGTGCTTTGAATGTTAAAGGTAGACTAATGATTGATAACAATACAGAAATTAGTGGTACGATGAACATCATTGGTTCAAATGAAAATTATAGTAATCATTATAAAGGTACTGTAAGTATTTACGGAGATTTAACGATAAAAAAAATGTTAGAAGTAAGTAAAAATGGAGAAATATCAGTTTCTGGTATGACGACCATTGAAGTAAACAGTGAACTTCGTTTAACTAAGGGAAGTATTAATCTAAATGGAAAAACGTATAACTATGGAAAGATCGCTGTGCAAGAAGGAAATTTAACATTATCGAATGTTGGTTATGCAGTTAATAATGATGGTATCATTGAACTTGCAGCACAAGCCAGATTAACAATGCCAGGTACTACATTGGTGAATAATAAAACCATTTCAGGCTCTGGTACAATCAGATTGACTGAAGATGTTAATGCTGCCGCAAATTATGACAATGGTATTGAATTTGTGGAAGTAGACGGCATTCAGTCTCCGAGTAATTATAGTCGCTATCAAATTGTGAATGATCCAGAAGCAACAGTAACGGGTATTATTTATGAAAGTAAAATTTCCGGAACAGGCACTAAAGCTGAGTCAATAAAAGTAGTTGAGATTAAAGTTCCTAGTGCTGAATAAATGAAGTAGTGAAGTAACTTGTAAAGCATGAGTTCTGTTGTCTACAGAACTCATGCCTTTTTGTTTTTATACGTTAGTGAATCGATGTTTCCCAAAGAATATTTGGACGAAGTAGATAGGTTAGTGCGATTCAATGAACAATAGTATCGGAAACTTAGTAAGTGATATTTGTATTAGGGATTTCCCTAATATACGAATTTCCAAATACATGATATCATCAAATTATCAAATGTGAAACTTATCACAATATAAGTGAATTATTTCACGAGCAGGAGGATTGCTATGATAACTGAAAAACTAGTGTTAATTGGAAATGGTATGGCGGGCGTAAGAACAATTGAAGAAATTTTGGAACGCAACTCCACAAAATATGAAATAACGATTATTGGCGAAGAGCCATACACGAACTACAATCGCATTATGTTATCTAATGTATTGCAGAAAAAAATGACGGTCGATGAGATTATTACTAATCCAATGCAATGGTACAAGGATAATGGCATTCGTCTTGTTCACCACGATCCTGCTGTACGAATAGATACAGAAAACAAACGAGTAACGACAGCGAGTGGAATATGTATAACGTATGACAAATGTATTATTGCTACAGGCTCAAGAGCCTTTATTTTACCAATTGAAGGTGCACAGCTTGAAGGAGTGCTGGGCTTCCGCACGATTGATGATACGATTCAAATGATTGAGGCGGCAAAAAACTGCAAACGAGCAGCAGTAATTGGCGGTGGCTTGTTAGGGCTTGAAGCAGCCAAAGGTTTAATTGACCAAGGCATGGAGGTAACCGTTATTCATTTGGAAAAATGGTTAATGGAAACCCAGCTGAATGAGCAAGCAGGACATTTGCTGAAAAAGGATTTGGAAAAGCAAGGCATCAAATTTATGATGGAGAAAAAAACAGCTCGAATATTAGGTACAACAAAAGTAGAAGCGATTGAATTTAGCGACGGTAGTATTCTAGAGGTGGATTTGGTTGTAATGTCCGTTGGGATTAAAGCAGTAACAGCGCTTGCCCATGAAGCTGGCCTGAACGTTGAGCGAGGGATTGTTGTCGATGACTTTATGGCGACGAGTGCTGATGGTGTTTATGCTGTAGGTGAATGTGCCCAGCATAATCATAAAATATATGGACTTGTGGCGCCACTTTATGAACAAGGAAAAGTTCTGGCGGATGTATTAACAGATCGAGCAACAGAGGGGTATCGAGGTAGTACTGTCTCCACCTCTCTAAAAGTATCCGGGTGTGATCTTTTCTCAGCAGGAATTATACATGAAAGTGATGATGTTAAATCAATTGAAGCTTATAATGGCCTAGCTAATAGCTACAAAAAACTATATATACAAAATAATCGAGTAGTTGGTATCGTTCTTTATGGCGATACGTCAGAGGAAAATCGCTATTATAAAATGCTGCGCAATGGGATTGATATTACGACGCTTAATGCTGTAACTCTGCTGGCTTCTGCGGGGGATGAGGCAAGTATGAGTGTTGCAGAATGGGATGATGCTGATACAGTGTGTGGCTGTAATGGTGTGACGAAGGGCGCGATTGTTCAAGCGATTCATGCTCAGCAATTAACATCTGTTGCAGAGGTGACACGTTGCACAAAGGCGGGAAATTCTTGCGGAAAATGTAAACCAGACATCGGTGAGCTATTAGCTCATGTGATTGGAGATAAGGTTACAGCGGCACCTACTGGAATATGTGCTTGTACTCATCTCACGAGAGATGAAATCGTCCTGCAGATTCATGAAAAAGGCTTAACGACAACGCAAGAGGTATATCAGGAGTTAAACTTCAACAACGCTGAAGGATGCACCAAATGTCGTCCTGCAATTAATTTCTACTTGCATGTTACGTTCCCGAAAGAACATATTGATGAAAAAGAATCTCGTTTTGTTAATGAACGTATGCATGGCAACATCCAAAAAGATGGCGGCTTCTCTGTTATACCTAGAATGCGAGGCGGACAAACAACGCCACAGCAATTGCTGAAAATTGCTCAGGTTGCAGACAAATATCAAGTGCCGCTCGTGAAAATAACAGGTAGTCAGCGTATTGGCTTATATGGTGTGAAGAAGGAAGATTTGCCTGATATTTGGGAGGAGCTGGATATGACGTCAGCTTCCGCTTATGCCAAAGCAGTGCGCTCTGTCAAAACATGTGTCGGTGCTAATTTTTGCAGATTTGGTACGCAGGATTCCATGGGATTAGGTATTAAGCTAGAGGAGCGTTTTGAGTATATTGACACACCACACAAGTTTAAAATGGGAGTTTCTGCTTGTCCACGCAGCTGCGCAGAGAGTGGAGTGAAAGACTTTGGTGTCATAGGACTAGAGAACGGCTTCCAAATTTATATCGGAGGAAATGGTGGAACAGAAGTAAAAGAGGCACAGCTACTAACGACGGTCGAGACTGAGCAAGAGGTCATTGATCTTTGTGGAGCAATGCTTCAATACTATCGTAAAACGGGAATTTATACAGAACGTACTGCACCGTGGATCGAAAGACTTGGCTTCGATCATATCAAATCTGTCCTGCTAGACCAGGCACAGTGCAAGGATTTGCTTGCAGAGCTTGATGAGGCAGTGGCTGGAAAACGCAATGATCCTTGGACCACCGTTCGCAACAATGAAAATATGGAAAAAGAACTCTATACAGTGGGGAGAGGTTAACAATGACTCAAGTCAAGCAGAATATATTTGTTGTAAATTTTGATGAGCTGGAGCAGCGTGTTGGACGTGAAATTATTGTAGATGGTAATAGAATTGCAGTGTTTCGCTTGTTAGATGATCGCATTAAGGCAATTGGCGGAGTTTGTCCTCACACAAATGGGCCACTTGCTGAAGGTATTGTTTCTGGTGAATATGTGTTCTGCCCACTTCATGAGTACAAAGTTTCCTTGCTCGATGGAAAGGTTCAAGAGCCAGATGAGGGATATGTAGCTACGTATGAGACGTCAATTGAGGATGGCAAAGTATATATTATAGTATAGCGAGTATGACATCTGAACAGTTAGGGGCTTAGATCCTAGCGTAAAGGAGAGCTATCATTGTACAAACAAAACGTTGAAACGATTGCAGAAGCAGGTGCGGTTAAGCGTGATTATATGAAGCAGCAGCCGCTCGGTTATTTTATTGCAACATTACTAGCTGGAGCCTATATTGGATTAGGAATTATACTTATATTTTCAGTTGGAGCACCATTAGCACAAGCGGGCTCACCATACCAGTCGCTCATTATGGGAGCAAGTTTCGGGATCGCACTGACCTTAGTTATTATTGCTGGGGCAGAATTGTTCACTGGAAACAATATGATATTTACTGTTAGTACTTTATCGGGGAAAACAACGATAAAGGATACGTTGTCAAATTGGCTCATTGTATTTATCGGAAATTTGCTAGGAGCGATTATTCTTGCCTTACTTGTAAAAGCGACAGGAATATTTAATGCTGCACCAGCTGATCATTTGATTTTCAGTTCTGCTGCCAAAAAGATGACGGCACCATTTAGCGAATTGTTTTTCAGAGGGATACTTTGTAATTGGTTAGTTTGTCTAGCGATATGGATGAGTATGCGCTTGAAAAGTGAAGGAGCTAAAATGTTCGCGATTTGGTGGTGCTTATTTGCCTTTATTGGCAGTGGATATGAGCACAGTGTAGCAAATATGACGCTTTTAAGTGTTGCAATGCTATTGCCTAATCATCCTGAAGCAATCAATTTAGCTGGCTGGCTGCATAATATGCTACCTGTCACACTTGGAAATATGGTCGGAGGTATATTATTCGTAGGCTTGGCCTATTGGAAAATTTCACCTGTACGAAAATTGTAGCTTCAAAACTTTATAGTATAGACAGACAATAAACTCACCTCACAGGCTCATTGAATGCATAAAATTCTAGACAGTTGGCATATTAATGATGAGGTGATAATCATGGCCAAAGCAGGGATGAAGCGTCCAGATCCAAGTGAAAACATAAGTACTGAAAGTAATAAAAAGCAGAACTTCCCGAAAAACGATATTGCACCTGTTCCAGAAATTCAAGGTAAAGCTAAAAGTGGAAATGAAAAGGCCAATCGTGCCCCCGATTAATGCTTTATGAATAATGAGTTGGCCCAATAATAGCTAAACGTACAACATCCTGTAAATGGGATTTGTACGTTTTTTATCAATTTAAATTAGTTGTTTACATTTTCGAGAGTCGAGAGTATCATTCAAATTATCAATGATTTCACAGCCCGAATCCGTCAGCTAACCTCATAAGCGTTGCAGAGAGAGGATGATTATCATGATGAATCGAATCGAAAAATTGCAGACTGAAATTCCAAGTCAAAACAAAGACATCGCTCTATATGCCAAACATGTAATTAGCTCACTAGAACAGTTCGAAAATTATCACCGCAGATTTGTTTCTGCACAAGCACTTGCCGGCATCAAGCCAGTTGGAGATCAAGAAATTGTGTTCTATGAAACAGTAAGGCAAATGAAAGAACAAGTGATTTCTACACTAGAAGAAACAATTGATGATCTCAAGCATAAGGGTGATAAGCATCATCACAAACACTTTGAAGATGGGGTCGAATGAGGTGTTTCACGGAAGCCACTGAAAAAGATCTAATCTAATAAACAGGATATCTCACCTCGTTTTTCGAGGTAAGGTATTCTGTTGTTATGTCCATATAGATTTGCAGCAATATTAATAATGTATTAAAGTAGAACTTAATAGGATTAGAATACAAATGCAGGAGGGTCTCATGACACTTATTAATCAGTTGACACCCAATGAGGAATTTGTAGGTTTTTATTTGCTGAGAGAGTTAGACATTAAAAAAACGAATAATACGCCAGCTAAAGATTATTTTGATATCGTATTATGCGATGCTAGCGGGCAAATATCAGCAAAATACTGGGAGGCTACAGCAACCGATAAAGAAACATTTTTCCCAATGGGATTGGTGAAAATCCAAGGTTTAGCTCAAACCTATCGTGAAAGATTACAAGTGAAAATTATTAAAATTCGTAAAGTAACGGATGAAGATCAAGTAGCTATAACCGATTTCATACGGTCCGCTCCTATACGTCCGATTGATCTTATTCATACTATTAAGCAGGTAATGAATAGTATTACCGATGAGGAGATCAGACAAATCGTATCGTTTTGCGTTGCAAAAGTAGAGGATAAGTTAATGCATTACCCGGCTGCCAAAACATATCACCATGCTTATTTTGCAGGGCTTGCTTATCATATCGTTAGAATGCTAGAACTCGGGGAGTTTATAGCTCGTCAGCGTCCATTTTTGAATATTGATCTTATTAAAGCTGGCATTATCCTTCACGATATTGCCAAGCCTGAGGAAATGAATGCGGAGCTAGGGATCGTAACTGAATATAGCAACCAAGGGAATTTAATTGGACATATTTCTATGGCTTCTAACTGGATTGTAGAGGCGGCAATTCGGTGCAATATTAGTCTAGATTCTAATAAAGTGATTAGTCTACAGCATTTGGTGCTTTCTCATCATAATTTGGGAGAGTGGGGAAGCCCGGTACAGCCTCAAATGGCCGAGGCAGTAGCATTGCATCACATCGATGCACTAGATGCAAAGCTCCAAATGGCTGAGGATGCACTCGATACAATGTCTCATACTGAAGAGTGGACTCCGATGATAAGAGGTTTAGAAAATAAAGCAATGTATCGTATGAAATTTTGATTTTAAATAATGGTATGGTAGTTTATATGCCAAATTTGTAATCCGCTCATTAGAACAGGATATCTCACCTTGTATTTCGAGGTAAGGTATTCTGTTTTTCTGTAACAAGTAAAAGAAAGATAATAAAATCAATAAATGGACGTTGCTTTACATTGGAACATTACATATAATAGTTATGTTCTATCCGAATCGTTTTATCATTTACTTTCCATCTAATTGTAAACGCTTACCGTTTTTCGTTTGGTGTAAGCTCAATATAGCAGGTAATAAAGTTATAAGTAGACAATGACTTACCGTGACTGCTTATTAAGCAGAAGGAGTAGAATTCGAATGTACAGACTACTTATTGTAGATGATGAAGAAATAATTACAGAAGCATTGTACGAAGTGTTTAATCAAGTTATGTCAGATGAATTAGATATATGTAAAGCCTACTCAGCAAAAGAAGCGCTGAATTGGTTATCACGAACAAGAGTTGATATCGTACTTACCGATATACGTATGCCTGGTATGAGCGGTTTGGAATTGATGGAAGAGATCCGAACATTTTGGCCTAGATGTAGAATCATTTTTTTGACAGGCTATAGTGAGTTCGAATATGCATATCAAGCAATTCAAAAGTCGAATGTTAGATATTTATTGAAAACGGAAGGCTACTCGAAAGTCACTCAAACGGTGCAGGAAGTTATTCAAGAGATCAATACTGAAAATCAAATGTATAATTTAATACAACAATCACAAAAACAGATAGATACGTTAAGATTTATGGAGCAGGGGGAATATTTCAGACATTTTCTACATGACAGCCAAGTCAATGATAAACATCAAGATTCATTAATGCTAGAGTTTGAAGGATTGAATATAGATTTAGATGCTAAAGCTCCTGTTGTGTTAGCACTCGGTCATTTATCATATTCCTTTGAAGCAGTTTATGTTGAAAAAAGTGAAATGTTTTCGTTAACAAGGGCCATTTGGAATTCATTTATGGGGGAGCAGATACATAGCGTTACTCTAGTTGATAAACATGGTGATCTATTATGGCTGCTTCAAACCTCAGAACATGCTGATGAAAAATTTAGCAATCATTTAATTAAATATTTAGAAGGAACTTTAGAATTAATCCAGCGAGCATGCTTAGAATCACTTGGCATCTCAATTTCATTTACTATAAGTGGTCGTACATGCGCATGGGGCGAACTGTCTAATCAGTATGAACGGCTTAGACAGTTGCAGAAGATGAAGATTGGTGATGGAGTCTCATTAATTCAAATTGATCGCAATGAGCAGAAGATGACATCAAATTTAAATGAAAGTTTTCGACTTGGACCGAGAGTGGAAATTCTCAATGCACATTTAGATGCGGGGAGATCTGATCAGTTTTTTGAATGCTTTGAAGAGACTGTACAGCCTATTTTGCAAATCAATGATTCCGTTCATCGCTCAATTGAAACATATTATTCGATTGCGTTAATGCTGCTGTCTTGTATTAATCGCTTTGGTTTGCAATCTAGTATCGGTGATTATAGTAAATTAATGCGCTTTGACGAGCATACCTCGATCCAAGAAGCCTTTCAATATTTGAAATTGCTAGGAGAGCGGATTTTTAAGCTGAAAAGTATCGATGAACGGGATCGGTCAACTTTAATAATTGATAAAATATGTAAGTTTATTCAAGAGAGTCTTAGTGAGGATCTGTCGCTCGTTCGTTTAGCAGAAATGTATTACTTCAATCCATCCTATTTATCACGCTTTTTTAAACAGGAGCATGGTGTTAAACTTTCCGAATATATTGATGAATGCCGGGCAAAAAAGGCTAAGGAGCTATTATGTAATAGTGAATTAAAGGTGCGCGATGTTGCTTTGCTAGTTGGCTATGAAGCGGCACATTCATTTACAAGATTTTTCAAAAAAACGACAGGAATGACCCCGCAGGAGTACCGAGATTCGATCATTGTGGAGCGTTAATATAATGAAGTATTGTTGTAATTTATAAGTAGAGTATAGTTTGCCTTTAAACTGAGGCTAATTATACTCTTTTTTCCGTGAAGGACAGGATTCACTTATTCGATCATTCGACGATAACTATATTTACTAGGGTATATAACCAGCTATTGTAAGGTTACTCAACAATTTTGTAAGCGCTATACTATTGGTGGTTATTCGATAAGACAGCGCAGAGCTACATGAATGGCTTACGTATTATACGAAAAAATATGATGGTGAGAGGTGTAGTGATCTATTATGAAGGGTTTACGGAAAAGTAGTTTAGTAATGTTGGCTTTGATCATGATATTGGTACTGGGTGTAAATGGTGTTATGCCCGCGCAAGTGAGTGCAGAATCGTTAACCGTTACATTTGATTTTGAGGATGGAACGAGTCAAGGCTGGGTTGGTCGTGGTGGTGTTGAACAGTTAACTGCTAACGCTGCTGCAGCCTACAGCGGCAATTATGGTCTTCAGGTAACGGGCAGAACGGCTGGTTGGAATGGTCCTTCATACAATTTAACGACTGTTATGGAGCAAGGTGCAAACTATGAAATATCTGCTTGGGTTCGTTTGCCAGAAGGATCACAACCTTCATCTGTTTCGTTAATGCTTCAAAGGACGACAGCGAGCATAGATTATTATGAAAATGTAATGTCCAAAACGGTAACAGATAGTACTTGGGTGAAACTATCAGGTCAATATCATTTAATTAATCCGATTGAGAATATTGGAGTATACTTAGAATCTTTCGAAAATCCGACACTAGAATTTTATATGGATGATGTTGTTATAGAACGTATTGCTGCTCCAGTTCCAATTGAAATACAAGAAGATATACCGTCTCTTAAGGACGTATTTGCAGATGATTTCTTACTGGGAACTTCGTTGCTTGTTAATGAAATCGAAGATCTACTAGGACCGGAAGCTCAGCTCTTGAAAAAGCATTTTAATAGTCTGACAGCAGGTAATGAGTTGAAATGGGATGCGACTGAGCCTATAGAAGAACAATTTGATTTCACACGTTCAGATAAAATTATAGATTTTTCAGTTGATAATGGCATAAAATCTCGTGGTCACACACTGATTTGGCATGCTCAAACTCCAGATTGGGTGTTTTATGATGACAAGGGGGAGTTAGTAAGCAAGGAAGTACTATATGAACGAATGGAACGACATATTAATGAGGTTGTTGGCCGATATAAAGGGAAAATTTATGCATGGGATGTCGTCAATGAAGTGCTCGAGCCTGGTGATAAAAAACCAAATGGCTTGCGTAATAGTCTTTGGTATCAGATAGCAGGTGAAGAATTTATCGAGAAAGCATTTGAGTTTGCGCATGCAGCAGATCCGGAGGCTAAGCTGTATATTAATGATTACAATACTGATCAACCTGAAAAGAGACAAGATTTATACAATTTAATTAAACGATTACAAGGTAAAGGAGTTCCAATTGATGGTGTAGGTCACCAAACTCATATTAGTATTCAAAATCCAAGTATACAGGCATTAGACGATATGATCGGAGCGTTCCGAGATCTTGGTATTGAGCAGCAAATTACAGAACTAGATATGAGTATTTATACAAGTGATTCACAAGCGTATGAGACACTTCCTCTCGATCTACAAATTAAACAAGCAAACCGTTATCGAGAAATTTTTGAAGTGTTCAAAAAGCACTCAGATCAAATTACTGCAGTTATTTTCTGGGGCAAGGATGATATGAATTCTTGGCTTCGTACCTTCCCCGTTCCGCGTAATAACTGGCCATTGCTATTTGATGAGGGGCTTCAGGCTAAACTTGCTTACTGGGCATTAGTTGACCCGAGTAAAACACCGCCGGAAACAAAGTATACGAATGCATCTGCTGCGACTGTAAGTATAGACGGTAATAGGGAAGCGGTATGGGATTTAGCGAGGCTCGTCTCTGTACAGGGTGAGGAAGCTGTATCAGCACAGTTTAGCACATTATGGGATGCGAATAATTTGTACGTGATGGTCGATGTTTTTGATCAAACATTGCATGCCAGCGATTCGATTGAAATCTTCATTGATGGAGATAATGGGAAAACGGACACGTTTGAAGCTGATGATAGGAAATACTTATATCAGCGTGTTGAAGAAAGATATTCACCTGAAAATGGTTATCAAATAGTTGAGACGGCTACAGGCTATCGACTTGAGGCATCGATCCCAATGGAAGCTGCAGCAATTGGTAAAGAGATCGGCTTCGATATCCGAATTAATGATGGCACTGCCGAAGGTATAACGAGCGTTTCTTGGAATGATGAGTATAATGAACAGGATTCTGATCCAGCTAGATTTGGAGTTGTTAGTCTCCAAAAAGGACCACGTGATACGGCTGCAGTACGAGGAACGGTTAAGGTGGATGGAGAGATAGATGCGGTATGGAGCAATACAAATGAAATAACAACAGATCGTTGGGTAACTGGAACAAGTGGATCTACAGCAAAAGTAAGAACATTATGGGATGACGATTACTTATACGTTCTAGCTGAGGTCAAAGATTCTCTTATTTCAAAGCGTAGTCCGAATGTATGGGAACAGGATTCATTCGAAATCTTTATTGATCAGAATAATGGAAAAACGACAACATACCAATTGGATGATGGTCAATATCGGATTAACTTTGACAATGAACAAAGTGTAAGTCCAGTTTCTTTGACAGATAATTTAGTTTCTGCAACTAGATTAACTACGGAGGGGTATATTGTCGAAGCAGCCATTGCTTGGAATGGAACAGCTCCACAAGCAAAAGACGTCATTGGCTTTGATGTACAAGTGAATAATGATGAAAATGACAGTGGTATACGTGATAGCGTTGCAATATGGAATGATGCTACAGGAAACTCTTGGGCTGATACATCTGGGTTTGGTATATTGAGATTATTAGAGGGTGATAACGGTGAACAAGGGCCTATCCCAACACCAAAGCCATCACCAAAGCCATCAATATCGGGGGAAACAACTCCAAAAGATATTGAAAATGGAACGAAACGTATTAGCTACTCTGACGAGAAGTTTAATGCATCGATTAATAATGTAGAAGGTAATACGCTTACTTTGCAAGTTGAAACGGCTGATGATCTTACGATAACTTTAACAGGGACACAGCTACAAAAAGCGATTACATCTGGTATCAAATTTATTAAAGTGGCAACTAGTATAGCGGATGTTGAACTGCCTATCTCTGTATTATCCAATGATAGTAACAAGGAAGCTACTATTTCAATAAGTAAGATTGCGGATGTGGATTTATTAGAAACAGTGCGTAACAATGGAAACGGTAATACAATCGCTGTCGCAATAACGGTAGGCGGCCAACAAGTAAATAAGTTTGCTAATAATGAAACGATGCTTGTATCGTATCCATACACACTGAAATCTAATGATAAGCCAGGACAAATCGTTGTATATATGATTGACAAAGATGGCCAGTTGAAAGTTATTAAAAATGCTCGCTACATTGCTAACTTACAGCAAGTTGTCTTCCGAGCACAGCCAACTGGTCAATATATGATACGATCTGTATCCGCTCAGTTTACTGATTTGGAGCGTGTCGATTGGGCTCGTACTGCCATTGAATCATTAGCGGCAAGAGATATTGTTAATGGTATAACGGAGACGACTTTTGAGCCGTCTAGTCCAATAACAAGGGAACAATTTATTTACTTACTCATTCAAGCTTTGGAGCTAGAATCAGAAGAGGCTAGTCATTCCTTTAGTGATATTGCGCAGAATTCTTATTATGAGAAGTCTGTTGCTATTGCTGCACATTATAGTATCGTACAAGGGATGACTAATGGTCAATTCGGAGTTGGCACTTTTATTACTCGTCAAGATATGTCAGTCATGCTATATCGGGCATTAACTTTAGCGGGTGTTGTATTGCCTAAGCAAAATAATGGTGGGGAGTTTGCTGACAGCGCAATAATCCCACAATATGCAGAGGAAGCAATATCTAAACTGAAAGAGTCGGGATTAATCAAAGGTAAGTTAAATAACAATTTTGCACCTAGAGATGCCGCTACACGTGCAGAGGCTGTATTATTGCTTTATAATTTGCTGGAGCTTCAATAAATATCTGAGATTAGTTACACGAAAAAAGAAGTCACTCTTATAATATGGAAGTTTCAAACTACCATTATAGGGAGGGCTTCTTTTTGTTGTACGATTAAGAGTAGTCAACTCTAGTTTTTATTAATAAAGCGTTTGATATCTACCTTAGCTCCAACACGCGCACTTTCAACAGCAGCCATGACCATCGCCATACTATAAATATTGTCACTGCTATCTGTTTCAGGCTTACGTCCTTCAGATAGCGCTAAAAACATATCTTCAAGGCAGCCCGCATGGAATGTTAGCGGCATTTCAATTTCCTCAGCTTTCACACGATCATACTCATACATAAACTTGCCTTGTTGTGACTCGGACTTAATGATATCAGCATATGGAACACCATGTCCGTCCCATATTGCTGTTCCTTTGTCACCAATAATTCGCCATGCTGCTTCCCATGAGGTAGGAGCACCTTCTGCGCACCATGAGCCGCGATAATCGAACACAGAGCCATCAGACATTTCAAATATGCATAGTGCCATTGCATTACCTGCATACCAAGAGCCATGCGGATTGAACTCATGACAGTAGACGGAAACAGGGTCTGCTCCTAAAATCATACGTGCCTGATCGAACGTATGAATCGCCATATCAAGTAACAATGGACTTTCCATAGCATCTCGGAATCCTCCGAAATGTGCGCCGATAAAGAAGTCAGCGCTCGCAAAACCAACCTTGCCAATCGTATTATCTGTAATTAAGTTACGAAGCGAACGTATTCTTGGGTCAAATCTACGGTTTTGCATAATCGCATGCGTTTTACCGTATTCGGCTGCCATGGAGACTAACTCGGTACATTGGTCTATCGTTTCTGCAAGAGGCTTCTCAGCGAGTACATTACAGCCAAGTTTCATCGCAGTTGAGGCAATGTCATAATGACTAGCAGGGATCGTAATATCTAGCACAAGATTAGCTCCAGTCGCTTGAATCGCCTCACCAATGTCTATAAATATCGGACAATCAATGTTTTTACGTTCAGCAAAGCCTTTCGCTGCTTCTGGGAAAATATCTACAAGTGCTACAATTGTTGTATCCTCACGAGTTAATACATAATCAGCCCATGCGTTAGCCATATTGCCACAGCCTGCAATAATTACGTTATAGCTTGCCATATTGATTCATCCTCCTCTAGATTGGGTTAGGCACATACTGTCCGCCTCGGCAAGATTTCAAATAGTTAAGTGCATGCACTTGTCCAGTCATTTCTAGCTCATCCTTGTAAACGGGGTCATGCCAGCCTTCGATGTCGATTGAGCCCTTATAGCCGTGCTGGCGCAAAATTGTAATAATATCCGACCAGTTGCTATCACCAAAGCCCGGAGTACGATGCCATACGAACGGCTGCGGACCGTGAACTCCATGTTCTTTGACAATATCCCATGCAATCGTGGCATCTTTACCGTGAACATGAAATACTTTATCTATCCATTTTCTTAATTGCGGAATCGGATCAATTAAGCTAACCATTTGATGACAGGGTTCCCACTCTAGCCCGATATTGTCTTCTGGTACAGCGTTGAATATTAGCTCCCAAGCAGTTGGATTATGAGCAATATTCCAGTCGCCACGCTCCCAAGTTCCGCCCATATCACAGTTTTCGAATGCAATACGCACCCCTTTATCCGCTGCACGTCTAGTAAGTTCTCCAAAAACTTCTTTGAATCTTGGAATAGATTCATCTATCGGACGATCTGTAATGCGACCTGTAAATCCAGAAACAATATTTGCTCCGAACAAGTGAGCATGATCAATTAATCTTTCCCAGCTTGCTAAAGTATCGGAGTTGTCGCCGGCTCCAGTAAGTGGATTTCCGAATACGCTTACAGCTGAAATAACAAAACCGTGCTCATCAGAAAGGGCACGAATGCGCTTAGCAAGCTCTTTCAGATCTGTTTCGCCTGTTGTCTGCCAAAATGTAGGATTGAACGATTCAAAGCCATGACCTACAATTTGTGGAATGACAAGATCTGCGTTACCACCATTAACTAGCGTTCCAATACGAATTGACTGTTCCATACTTGTTATCACTCCAATATTGTCATATATTATTGATAGCAACCCTATTATAGATCAGTTTTTACTAGGTTGCGTTATCCGATATTGGCGGAAATTAGTCTTATATTGTGGAGGTGTTCCAGCGCAGATGAGTTATCCGAAGGAATTATGGGAAGATACAAGACTTACGCAAAAAGCATATCCTATTCAAATATTTCCAAATCGAGCTCGTAACATTAAAAAGGGAGATTGTATCCTTTATTTGCACTGGCATGTCCATCTGGAATTGATTATTGTACGTAAAGGTCAGGCAGTTTTTCATATAGATAGTCGTCCGATTGAAGTTACAGCAGGGGATGTACTACTTGTACCTGGAGGAAGTTTGCATGTAGGCTATTCACAATCGGATGAAGATTTTGAGATGGATTGTATTGTATTCAACCCAGCGCTGTTTAACGAGTGGATGAACGATCCAATTCATGTTCAACTATTATCGATGTACTTGGAAGGAAAAGCACATTTTCCACTACTAATTTCACGATTCGAAGAGTGGGATAGTCATTATAAGATGGAGCTAGATGAAATAACAAAGGAATTTCTTAATAAAGAAATAGGTTATCAGCTCATTGTAAAAGCGAAGCTCTATGCTTGGTTTATTAAGCTTGCTCGGTATTATAGTAGGCTTCAACCTATTGCTATAGAGAGAGAGCCATATTTTGCGAATCGAGATCATTTTAAGCAATTAATTGATTATGTGAAAGAGCATTATACTGAGAAATTATCTGTTAAGCAGGCAGCAATGATAGTAGGTCTTGATCAGTATTATTTCTGCAAACAATTCAAAAAGCTAACAGGGAGAACTTTTATTGAATATGTTAACGTCTGCCGGGTAAGTGAAGCGGAACGTCTATTAATTAGTAGTCAGGCGACAATAGGTGAAATTGCTACTCAAGTTGGTTGTGAGAACGCGAACTATTTTACAAAGCTATATAAACAGTACAAGGGGATCACACCTTCTGATGTGCGAAGGTTTAATGAAAGGGGAGGGGAATATTCGTCAGTTACATAACGAAAGAGTTTTAAGTTACGTTAGTAGCGGCTATAAGCCATGTAATATGCATCAATGGGGGCCTGGTGTAAGGGATATTTATGCATTGCATTATATTATAAGCGGGCAAGGCTATTATGAAATTGGTCAGCGTAAATTCAAACTTATCGCTGGAGAGAGCTTTATTATATTTCCGCACATACAAATTTATTATTACCCTGATCCACTAGATCCTTGGGAATATGTATGGCATGAATTTAAAGGGAGTGAAGTGCCGCAGCTATTAGCTTTAACTACCCTGAAGCTAAATTATCCTGTTACTAAGGCAGCCCCGCAAAATATGACATCTTTTTATGATGTGAGTTTATATGGCGAGTTAAAGGCATATGAACAAATACGATCTGATGCAAAGATTCGTTTGTTGCTTTCGTATTATATAGAATTTTTCCCGTCGGAAGCTAACTTAGTCGATACCGATTATGTAAGATTAGCGAGGGAGTATATTGAGCATCATTATTGGAAGCCTTCTTTAACGGTTACTACTATTGTGGAGCATATGAATATTGAACGAAGTTATTTGTTTCGCTTATTTAAGAAGGCAACAAGTATGTCAGTATTACATTATATCACGAAGGTTCGTATTCAGCGTGCAAGTGAGCTGTTAAAGAATGAAGGTTTATCAATAAAATCAGTAGCCTATTCCGTAGGCTACAGTGACCCTCTATATTTTTCAAAGGTATTTAAAAATGCAACAACATATACTCCATCAGAGTATATGTTGTTGCATCGGCACAAGTAAGGAATTAACGAAACAGAACACATTTACCAGACGCACGATAATATTGAATTAATCGCTCAATTGGCTCGCGTCCACAATTGAGCTTTTCTCCTAAGCAATTGATGCACAGAAAGTCCTTCGCTTTAATAGAGACTAGCTTCAGATAAATGGCAACGTCATCGGTAATAAGTGGTACTCTACAGCTAGAGCAACATCTCGTGCTGTTCATGTCTACACTAGCCTTGCTCTAATAACGAGGCAATCATGTGCTGGTACGGTAGGGGAGAAGCGTTCTTTGAAGACTCCTAGTTCCTTATGCTCCCAGCAATCATACAATGACAATGAAAAGTTTGAAGCATATGGCAAGCCGATATCCCAAAACAGCAAAGAAATCTCTCGTTGGCTATCACTTAGATTGAAAAAGCCGATTGCTACGTCGCCATCAGTAAGTACCTTTACAAGCATAAATACTTCGTTATCATGAAACCACTGTGGTTCTGGCTTGATACGGTAAGCCCCACGTGCCTCCAAATCCTGATTTATCGCGAGCAGATCTTTATTAAGCAATATATTTTTTGTAGCTGGCGTTGCCTTACGGATATCACTACCGATCATTAGTGGAGAACCCATCATACTCCATATAGAGAAATGAGTTTTATACTCAATATCACTACAGCCACCTATTTTTCCGATATAGTTGTCGTTGCTACCACCATACATGCCAACAATAAGCATATCCATATCGTTATGACAGAATGAACCTGTATAGCACTCCTTGTCTAGCTGTGAAATGGCTAGCTCCTTTATAGAAATCCAGTTATCACGAATATCTCCAGTAGAGCGATACATATGAGCACCTGATTCGCGAATCCAGTGATAGACATTGTCTTCTCCCCAGTTACAAGCAGAAAAAAGAATCTCTCTACCGCAGTTTTTAAGTGCTAGACTCATGCGCTTATAAAGCAACTCACCAGAAATATGACGAGGCTTGAAGCAATAGTCATATTTCAAGTAATCTACTCCCCATTCGGCGAACTTCTTAGCATCCTGAAATTCATGCTCAAAGCTGCCAGGATATCCAGCACATGTGTGGGTTCCTACACAGGAGTACATCCCAAACTTTAAGCCTTTGGAATGAATATAGTCGGCGAGTGCTTTCATGCCACTAGGAAACTTCTCAGGATCAGCGACTAAATTACCTTGCTCATCACGCTCCTTCAAGCTCCAGCAATCATCAATAACAACATATTCATATCCTGCATCTTTATAACCCTCAGATACGAATAAATCAGCGATTTCACGGATTAATTGTTCATTAATATCCCAAGTGAAAGTGTTCCATGAATTCCAACCAAGTGCAGGGAGCAGGCCAAGCTGCTTATTATTGTTCATCTCAAAATCATCCTTTTTCGTGTGGTAGAAGCTATAAACATATTTAAGCATATGCAAGAAAGTGAATCCTATAGTAAAACGTTGCTTACATATGTAAAAATGTTGCTTTTTACTAGCTTCAACCACACAGCTTGGGGAAATATAGAAGGTTTATAACAGTTTAAAGGATGTTTTATAGGTAGTATCGGCATATTGCCTAGGTGTGACACCTGTAATTTGCTTGAATACGCGATAAAAATGAGTAGCCGTTTGAAAACCGCAGAGTTCAGAAATACATTCAATAGTGTGATCAGTTTCCAATAGTTGTTGTTTGGCTTTGACAATTCGTTTCGTGTTGACGTAATTGGTTACATTCATCGTCGTTAGCTGTCGGAACACTCTGGAGAAGTGAGCTGTTGAAACAGATGCATCTTTTGCAAGCTGAACTAGGCTATGTTCGCGCTCAGGATGCTGATCAATAGTTTGCAAAGCGGAAAGCATCCACGAGGGACTATAGCGTGAATTGGCTGTTTGTTTGAAAGAACTTGAGTTTGTAATACGATTAAGCTGGAGTAGCAATTGACCAAGTATCAAACATATCGCGTTTTGATAGCCAACTGGACGCTGTTCCCACTCCTTTGACATACTGAAAAGTGAGGCTTCTACAATTGTTTTCACTTGCTCAGGTAGATCTAGCTTGTAGAGCTTTTTTTGTTTTGCATATTCGAAGCAAGCGAGAGAGAAATAATTGGGATCGTGTGGAAGCGAATTTATTAAATAGGGAGCAAAAAAAATAGCAGATGATACAATGGGTTCTTCATCATCAGGTAGCGAGTGATGTATCGTATTTCCAGGTATGAGGAAAAAGTCGCCTTTACGTTTTTCATACCATAAGTGATCAATAAAAAATACACCTTTTCCTTCGTGTATATAGACAAGCTCATAATGATCATGAAAATGATCCGGCAGCTCATTCTCTTGCTGTCTCTTGGCTTGATGGACAAGCTCAAATGGAAATAATACGTTGCTTTCAAATGTTTTTCGGATGGCCATGATACAATCACCTTCACTTGTTTTAGTATATAATATCAAATTATGTGATGAAAACGCAATTTTAAGACATTACACTATCAATATTTGTAGTTTACAATGATAGCATTGTAATAACTGTTAGCCGTCTCGGTAGTCAAGAGTCATTTAGAGAAGGAGCTGAGCTAGTATGAGAATTGATGCTCATCAACACTATTGGTCTATTAAAAGAGGAGATTATGGCTGGATAACTCCACAGTTAACGACTCTGTATCGCGATTTCTTGCCTCCTGATTTATCACTCCACTTGAAAAAGCATCAACTAGCTGGAAGTATTTTAGTGCAGGCAGCACCAACATTAGAGGAAAGTGTATACATTTTACAATTAGCAGATAAAACTCCTTCTATACTTGGAGTAGTGGGCTGGATTGACTTTTTTAATGGTGATCATATAGTACAGTATACTGAGCTTAAGCAGTATTCCAAGCTAGTAGGCTTACGCCTCATGCTTCAGGATATGGAGGATAGTACAAAGGTACTTGATCCAGAAATTATTTATAAAATTGAATACTATGTGGAGCGAGAAATTCCATTGGATTTGCTTGTCGTTGCTAACCAGTTGGATACAATTATTGCGTTGCTTGAAATTTTTCCTACTATGAAGGCGGTTATCGATCATATTGGAAAACCAAACATTGCAGAAGGAGATATTGATCGATGGTCACAGCAAATGAGCCTCGTTTCTCAGTATAAAGGAATATACTGCAAACTATCTGGCATGGCGACAGAAGCTGATCATGACAACTGGAGCTACGAGCAATTTACTTCTTATATTGAGCATATATTGCACTGCTTTGGCACTGAACGGGTTATGTTTGGTAGCGATTGGCCTGTATGCTTGCTTGCTGCAAGCTACGATGAGGTTATCCATATTGTTGAATCAGCCTTGCCGCAAGCTTGGGGAGCTGAAGAACAGGCAAGACTATTTGGTTCCAATGCAGCAATTTTTTATAATCTCGTAAATAAGGGGGAGCAAGATGAAGTATAGAAAGCTAGGTATAACTGATATGGAGGTTTCAGCGCTAAGCTTTGGAGCCTCATCACTAGGATCCGTATTTCGTAATACGAATGAGCAGGAGAGCATTCGAACGGTACATACAGCGCTCGATCAGGGGATTAATTATATTGATGTTGCTCCTTATTATGGTTTGACGAAGGCAGAAAGTGTGCTGGGGAAAGTGATTAAGGAGCTTGATCGTAGCACATTTTATTTATCGACCAAGGCTGGGAGATATGGTGAGAGCAATTTTGACTTTTCAGCAGTGAAGATTGTTTCAAGCGTAGATGAAAGTCTAGCTAGATTAAATACAGATTACGTCGATATTTTGTTTTTACATGATATCGAGTTTGTACCTGCAGAAATTATTATAGAAGAAGCAATTCCAACTCTTCATCGTCTAAAGGAGCAAGGGAAAATTCGTTATTGTGGAATTAGCGGACTGCCAATCCAGTTATTTGAAACATTAATTCCACAAATCAATATAGATTGCATATTATCGTATTGTCATTACGCTCTAAATGACAACTCTTTGCTAGCGCTACTGCCTTTGCTAGAGGAACGAAATGTAGGTTTGGTCAATGCCTCTCCTTTGTCTATGGGACTATTAGGCACAAGACCAATACCTGTCTGGCACCCAGCTAGTGAGTTAGTCAAGAAAATTTGTAGGCAGGCAGCAGATTATTGTGCAACGCACGGTTATGATATTGCGAAGCTTGCAGTTCAGTATTCAACAGCGAATTCTGAAATCCCTACAACGCTAGTAAGTACTGCTAATCCGCAAAATATAACTAAAAATGCTACATGGGTTGAGGAAAAATTAGATCAGCAGCTACTTAAGGAAGTTATGGAAATTTTAAAGCCGATTGCTAATGCTAGTTGGACTAGTGGACGTTCTGAGTACAATGAGCAGCTATAAGAACAGGCAAGAGTATATTTAAGGGGCGGATGTATGATGAAAGCGATTGTATGTGAAGAGGTTGGCAGGCTTGTAATACATGAAAGACTGCCAGAGCCTAAGCTGAAAGAAAACTATGCAGTTGTACAGATTCGACGCATTGGAATATGTGGAACAGATTATCACGCGTATAGAGGCAATCAGCCATTTTTTACATATCCGCGAGTTCTTGGACACGAGCTTGCAGGCGAGATTATACAGATTAGCGACAATGATCTTGGATTACAGGAAGGCGATCAAGTAAGCATTATTCCGTATTTTCATTGCGGTCTATGTCAAGCTTGTTTGCAGGGGAAATTCAATTGCTGCAATGAAATGAAAGTGTTTGGTGTTCATATTGATGGTGGAATGAAGGAGAGAGTAGCGGTACCGATTAATTATCTCATTAAAACAAATGAGCTTAGCTTAGATCAAGCTGTTTTGCTGGAGCCACTGGCAATCGGTGCACATGCCATCGCTCGTTCAGGATTGCAGGCAGGTCAAACAGCACTCGTTATCGGTGCAGGACCCATTGGACTTGGTATTATGGCGCTTATACACAGTATGGGGGCTAAAGCGATTGCTATGGACGTTAATGAAGAGCGCTTAAAATTTGCAGAATCATGGGGAAATGCTGCATATACGGTCCATGCCTTACAAGATCCAATACAAAAAGTCGCAGAACTTACAGCCAATCAGTTTGCGAGCGTTGTAGTTGATGCAACTGGGAATGCCCAATCCATGATGAATGCATTTGATTATACGTCGCATGGTGGAAGCTTGATTTATGTAGGTCTGTTTAAAGGGGATATTACATTTCATGATCCTGACTTCCATCGTAAGGAGCTGACATTATTGGGCAGTCGTAATGCTACTCGACAAGATTTTGAGACAGTTATAGAGGCAATGTCACTCGGGCATATTGTAGCGGAGCAATATATTACACATCGCTGCAAGTTTGAGCAGCTGACGGAGGCTTTCGAGGAGTGGTTGCTGCCTCAATCTAAGGTAATAAAAGCAATTGTAGAGTTATAATCGACAACGCTTTCTTGAGGGTGTTGGCTTATGTCAGTCTCGCTTAGCTAGATTCATCTAACTGCTTCAAATTAGTAATGAAAAGGCACGGTTTCGTATTGGGGAATTATTGAATATGTTCTAAATGGCTAGACACTTAATGACGGGATTAAAATTAGGAGGATAATGATGAAAGCAAAGTCTGAATTTTGGTACAATAAGCCGGCAGTTAACTGGAATGAGGCGTTGCCTATTGGTAACGGATTTATGGGAGCGATGGTATTTGGCGATCCCATTGAGGAAAGAATTGCTTTGAATGAAGATAGTGTTTGGTATGGGGGGCCACGTGATCGTAATAATCCTGATGCATTGGACCATCTTCAGACTATCCGTGAAGCAATCCGAGCAGGTGAATTAAATCGAGCGGAAGATTTATCATTGTTAGCATTGTCTGGATTACCAGAAGCGCAACGTCATTACATGCCGCTTGGTGATTTGAACATCCAATTTTTTTCGCCTGCCGCAAGTCATGAAGTAGCAGTTAGCAATGAGAAAACGTTGGAATCGAGTGAAATTGAACATTATTTACGAGACTTGGATATGTCAAGTGGAATTGTTACCAGCAGCTATAAACAATATGGGATCTCTTATCGCAGAGAAAGTTTTGCCAGTTATCATCATAATGTTATGGCTTTCCATTTTACAGCTGATCGACCGAATGCGCATCATTTTCGTGTTAGATTAACGCGTGGAAGTAATCGTCACTATGAAGTCGTATCAAAAGTGAATACATGTACGCTAATGATGAAGGGCGAATGTGGAGGGGCTGATGGTTCAAGTTTTCGTACTGGAGTAACCTTAATAGCCGATGGTGGAGAGGTGGAAATTATAGGTGAGCATCTCATTGTCAAAAATGCGAATCGTGTATTGCTATTACTTGCTGCAGCAACTTCATTCCGACATGACAGCCCTGAACAGTATGTATTGCAACAATTGGAAAAAGCTGCGCGTATAAGTTATGTGCAATTAAGGCAGCAACATGTTGAAGATTTCAATTCATTGTTTAGCCGCGTCGAATTCAAGTTAAAAGCAACGGAAGATGTAAGTGCTGTGCCTATGAATGAGCGCTTGGAGAGAGTAAAGGATGGCAAAGAAGATTTGCAATTAATCGAAGTATTGTATCAATACGGTCGATATTTATTGCTGTCATCTAGCCGTCCAGGCTCGTTGCCGGCAAATTTACAGGGAATTTGGAATGAACATATGCTACCGCCGTGGGATAGCAAATATACGATTAATATCAATACACAGATGAATTATTGGCCTGCAGAGAGCTGTAATTTATCAGAATGTCATCAGCCGTTGTTCGATCTTCTGGAACGAATGCGTGTTAATGGGCGGGTGACAGCAAAGAAAATGTATGGCTGCCGTGGTTTTGTTGCACATCATAATACTGATATCTGGGCAGATACTGCCCCACAGGACAGATATGTACCTGCTACGTATTGGCCGATGGGAGCAGCGTGGCTTAGCTTGCATATGTGGGAGCATTTTTTGTTTACTCAAAATCAAGACTTTTTAAGACAAACGGCGTATCCGATCTTAACGGAGGCTGCACAATTCTTTCTTGATTTTCTCATTGAAACTAAAGATGGTTTATTAGTAACTAGCCCTTCTGTATCACCTGAAAACACCTATATTCTACCTAATGGTGAAATAGGGACGATCAGTGAAGGACCAGCAATGGATAGTCAAATCTTGCGGGAGCTATTTGCAGCATGCATTCAGGCGTCCGAGCTACTTCAATGTGATGCATCGTTACGTAAGCAATGGCAGCAAGTATACTCACGTTTACCACAAGATGAAATTGGAAGCGAGGGGCAATTGCTTGAATGGTTGGAGGAATATGTGGAAGAAGAGCCCGGTCACCGTCATATCTCTCATTTATTTGCTTTGCATCCAGGAAGTCAAATTTCAGTACATAAAACACCAGACTTGGCGGCGGCTGCAAAAATAACATTAGAGAAGCGGCTTGCAAATGGTGGAGGGCATACGGGTTGGAGTAGAGCATGGATTATTAACTTCTGGGCAAGGCTTGAGGAAGCAGAACTGGCTTATGATAATATTGTTGCGCTACTTTCGCATTCGATGCTTCCTAATTTACTGGATAATCATCCACCTTTTCAAATTGACGGAAATTTTGGGGCGACTGCCGCAATTGCTGAAATGTTATTGCAAAGTCATTGTGACGAGCTAAGATTGTTACCAGCTTTGCCGAGGGCTTGGAAAGAGGGATATATGAAAGGATTACGTGCACGGGGTGGCTTCACTGTTGACGTTGCTTGGAGGGATCATAGTTTGGAATACGCACGCATATGTGCGACAGAATCAACTACACAATGCCGCATCCGCACCAGTCTTCCTGTCCGTATTCAAGCACGTGAGCAAGATACGCTATTTATATATGATCAGGGCTCATGTGTAGCGGAATGGCAGGCAATGAAAGGAATTGTATATACAGTATTACCGGTATAAGAAAATATATATAATTTGAAAGGTTATTAGACCCTTAAGCCACGTGATAGTATTGATGTAATGATATCGTTTTCATTAATGATTAATTAGTCTGGAGAACAAGAGAAACCGTTACGGGAGAGCCACTATTGAAGGCGTGTAACGTTTACTTGTCTGCAGGTTATGACCCAAACGACAAATCCGTGAAATACAATGTATTGTATTTACTTCATGGTGTAGGGGGGATCAATATGAATGGTTAAGAGGTAGCGGTCAGGTCAACGATCGATTCATCATCTGAAGGAATAATATATAACCGCACGCGAAGAGCGATTGTCGGGCTGTCAATGGGAGGAATGCAAGCGCTGAACTTGATTCTCGGGGGTTATAGACATGATTCTACGCTAATCACTAGAACAGAGAGTCCGTGGAACAACGGGCTCTACAAGACTGTACTTGCCCCTGGAATGATAGATTTGTTCGATTATGTGGGAGTTTTTTCAAATGCTCCTACGTCGAGTGATGGCAAGACTCTTGGAGCAAGTCTGGCGTCATGTCCGCATAAACTTCAATTGTTATACACTACCTGCGGCAGTGAAGATGGAATCGCAAATAACAGTTTTTTAAATTCGACAGATCAACTTCTAGATCAAGCGGGGGATGATCTCGCTCATTATTATGAATTTCATTCATGGGTGGAATACAATGATGTTGTCATAAACGATTTTAATGATATTTCGGACTTTCATTATATATTAGCAAAATATTGAATAGCGAAGGTTGTGTTTTACTTGATAAAAAGGATTGTGCTACATGTTATCAAAAAAAATATTGCCACATTAGTTTTTATTTTTTTGATTAATATAATTGTATCATTAATCTCAATTGTTCAGCCAATGGCGTTCAAGAAGTTGTTCGATGAGGTCTTGCCAAATAAAGATCTGAAGCTGGGAATCATATTTATAATCATAGTTGTATTAGCTCCTATTGTGTTCACTTTAATAAACAGTTTTATTATATACTACACAAAAGATTTAGGTAATAAAATTTCTAAATCAATAAGGATTAGTTTGTTCAAACATTTACTGAATACTAAAGCTTCAGCAATCAATAAAATTGGGAAAGGAGAAATAATTAATAGAATTACCTCGCAAATAGGGCAATTAAGCGAAGTGTTATTGGTTAACACCGCTACTAGCGTGATATCTAATGTTATATTGCTAGCTACGACATTAGTATTTATGGTGTCTATGAGTGTTGAACTAACGATATTGTCCATCACTGCATTTCCAATTTTCACGCTTTTATTTAAAAGGATTCGTAAGTATACGAATAACCTACAAACTAACTATTTCCAATTGCTTGACAACGGAGTAAATTATCTTACTGATCTTTTTACCAACATAAAATCTGTTCATGTGAGCAATGGTCAAAAAGAAGAAATTAAAAGATGGGATGCGTGGAATAATGAAGTGATGTCTGTTTCTAAAAAAACGGATGTATTCCATAATTTAATTCTTAATTTATTTTCAGATCTTATTATTTCACTCGTGACGGGAATTGTATATGGTTATAGCTTATATTTGATTGTGCAGAATAATATTTCAACAGGTACACTGCTTGCTTTTATAGTAATATTGCCGCGACTTTTTAGTGTGTTTAAATCATTATTTACTACTACGCTGGATATTGGAAGAATTAAATTAATATCCCAAAATATAAATGATTTATTCTATGAAGAAAAGCTTGAATCAAGCACGATAGTTCCAAATTTCTCGATAGTTCCTAGTTTAGAATTTAAAGGATTATCATTTACATATGGAGAAGAAGAGAACGGTATACAAAATCTTAATATGAAGATAAGTCCGGGGACATTCGTTGGAATTGTAGGGATTAGTGGATCGGGTAAAACAACATTGTTTGAGATGATTCATAAAAATGAAACCCCATCAGAAGGTATGATAGCGATTAATGGTATTAATATAGCAGAATATGATACTTTAAGCTTAAGAGAGTATGTAGGCTATTATCAACAGTCTAGCATGCTTTGGAATAGAAGTGTTATTGATAATATTATTTATCCTAAAAACTATGAGAACTTGACGTTAGTCGAAAAGGAAAGTCTTAATTGGGCTATAGACGTAGCTAACTTGGGAGAGGTAATCGAAAAACTATCTAACAAGCAACACACGTTAGTAATTGATAACGGAAAGAATTTTTCTGGCGGTGAGATTCAAAGAATATTACTTGCAAGAGCATTAATGAAAGACACAAAAATGTTGCTGCTTGATGAGTATACTTCTGCACTTGATGCGATAACTGAAAATAATATTAATGAAGCTTTAATCAAGATAAAAGGTACAAAGACAGTTCTGGTCATTGCACACAGGCTATCGACAATTAAAAATGCTGATATTATTGTTGTTATTGAAGATGGGAAAATTATAGAATCTGGTACATTGTCGGAATTAATAGAGAAGGAAGGTATGTTTAGAAGGATGTATGAGGTTCAAAATTTTTAATCAAATTAAAACTTTTACTAAGGAGAAATAGATGGATAAGCGTGTTTCTAAGTTATTAAAGAAAATGCTATTATATTATTTTTATGAACTAGCTGAAAAGGAAGATTATGACAAAATTAGCTTGCTGATACAAAATGCAATATATAATCATAAACATTTGAAGGCAATAAGCGAATTGAATAGGGAGTTGAAGAATAAAGGAATAGGCAATCTTCCTATGGTTATTAAAGGGGTATCTATATTTGGGATAACGAATAGTAATCTCAATATTAGGAGAAGTGTTGATATTTACATATTATATAATGATCTTTCATTAATTGAATCTAATAGATAATAAAAGCCTTTACTTGTTTTTATTGCATGCTGCAAGGAATCATTGGCCACATGTATCAATCCTTTTCTCAGTTTTATCTATATTTTAATGGGTATTATTTCAAGATTAAACCTGTTAAAGTATGTTAATGTTGCTTAACCTACTGTACATTATAAGCAGAAAAATAATACCTAACTAATTGTATGCGCTTTCTATAATCGTTAGGGGTCTCTATATTATTTACAATAAGTGGTAGATATTGTGGATGGACCGAAATATCTAATCAGTATGATCGACTTAGACAGCTACAGAGGATAAAAATTGGTGATGGCGTGTCATTAATCCAATATGAATGGGGAGAGTCAAATTGCGAATAACGCTGACAAAATGGGTCAAGCTAATAGTTTTGACTCTATGGTTGATATTGATAGTAATAGCTTGTGAGCAGGACAGTACTAAGATCAATATTAACGATGAACTCATAGAATCAAGCGGGTATAACAATGTTTACGATGAGATTGGACTTAGCAAATATGATCCGCCAATAAAACTATCATTCGTCCGTGAACAAAGTGACGCTTTGGAAGATCTAATAAATTTATTACCTGACGAAACATTAGAAGATAATAGATGGAGCCGAATCTATGAGCAAGTATTAGGCATTTCAATCCATTACGATTGGACAGCAAAAGGGGAACTGTATAAGCAAAAACATAGTTTCTCCGTTTCTTCAGGTCAAATTCCAGATATTATTAAAGTTAGTGCTGAGCAACTCAGAATATTGAGCAATGAGGGCTTAATTCAGGATTTGACGGATGTTTACAACAATTATGCGACACCGTTGACTAAAAATATATTAGAACAAGAAGGAAAATCAATTTTTGATGCTGCTACAATTGATGGGAAATTAATGGCTATACCGGACACTAATGCCTCTATTGAAGGGGCGATGTATATTTGGTTAAGAACGGATTGGATGGAGCAACTCCGCTTAAATCCACCGCAAACGATCACTGATATATTGGAAATTTCGAGAGCGTTTACAGTAATGGACCCAGATCAAAATGGTCAAGACGACACATTTGGCTTAGCCATTACGAATTATTTATGGGATGCTATTATGAGTATTAAAGGTTTTATGGCAGGTTATGAAGCATATCCTGAACTTTGGGTAGTTGATGATTCCGATAATCTTGTATTTGGTGGCATTCAGCCTGAGGTGAAAGAATCACTTTTGGCATTACAGCAAATGTATAAAAGAGGTGAACTCGATCCCGAGTTTTCATTCAAAAATGGTGAAAAAGTGAAGCAACAAATTGCTAATGGAAAAATAGGGATGATGTATGGTGAGCAATGGGGATCGTTTGTAGTGCAAAGCAGTCAAAATCTTGATGGTGATTCAGACTGGAAAGCATATCCTATTGTTTCTCTTTCCGGTAATCTACCAAAGGTTCCACTAAAATTAAGAACGTATCAATACTTTGCTGTACGTAAAGGCTTAGAGCAGCCAGAAGCAATTGTCAAATTAATTAATTTGCATCTCGAGAAAAATTGGGGTAAGACTGCTGAATATAAAGAGTATTATAGTTCTTCTTATCCTGTGTGGCAGTTATCACCAGTAACTCCATATCCAGCTCAAAAAAACTTAGAGGCCTATCGTCAGCTAGCTGAAGCTCGTCAAACAGGGGATTGGACGGGATTGGATGCTGAAGCTCAATCCATTCAAAAGTTAATTGAGCTGTACCATGCGGGGGGAACAGATAAAGATCATGGTTGGGGATGGGACAAGACGTATGGAGTGAATGGTGCCTTTTCTATCCTTGATCAATATGAAGCTAATGATCAATTATTATATGAAGCATATACAGGTGCTCCAACTGAAACGATGATCGAGCGAATATCAATATTGCACGATCTGCAGCATGAGGCATATATCAATATCATCCTAGGTAATTCTATTGATGAATTTGATCAATTTGTAGAAACATGGCAGGAGCTAGGTGGAGCCAAAATAACAATGGAAGCTAATGATTGGTATCAACAAAACAAATGATCCAAAAGGTATATTAAAAGGCTCGGGGGTAGTACCTTGTTTAACTTTCCTATAACATCACTACGCGGAACTATTTTTTTTCGTTCAGTATTCACGTATTTGCTAGTTATTATGCCAATTATTATACTAGGTCTTTATTTGTACAACTGGAGTTATAATAATGCGAGTGAAGAAATTTCGAGAGCGACAGTAACACAATTAAACTATTATTTAGAGGATTTAGAACGTGAAATCGAGTGGATGGAGCTACAACAGTTTGATTTAGTTGAGGATAGTGAATTAAGTAAGCTTGCTGTGACATGGGATAAGATGAATAGTATGGAAAAAAGAGGGGGTTTGAACTACTTAATACATCGACTTACATCATTCAAAAATAGTAGTGCGTATATTAAAGATATTAACATACATATCTATAGCATCTCCAAAACAATTTCAGCGTTGAATTCTGTTATAGAACTTGATGAGCAAGTATATGCACAATTAATCGCAAATGTTTCAACAAATCGCGAACGATTATATTATTCAGATGATGCTGTTCAACTTATCGCTTCTAAATATGGAGGTGGTAAAGGAGACTTACCTAACTATGTCGTTCAAATTGAATTAGATTCAGAGAAGCTGAAAGAATCTTTACAGTTGCTTAGCATCTATGAAAACAGTGGGTCTTTTCTTATTTCCAGTTCTTCAGGATATACAGTGATGAGTAATGACGAATCTACAAATGTAGTGGAAAACTATATGAATGAAGATGAAGAATCTAGAGATTACTTAACGTTGCTATCTGTTAATCAAGAAAAGTATCATATTGACAAGGCGTATTCTAATAAATTAAAGCTTATGCTAGTCACGTACTTGCCAGAGGAGACGGTAAAAAGACCTTTAAGTTTTTTTTATAAATGGGCTTGGTTATTTGCAATCGCATCCCTAATCGCTATTGTTGTCTTCTCTTATTCTACGTATCGCTTTATTCATAAACCATTAATATTGCTAGTACAGAGCTTTAGACGGATGGAAGCAGGAGAATTGGATCGTCCGATTGTTCATGAAAAAAAGGACGAATTTGGTTATTTATACACGCGCTTCAATCATATGCTTACAAAATTAACAAGTTTAATTGATCAAGATTATAAACAAAAAATGATGATGCAGAAATCTGAGCTAAAGCAGCTGCAATCTCAAATTAACCCGCATTTTTTGTATAATAGCTTCTTTATTTTGAATTCCTTAGCCAAGATCGGGGATGTTGAGCGGATTGAACAATTTACAATTATGCTCGGGGAATATTTCCGATTTATTACTCGTAACGGTGAGGATCTTGTTTTACTAAAGGAAGAAATAAAGCATTCGCGTATGTATACAGATATTCAAGAGCTTCGTTTTTCGAGACGAATACGATTGGAATTTGATGATTTGCCAGAAGGTATGAATGCCATCAGAGTTCCAAGGCTTATTGTGCAGCCGATAATAGAAAATGCTTATGAGCATAGTCTTGAGAAAAAAAGCGAGGAAGGCTTACTTAAAATTACATTTGATTATCAGCTGGATGCGCTCCATATTATTGTGGAGGATAATGGTGAGCAGCTTACCGACGAACAGCTTATAGCGCTGCAGCATCGACTCCAGCATAACGATGAAGAAAATGAAATGACAGGAATTATTAACATACATCGACGGCTATTATTAACGTATGGTGAGGGCAGCGGACTTTTATTAGAGCGAAGTAAACTTAAAGGATTAAAGGTCATTATATGTATTCAAATAAATAATGATATGCTGCTAAAGTGACTCGAGATATTTACCTTTTTTTATGGGCATTTTCAAGGATTGGTAAAATCTATAATTTGAAGGGTCATTCATCCACAGTTTGGCAGGTTGATGCAACGATAGTGAAGCGTTACGCTTTAATAGATAAAATGTTAACTCTGCTTAAAAGGGGGCAATAAATAATATTAAATGCTAAAAAGATATATATAATAGTCGCTATTCTATTAGCTATTATTGCGACACTTTTAATCGGCTTTAATCAACTATTTTATAAGGAGCTAGACGAAATGATGAATGATGAAGTAAAGGTAGATACGTTAGAGACTGTAGAATCAGCACAACAGAAGGAAAAAATTGATGAGAGTGGAGCAATATCCAAGCCTTCCTATGCCCCTCCATCTCAAGCGGTAGGGAAAACGATATTGAACGGTAATCCGTTAGTGTCTCACAAATTCGGAGCAGATCCTTATGCTTTAGTATACGAAGATCGAGTCTATCTTTATGCGACGAATGATGTATTTCAGTACGACGAGAGTGGCAATATTAAGGATAATACTTATGCAAATATTAATAAGCTTTCGGTTATTTCATCAGATGACTTAGTCAATTGGACGGATCATGGCTTTGTTGATGCAGCTGGTCCAGATGGCGCTGCAAAATGGGCAACACAATCTTGGGCGCCAGCTGCAGTCCATAAAGTGATCGATGGGAAAGATAAATTCTTTATCTACTTTGCTAATAATGCAAGTAATATTGGTGTATTGATGAGTGACAGTCCGACGGGACCTTGGGTCGATCCTATTGGTAAACCACTTCTTACTAGAGAAACTCCTGGTGTAGAGAAAGTGACGTGGCTGTTTGACCCAGCTGTGTTAGTAGACGATGACGGAAAGGGCTATATCTACTTTGGTGGCGGTATTCCAGATGGACAGGAAGCAATGCCGAACACTGCTAGAGTGATGGAACTAGGAGAAGATATGATTAGTGTGCTGGGAGAAGCTCTTCCAATTCCAGCTCCGTATATGTTCGAAAACTCAGGAATTAACAAAGCCAATAACAAATACTATTATACGTATTGTTCGAATTTCTACAATGGTGTTCGTCCTGAAGGAAGTCCGCAAGCAGGTCAAATTTCGTATATGGTTAGTGATTCTCCGATGGGGCCATGGACGTATGAAGGAATAATTCTAAAAAATCCAGTACACTTCTTTGATGTAGGTGGTAATAATCATCATGCCATTTTTGAATTCCATGGAAGCTGGTATATCGCTTATCATGCACAGACGTTGTCTAAAGCAATGGGAGTAGCAAAAGGATATCGTTCAACTCATCTGAATCAGGTTTTCTTTAATGAAGATGGAACGATTCAAGAAATCATTGCTGATTATGAAGGTATTAAGCAATTGAAAACATTTAATCCATATGTTCGAGTGGAAGCCGAGACTATCGGTTGGCAAGCAGGTATTAATACGGAGCAGATTAGTGATAACGCGCAGCAATCTTCTTCTAATAGAGTTGTAACGGATATTGATGATGGCGATTGGATAGCAGTTTCCAATGTTGATTTTGGCAACGTTGGTGCGTCTTCCTATACAGCAGCAGTGGCTAATGGCAGCGCTGCTAGTAGCATTGAAATTCGGTTAGACAGTCCAGACGGTAAATTAATAGGAGAACTTTCCATTCCAGCAGCTACTGATCCAGATCAGTATTCTGAACTTCAAACGAAAATTGAAGGTGCAGATGGTGTTCATCATTTATTTTTAGTGTTTAGAGGAGAAGACAATAGCGAGTTATTCAAGCTTGATTACTGGCAGTTTCATGAATAGTTAGGATGTTATTCCCCCATATCTAATTGATATGGGGATTTTTATTTTGAGGCGTGCCCAGAGGCACGCATTATCTAGTTGGTGAAAGTCCAACCGAAGGAGGGACCAAGCCACCTTCGTAGCTGGGATACCTGCGTATGGCGAAATCTGTGCGTAGAAGCGTATCGACGAA
>NZ_JBXCIY010000014.1:0-110655 GCF_056786395.1 Paenibacillus sp. Y951 | reverse complement strand
TCAACCGCAAAGGTAGGTGTGGATAATGAAGAAAATGCTAATAGCAGTACGAGCATCATTAGAATGGATTTACTGGCTACTTTCTTCATATCGGTTATTCTCCTTTATTCCCACGTATTAGATTTTCTTCGATCACTAGCTGTTACAAAAGCATCAATCGTTGGTTGTCCAAATTCTTCTTGTACCTCAAGTAAGAATCTATATTTTCCTACATGCTTACTCTCGTAAATTACATTGGTTTCATTTCCACTTTGGAATAACACTTTCGGTTCGTTGTAGATGCCATCGTTATTCGCATCAAAAATGACAAACCAATTACGCTTTGCAATCTGATCACCATCAGTAGAATAGGAACGATCGGTAAGTTCAAACGTTGCTAGATTGCCCTTCACTGGATCTCGATAGATTTTCTCCTGGAATGTAAAGTTAGTATAAGGCACTTCATCAGGCAATATATTGTATACTCTTGTGATTTCATCGGTATAGCCTAATGTGTTCTCCATGTATAATGTCACTTTGTACTCACCTGGCGTTTTGAATAGAACATCGATGCTCTTACTACCTTTAAGCGCACTACTCGTTTTAATTTGTGTTTGTGGTATGTTTCCATATTGCGATTCAACCTTCCAAGTTGTCTTGCTATCTACAATCGGATATCGAGTTGAGGTTGTGCCATTTGCGGTAAAGGTTACTTTTCTATTCTCTTTTAATGTGCCTGTTTGATTAATATTTGCTATGACAATCGGCTCTGTGACAATAAGTGAATGTTTCGTACAATCTTGCAAACTATCATCATCGATTACGCATAAATCTATCGTTTTCGGTCCTAATTTGTCATACCATATCCACCCATCGCCTTCATTTTTCGTAATTGGATCTTTAGCACCACTCATCGTCCAATCATAGGTTTCAATCGTGCCGTCTTCATCGTAGGATTCATAACCATTGACATAAACATCGTCACCTAGCAGCACTTCGGAATCTGATTCAATGATCGCTGTCGGTTTCTTTTTCAATGGCGGTGGTGGTGGCGGTGGTGTCTGTTCTTTATAAACTAAAGAGGTAGCTCTCACTTGCCCCGAATCCATAAATTTTCCGTTGACTGGATCTACAAAGTATGAACTTGCTTTATAGTAAGCAAATATTCGACCAACATAGATTTCTGTAAATTCGGTTTTATTAGTCATTTTACTTTTTGGAATTGTAAAATCTATTGAACCACTAACCTTTAATTTTCCGTTCGCTTTTATCTCTATTCCAGGGGGATTGATCGAACTATCTTCCGTTCGAATGTAGAGCATGTAATAATCTATCGCTCCAGGACTACTTAAATTCTTTACTTCACCATCAAGAGTTAATTTTACTTTTACATCTTTATCACTAAACTTAGTGCTTGTTGGATCAGCCGTTAATGTTGCTACGATATAGGCATGGTTTGGCTTTGTGTAATCGAATGTGATTGTTCCACTATAATCATAAGATATGCTAGGTATTGTTGTAGCTGTTACATAGTAGGACATTGGACTAGCGTACATATAGCAAGCTGCATGCCCTGTTAGAAAAGCAGGGTTTTTGGTATCAATAACTCCCAAATCAGATAGGGTTCTTGATTCTGCGTTGTATTGCACTCCAATTTTCGGATTTTTTTTATCGTATCCATTATTTGGAAAAATAGGCGATCCTAATGTTGAGAATACTGCGCTTTTTGGCAGTTCAATAGTACTTGTATTAACTTGATTTGAAGGGAAACTCACCAAAACTTCATTTCCCTTTTTATCTAAAACAGGTTTACCGTTTTCATCTAATTTAACTTCAAACCAAGATATTCCTGTGGTGGGTAATTTAATATCTACAAAGGTTGCTATCAATTGTTTTTTTAGAGATTCATAAGGAACATCGCTTGGCATACCTTTCATATTAGAGAACCTAAATTGAGTCTGTGAAAAGTCCGATGTTTTCACCGATGCAATTTGCCAATCTATACCGTCACTATAACGGCACATGGCATTACCTGGATTTGAAGGGAACTTCAATTTAGAATTAGTAGCATATCCTTGTACCGTTTTAGAACTCACTACCTTTTCTTCGCCTTTAAGTGTTACCGTTATTGTTCTTGTTTCTGTAACTACGTTAGGTTCTCCGACAATCTCGCCTAATCCCGAAAATTTAAATGATCCTTTTACTATATTTTCTGCTTCCTTCGGAAAATATAATGTAATTGTTCGTGTCGCATTAGGTGAATCAAATATTTCTTCTTTAATTACTTTCAAATTTATCTCATATTGATTTGTATTCGTTTCGGCTTTAACACCACTAGAAACTAGTGGTGTTAATAATGCTAAAGCTAGTAATATAGCTACAATCTTTTTCATCTACTTATCTCCTTTTTCAGCTAACAATGATTCCTTTATCGAACTACCATTTAGAACACTGATAGCAACAAAGTCTAAATCTTTATTTACTAAATCTACAAATGGAATATTACTCGTAATTTTTTCACCTGCTTCAAGCGAGAAATTAGAAAGAATTTCAGTATTATTATTAATTGCATGTTTAACTAACCATGACGTTGAATATTCCATAGCATTTCCATCTCCATTAACAACAGCGACTTTTCTTTGCATATCGTGATAATCTCTAGCAATGCGTTTCTTAGAAACATTTTCAAGCGTTACATTCACCCATACAAGGTAATAAGCATCTTCAAATTTATAAATATCATACTTGCTATCTAGAGCCTTTGCTTCTGCTGCACTTGTTGGATAAACATACACTTCATTAACCGTCATTTTTAATCCATTCGCTGTTAGTTCAAGTGGCAACTTCTCTAATGGCGTTAATCCATAATCCTCAAAGTTGTGTTTCGCAACTTCGCCTGTATAGAACAACACTGTACCAGTAGCAGCTTCATAACCGATCTTCACGCCTAGACCTTGTGCAATGAATCTAGCCGGAATGAATACACGACCTTTTTTCATTTCAGAAACAGTATCCATAACCACTTTCTTACCATTAACGGTAATTTCTTTTTTACCAACAACAACAGATACCGTATTATTACCACGTACTAGAGTCGCTGTATTTGTAGCTGACGACCATTTGATATTTTTGTTTTCAACGCCCAATGCACTAGCGATCAAGCGTAGAGAACCCATTGTACGGTTGTCTTTGTTAACATATGGAGCAGGCTCACCAGTTGGCGTAACGAACAACTTTCCATTCACTTTGAACATAGGTACATCTTTTGAAGCTGCACCTACTGAACCAACTAATGAAAACATAAGTACCACACTTATTATTGCTAGAATATACTTTTTCACTTAAACATCTCTCCTTAATGGTATTTGATTACATTTCCTATTGTTAATATGTACTACTAACTAGCCTATATCTAATTATCTCATTACTAGACCAATTGTGCATTTTTAATAACACCTTATTTATAGGTCTAATCTCTATAGAACATAAGTGCATTTATATAGTGACTCCATTTTCAAAAAATATAAATCAAGAAAATAATATTGAATATTTGGAGTAGTCCTTTCCTTGTATTAATACTGTAACTATATTTTTATTGCTTTTCATTTCCACATTATTCAACCCTCCTTTTCTGCTTTGAAATAAAAAAGGCAGAACCGAATAAACAGGAGTTCTCCCCTACTTATACGGTTCTGCCGTATAACAATTTTTCATGTTCATTTACCTCTATTATAGGAAGGATTGAATTTTTTATCAAAAAGGGATATATTCATGTGAACTTCCCACAATAAAATCTTTATCTTGTGAAATTCCGAACTTTCTAGGGTGTCTCATGGAGATAATTGAAACGATGCTTGGCCCTTTTATCGTATCGATATAATCATAGGTGGTATTTATGTACGTACAAGGGAAACCTACACTACCAGCAGAACAACCCGTTTCTAGCTTTTCAAATACTAAGACTTGCAATTGATCCGAACTACGGAACAAGTTATTTGCAGTTGGGTAATGATTCGCATCAAACTTTAAGTTTTTTTGTAATGTCGAGTCTAAGACACTTCTAGCATTGCTAGTAAATAATATTGCTCCTTTACTAGCTAGAATGTTTTTATCTACTTGTAAAGCAGCGTCATGAGTAGCACGATCCAAACTATCTTTAAGCCTCATATGTGCTACTTTAGTTGAATGATTATCCATCTGCCATATCCATAGTATGGAACAAACAGCACCTACAAATAAAAGAATAATAGACCATTTCATTATAAATCCCTCATCTTAAAAAATGTACTCAGACATTTCAATGGCAGTAAAAACATAATTTCCTAAATTAGAATCTGAACCAAACCAATTCATAAAAATAAAGATGTTACCGATAGGGTATTCAACTCTTACTACGATATCTGAACCACGTTCTACTGGGCTTGTTGTGCCCGATATTATCAATTTTGATGTATCGTAATGTAAATCTGCTAACTCTCTCTTAATTCCGTTCTGAAGCGCTGGAGACAAATAACCTTCTACAGCTGATAACTTGGTATACTTATCCGTTATATGTTCTATATTCATCCCTCTCATATTCACAACTTCCGTCATAAATGGCTGAAACATGAAGAAGATTATAAAGGGAAACGCCAATAACATTGTAATAGTTTCTTTCATGTTATAAGGAGAGGAAACCTGAATTCCCCCTCTTCACCTCCGTATTATTGAAACATTTGCTGATAATGATTGGTTGTACGATCCTTAACTTTTTGACCGTCACTCATAATGGAAGGAAAAGCAATTACTGTGATACATGCAACGGCTAGTCCAACAAGAATAATTTTTGTAATCACTGATTTCATGCTTTAATCACCTTATCCTTATTGCGGTAATATTTTTTCCGAGAATTTATTGCTTACCTTCACATTGGCATCGTTAGAAGTATCCAACATTCCACTAAAAATAAATACTGAAAAGATTACCACAACTATTGTGATTGTTAAAATTTTTGTAATAACCGATTTCATAGAGATGACCTCAACATATCGAAATTTATAACGTTTAACTAGATGGAATAGCTGCTTTTTGGATTTGAGCATCTTTATTGGTATCAAGTTGCTTTGCATCACCCCAAAGGGCACCGACTACCAATAATGCAAATAGACCAACACCTGCTGCGATCATTAGAATTTTCATAATTACGGGTTTCATTTTCTTACCTCCTTCAATAATATGATTTTGTTTCTGAATACAGGATTAACTAGCTGGAATGGCTGCTTTTTGGATTTGAACATCTTTATTGGAATCAAGTGTCTTTGCATCCCCCCAAAGAGCACCGACCACCAGTAATGCGAATAGACCAACACCTGCTGCGATCATAAGAATTTTCATAATTACGGGCTTCATTTATTTAACCTCCTTCAAATTAATTGCAAAATTTATTCTTACAAAAATATTAGCTAGATGGAATGGATGCTTTTGTGATTTGAGAATCTTTATTGGTTTCAAGTGTCTTTGCATCACTCCATAGAGCACCAACCACCAATAATGCGAATAGACCTACACCTGCTGCGATCATAAGAATTTTCATAATTACGGGTTTCATTTACTTAACCTCCTTCATTAATAATTATTGCAATGGAGTATTTCATGGCGGTGGAGCTAATCTTGATTCAATGGTTGATGAAGAAGAGTCTCTGATTTGTTTTGTATCTCCCCAAATTCCATTATCGCTTTGTACAAACAAAACAATTGCTCCTACTGCAAACCCAACCATCAAAACTTTCATCATGACAGCCTTCAAGTGATCATTCCTTTCAAAAAAGTATATATTATTGCATGTTGTAAGTTGAAGACATCAGGTCTTGATATTCTAAAAAATAGATCATCAACGCACTTACAAACACAACAAGTACTCCTAAAAATACTAAGGTGTAAGCAACTAAGCCTCTATCTTTCATACGACTCTTATAGGCTTGCTGCCGTTTACCCCTAAGTTCTTCATATTGTTTGATTAAAACCTCTTTAATTTCATCAGGTGTAGCTTGATCGCATTGATATAAGATTTCTGATAGATTATTAGCTTCATTTGTACCTACGATGTCAGCAAACTTCCTAAAGGCTTTTTCCTTGTTGATTGGATCTCGTGGATATTCAAGTAAAAATGCATCAATAGCAGGCTGTGTATAATTCATAAACTTTCGTACATACAAGAACATATGGTAAACGTTTTGCCTAGACGTATGTTTATCTGAATATTCGTTTGATGTGATCTGCTGCAAAATAAATATTTCGTTGTTTTTCTTACGATCAAAGTTTTTCTTATAGAGTTTAAGCCCCATATTAAGAAAACTTTTATTAAATCCAACGATAATCACGTAAATAAGTAGAATAATTAATACGCTATTCCTTGGGTAATTCTGTCCTCCAGTAATTAAAAACTTTAAGTGTATGAAACACATTAAATAGATGAGCGTAGAATCTCGGATAATGCGATAGCGAGTAGGTGTGATTCCTGCCTTGATCAAACCCGCATCTTCAAACTCATCATGCATATCATTATTTTTATACATTTCAAATGCTATGCCTTTTTGGTTATCAAAAAATGATCGCATTTGCTTCCAAGTTGTACCACTTTCCTTTTTCACTGAAAACATAAATAACTTTATAAAGTAAAACACTAAAATGGCAGGTATAAGTATAACTAAAAGCTCAATATACTGTGATACACTCATTTTCAAACCTCATTTCTAGGCTTTTGAATAATATAAGCAACAAAAGCACATAGAGTTGTAAATAATAATGTGAATAAAACAACTTTTATCCCCATTGGTGTATTGAAATAGTAATGCCACGACTTACCTGCTGAAGGATACTGATTAAGGTAAATTGTTGCTGGGAAGAGAAATAACGGTAAATAACCCAATTGTACGTTTTCCCTATTTTCAGACTTAATAACTTCAGTAATTTGTTCAACTTCACTCATATCAGAAGCTAACCACTTCAATCCTAATTCAATATCATCGCCTTGTTCTTCAGATTTGTGTATTAAGATACCAAGTTGAATAGCCCATGTCGTTTTTGTTCTAAAAATGAATAATTCTACAGATTCGTCTAAATCGGAACCGGATGCTCCTTGTAATGCAGGAATTAAACCATTAAACGCATATAAAATGTCGCCTTTAAGTGTCTTTGTCGTATCCAGTATTGCATAGTATAAGTTCCCACGATGCTCAGAATACTTCATAATTAATGTATTTACAGCAGGAATTACGTCATAACTGTTCTTTACCCTGATTTTGTGCAATTTTACCCGCATGAGACAATAAGGCAAGGATGCAGCCATCATAGATATTACCCACCAACTCGCATCAAATAGCTTGTCCATAGTGAAATTATTCGGATGAAGATATCCTGTTAATAATCCATAAGCTAGGAATGTAGCCATAAATGATCCAATCGTAGAAGTTAAAAACTTTATGATAACTTGATCCGTAGCGATACTATTATTTGATGTGGATTTTGATAATAACACCAAATGTTTTGTCCATTTTTGATTTAAGATTGGTTTTTTTTCTGTTGGCGTGAACGGTAGTCCTCTAAATTTAGATATCTTCATTACATTGAGGGTAGGGAACGTAAGTTTACTTATTAAAAACATAATGATAAGCGGTATACCACAAATCAAAAGAGTTTTTATCGCAGGATCAAGATAAGGTCTTATATTCTCTATCCAACTACTCAACATTTAGGCTCTACCCCCTTATCGGATTGCGCTTTGAAAGCTCATTTAATGTATCTTGCATTTTTATTGCTTCTGCAGGAGCGTATTTCATAAGAATGTTCATTACCCGCAGAGGGATATAATTCCCATATGTCCACTCATTACTTACAAGGTCATAACTAATTAAAACATGCGTATCAAATTCTCTTGTTTTCGGATTCCAATCGAATACAGTTAGATTTACTAGTCTTTTACTCTTGTCACTTAGTTGTTCCATTCCAATAGCAAAATGTATATTTTTAGCTACACGAGCAAATTGAGCATCATACGACTTAGTTGGGTGTTCATCTAAAATGATATCAGCTATTTGTGATGGTATTCCCTCTAAGTCGGGTGTATGATACGAAGTAATTGCTCCAGGCAAACCACGTTCACAGGCTTTCATGAAAATCTCAGCTTCTTTAGATCGCAATTCCCCAACGACAATATATTCGTAATCTGATCGTAATACTAAATCGAATATTTCATTTTTGTTATCTTCGTTCATTATCAGCTCAATAACTGCATTTTTTGGATAATTCCGTGAGATTCGTAACTCATCGAAATCTTTTTGTACTACAACCATTACATCTGTTGAATCACGTTCAGCAATTAAAGCCCCCGTTAACGCCGTTTTCCCTGATTTAACTGGACCACTTACGATTAAGGTACCCCTTCCCTTAGAAATAGCTCTTAATATACTAATCACTTCTTCTTCATACGTACCATAGGATTGAATCAATTCCAGTGTAGGTTTTTTCATTGTATAGTTTCGAAAAATAATTGTTGGTCTTACTGCCCAAGGTGATATCGTAATCGTTACCCTTGTACCATCTTGCATATCTATTTGTAATGATGGATTATGTGCATTAAATTTGGTGTTTTTGTTTCGTATACTTAATTGTTTCGCAACACGCATCACATCTTTTTCAGACATATATCGAATACTCTGTAAACCATCTGGCTCTCCTGGTATCTCGAAGAAAATATTCGTGCCAAAAATTCGAGCAGCTTCTGAATCATGAAATCTTGGATGCTTCCACCATGTCGAAATTGGTCCTAATCCATACGTTTCCTGATAGGCCGCTTCAAGAATGTCTGTGTAATATGTTGGGTATGGAGCACCCAATAAGTCGTTTTTCCTTAAATAATCTTCTATTTCACGCTTAATCCATTCAATCGATCCACTTTCACCAATAATGGCTTGATGTGACTTCTCTAGCCATATCTCCTGTTCATGCGGTTTACCTTTTTCAAATTTTTCAGTGAAATAATCTGTAATATCTTTTTTGAGTCGTTCAAAGTAACTAAAGCTCGTATTATATTGTTCGTCTTGATGTTGAGTATATTTTTCATATTGAGTGCTCTGTAGATGTGTCTTAATATTGAATCTATTATCACGCCATTGCCACGTTTCTATCTTGCGAATCCCCATAGCTTATTCTCCTTCGCACCTGTTCTCTGTTGTCCGATATCCAATCGAGATACCAAGGCATTAGCAAACTCTTCAAATATGCCATTAGATTGTTTTCTGACACTTTTTTGACTACTTTCTACTAGCAACTTAGATTCTAGCTCACAATAGGTACCGTCATTACCATAATCAGAGATCGTTACCATTAGAGGCACTTCCATAATAGAGGATATATACTTTTGATCATGTCCAACATCTAATCTGTACTTATTAAGTACGAGCATAAACTCATCTTTTGTAAACTGTAGCAAACGCAATACATCGGTATTCATTTGTATCCATGAATTTATTGAAGTTTGTTGTTGATTGGCTACAATTAACTTGATGCTAGCACTTGATAGTCCTTCGAGTGTAAGATTAGTACTCGGATTAGAGCCCAAATCTAACAATACTAAATCGTGAGAATTTGATGCTACCTCTACTATTTCCCTTATCTCTTCGGAATTGAAATACCCCTGTTTAGAGTAATCTTTGTTACCTGCTAAATAGGAAAATGATAGTTCTTCATCTTGGTGCATGAACTTTATTAATTTTTCAGGCGTCAGTTTCTCGCGACTATCAACAATTTGATCATACATTTCGTCTAACGTATTTCCTGTATATTTTTTTATAAAAACTGTGCCAGGGTTAAATTGATTGAAACCGAGCACACAAACCTTCATGTTTTTTCGTGATAGTTTATAAGCTAGATTAAGAGCGACCGTAGTGACCCCGACTTGTGCATGAGTTCCCATGATCGCACACACATTTTTATAAGTGTGTTCGTCTGATTCGATGCCCATTATTTTCTCTACAATGGTATTCACTCCATTACGAGGCATAATTGGTATCAAGTTATGCTGTTTTGCTAAAGCAATTTTCACTTCGACTACGGATGCTTTAGCTGCATTAGAGATCAGGTAGTATTTATTATCTGAAGTAATAGACTTAATTACCGCTTCTAATTCTAGTGAAGTAACCATCTTGTCTGAAATGATTAAACAATCCACCTTGTTATGCAAGGCTGCTTCTTCAACAGTAACCATAATGAATTCACTTTCGTTGTCTATCTTTTGATACTCTTTTTTTAATTCATTATCATTACCAATAAATAAAACGGTTTTCATGGTTTGTCCTCCTTATTCGTAGCCAACAACAAATTTATAGTTTAATTCATTTAATCCTTTGATGATTACCCACTGTTCAGGACTCACAGCAATTTCTAATCGTGTACCTAAATTTGAGGAAGTAGTTCTTGGCACTTCACTAGTAAGCACACTCTCATTACTGTCTGTAATCTCATTTGCTGTATTATCCTTGAAATAAGCCACTGTCAGCTCTTTTAGCATGTCTTTTGCTTCTGCAATCAATTTATTAGCTTCAGCAATTTGTTGTGCCTCTTGCTTGACTCGAGCTTCTTCACTTACTGCCATATCATTTCGATTATTATTATTCGTGGGCATCTGGACCGGTAAGATATTGACCTGATCTAAACGACGTAAAGATTTAGGGAAGGATATCACCCATTCTGTAGGCAATTCAATGATCATTTCTCCTTCTTGCTTAACAACCGAGTTAATTTTAGTTGAAACCATTTGCTCGTTCGCAGTCAGCGCTACTTGACTTTCTTTACCTACGACTTCATTAAGGTCACTTATGGCACCAGCCACAATACTTTCTAACCGTACTGGCTTAATCGCAATATCTTCTTCTTTAATGACTGTATGAATCGGTATATCCCTTGTCATCACTACTACTTCTTTGGAATCTATGACTTCCGCAACATTATTGTTGTAATAATACACAACACCGATATGAACTAAGAAGAATACTAAGTACAACACTACAACCAATACTAACCTTACAACTAGTGGAAGCTTTATAAACCAATTTTTCACTCTTATTCCTCCATTATTTCTGTAATTGTTTCATAATAATTTCTAAGTCCAAAATCGAGTAGGGATCGCATAACAGGGCATCTACGCCAGCTCCTATGCTTTGATAAACTTCTATTTCAACTCTATTCTTAGTTATTAATATCTTTTTTGAAACAGATGGCAATCCTTTGGTATTACGAATAAAACTTTCTTGATTGAATTTGTTTTCAATTGAATACAGCAATATATCTACTTGTTCCATTTCAATATTTTCAAAGGTTGAAGATGTTTTTATCATTAATTCCCTACCAACATTCAAGTTTTGTAGAGAATCTATCGATATATCTCCTACTGCTAAGATATTCAGTGGTAATAACTGCTCTGCAGTAGCATTCTTATCCGATATGTTAGACAAAACTACTTGATTACGACCTTGCTCTTTAGCAAAGTACACACCATCATCAGCTATTTTGATCCATTCTTCTACAGGCATTCCTTCATGCCATTCAGCTACACCAGAAGAAAAGGTAATATGATACTCTTGCCCCATATGAACGGCCATCGGCTCATTTCTGCATATATCTAAAATAGTTTGAATTTTATCTGCAGCCTGTTCTCCATTTGCATTAGGTAAAAGTACAACAAACTCTTCCCCACCAAATCTAGCTACAATATCTGCAGTTCGGGTATTATCCCTCAACTTTTTACTCAGTCCTTGTAAAACAAGATCCCCAATATGATGACCATAAGTATCGTTTACCGCCTTAAATTTATCCGCATCAATAAAGGCTAAAGAGATAGGATACTGATTTCTATGAGCTCTTGATAATTCAAGCTGAATTTGATGGTCAAAATATCTTCGGTTATATATTTTCGTTAAGGGATCGCGATAAGCAACTTTCTCAAATGAATCTATTCGATTGACCCATGATTTGATCTTAGTTAGCAACTCTTTTTTTGTAACAGGCGTAACTATGACATCATCAAACCCTAATTCGAAATATTCTGATCGATAATGAACATCTTGACTAGAGGTAAGTATGAGTAGCGGAATAAATTGTAAGCTCTCCGTATTCTTAATAAATTGAATAAAAGTAGCTTGTACTTCCGAATACCCTTCATCTAATACAATAATTGTTTTGTAGTCATTGTTAATGAGTTGATTTTGAGCCTCATCAAACTTATTGACTATGTTAATTTCATAACCACTGGTAGATAGTAATTTAACAATGTTATTTGACGTGGCTAAATTTCCTATGAGTAGAATAGATGAAGTCATATTAACTGCCCTCCTTCTTTCTAAATATCTTGCTTAAAAATCCATTATTTTTTTTCAGATGATTAATTGGAAAATCTTTAGGTACAATATTTTTCACTATTCTATATAAAGAATAAGCAACCTCTCTTCTAACTTCTTCATTATCAGCTAATATTTCGTTACTCCAAATAGCTTCGATCACTTTATCATAAGGTACATTCGGTACAATGCTTATTGCCGGCATAGGTAATGAGTTCAGCCAGTTCGCCCTATTATTTAAGTTAATATCCTTATTCGCTATGATATTAACTGATTTCCCTAAACGATCTAATTCAAATAAAACATTTGAATTATTTTTAGTAGATTCATTGTGAAATTTTACAGGCAGCTCAGTATCTACAACAAAATAGATATCATCAGCTCCTAAACATATTTCATAAACTGATGGATCGGACCAACAATCAGAAACGTCAATGATCACAATGGGTTCTTTAATTTGGTACAATAGTTTAATCGTATCATCTGCTTCCCAATCATCACTATTCTCCAACCCTTTAGGATGAATGGGATACCACGTACTATTTTCACTAGTCCATTCAGACTTGCGTGTTGTATTCGCACCTAATTTCTTGATCTGTTCGGAAATAAACTGGTATTCATTAGGTATATTATTCTCACCATTAAGCATCGCATATAATGAAGGTTCGATAACTGGATGCTCTACCACAGCATTTGCCAAACCAATTTGATTCAATATCCTCGAAAGCATAATGGTGATAAAAGTTGACCCTGCTCCAGCGTAAGTACTACCTATCACTATCTTTTTAGGAACTACTCTAATTTCCTTAATTTTTTCAATATAAACGGTATCAGTAACTATTTTCTCTTTAACAACTTCTACTATTCTTTCGCGTTCTACAATCTTTTCTTTTTCAATAATGACCGGCTTAGTTGTTGTATTGGAATGTTCAATATTAACCGTTAAAGATCGAGCGCCTGGTGTATTCGCTTTGGAATTTCTCCATTGAATTTCTTGATTTACATTGCGAAGATGCTTGGCGTAAGCATAATTAGAGGGCTTATGTATTAAACCGACCAATTCATTAATATTTAAATTATTTTTACCATTGCGATTGAATATGTTATAGATCCCCATAGCAACTAACTCACCTAAAACTGGATGTCCGTCTGATTCATCACTTAATACAACAAACTCTATCTCTGGATAATTCTCTCGAACGGTTATTACAATGTCAGCAAATAATTCTAGTCGCTTACCTTCAAGTATATTCTTAGAGATAGTGGAATTAATAACTATGCCATCTATGACATTACCTTTTGACTTCTGTTCTTCGATGCTTGTAATAACGTGGTCAATTACAACAATAATATCTAAAACTTTACAGTTATCATTTTCTATTTGTTTTTTAAGGGCTTCAGCGAAATCAATTTCTTGCATAGCAATGAGTATATTAGTTACTTGTTGTTCTGAATTCACTTTATTCCACTACTTTCTTCCATATTTTAATATCCAGTATTTTATTAATGATTTCTTTAACATCGTCTTCAGGTACCTCATATCCACTTTCATATCTTGATATCTTCATTTGATATAATGATTCTTTAGGTTCTTTTGTATTTATCATTAGTGCCAATTTTTCCTGACTATATCCCTTTCGAACACGATACATTTTCATCAATTCACCTGGTTTTATTTCAATATTCCCGTTCAAAATATACTCCTTTCTAGCAAAAAAAAAAGCACGCGAGTTTCCCTTTCGGGAAATCTCAGCGTGCTTCGCTTTAGATATATAATATATATTAATTTGTTTAAATAAACATTCAATGTACTTATATTAACAACTACATATGATAGTGTCAAGATTGTATATAATTAGAACAAACCAAACCATTTTTTGTTTACTTCTCTTCTGATCACACTAACTTGCAGTTTAATAGACGTACTCACCCTTGGATTAGATTCAATCAATTTATCAAGCTCAGACATATATTGGTGTCTTTGATTCTTGCTTGTAGTACGATCCCTAATTTTTTCAATTAGTAATATGATTTGATTCTCTTGAATCTTGATTGCTTCATTAACTTGATTATTCTCACTGTTTTTCAAATTCTGTTCAATTCGAATAACGTAGTCATTAATCAAAGGTATGTCATTAGGATAACTCTCTCTCAAAGACTGCATTTCACCTATGACATGCTTCATATCTTCAATAGTTGTATTATCATCAATTCTATAATACAAGTCTTGTAAGTTCGCCAAAACATCCTCAGAAGGTAAAGCTTCACTAATTAATTTAGATTGATTGTTAACGATATGTTGAGCCTTAATAATGTAATCATTAATTATGTGTAACTTCCCTCTATAGATATCCTTCAAGTTTCCCATTTCATTAACTACACGTATATTATCTTCTAATGGAGCTGCGTCATTCATCTGGAAAAATAATTCTTGTAGTTCGGTTAGTACCTCTTCCTCCAAGGCTTTATCCTCAATTAATTCGTCAATTTTCTCTTGGTTACTAAATTTCTCGTCTTCTCCATCTGAATTCTGTATTAAGCCAGCAGCTAAGTTAAAAAGAGATTCATTAATAACTACATTATCATCTTCATAACTGACCAATTTCGATTCAACCATTTTATTAATTAAAGAATCAATAAAATCGTTTCTTAATTTCACTTTTAATAATTCAGAATCATTAATCAATTGATTACTACTCACAGAAGGATTTGTACTTAATACATCAGAGGTATATTTGGTAACTTTAGCAAGTTCAAAAATCATCGCCGGTCTCATTTTATCTTTACGTAACATCAATGCCATTTTCAATTTTATAAAGCCTTTGTATTCCATCACAGCTATCCTACTGATAGAACGTGTTTCAATATACGCGGCCAATTCCTTCATAAATAATCTCATTATTCCTTGCTTAGCCAAGAAGTGAACTTCATCATTGACTTGACAAAACATGGATTCAAAATCTGACGAAGCGTAGTATATATCTTCTTTCAGAAACGATACCGTTCTATCATCAAATAAAGCATCCACTAATCCTTTAATTTCAATCGTCTCAAATAAGGGATCTTCCTTAAATTCCTCTATTAAACGTTCCTTAGTTAAAACACCTTTTTTCATAAAACAAACCTCCGAATCTCGTTATTACCATTCTACCAAACTTGATCAAAAATATTCAATCATAATGCGAAATATATTGAAACATATTTCATTATATTGAGACATATTGAGTCAACATTTTTCAATATGTCTCAATATGTTTAGAATTATCTAAACATGATTAAACATAACTAAATATGTTCTAATATTTTTCAATATATTACCGCTCAACTTTCATCAACTTTCATCAACTTTCAATAACCCCTATATTTTATAAGGGATTTCAGCGTTTTAGTTAAAAACAACTTATCATTTCTTGTTTTGTTATTTTGTCTATTCTTAAAGTTTTGAATTGTGAATTTTCATTTTTACATTTCAATTTTTCATATAATCTGAAGTTTTAGACGCATGTTTATATAAATAAGAAAAAAACTTGTACTTCTGGTACTTTACGAGACAATATATCTAACCATAAAATTATGGTTAGATATATTGAACTTATAACAAAACTCAATCAATAACTTTCATTGTCTTATACATATTTATCTATCGAGAGTGGGGGGGACGCAAAAAAAAGACATATCCATCAATCTACGGATATGTCCTTTAAATCAGTTTAAGAAATTATAATTCCAAATTATCCAAATTAATATCTTTTTTCTTATTTACTTGTTCACTTGGATCACCGAACAAATCTAGTTCGTTATCTACTCTTGCAATTTCCCTTTTAGGAGCTTTGTCTAAGTCCAAGTAGGCAGATAGGTTAACGCTATTTCTATCGTTTCTTTGATTACGTTTTCTTTCCAATTCAATTTCTTCTTGTTCAATTTCAGACATCATACTGCTGATACGTCTCGGCATTTCTTTGAAAACTACACCAGTATAGATAATTGCTTTACTATCTTTTTTTACTGTTTTTTGAGAACTAGTGAGAATTCCCCATTCTTTAGCATCAACAATTCCGGTGTGAGGTTTCTCAGCATTTGCAATAAACTTTCCAAAATCACCTTCGAATTTAAGAAAATCTGCTTCATTTACAATTGGATTATTGGATTTAGGTTGAATGACAGTCATGAAACCATTTATAGCATCTAATTCATAATCATAATCACTAGCAGAAGGAGAGTTAGAGAAACCTTCTTTGAACCTATCAATAATATTATTCATATTTGATTTATCCGAACCATCAATGATAGACTTTCCAAGTGTTAAGTAACCAGGTGTAGAGATTACATCTAATAACTCAGAAGGATCAAAACTTTTACTGGAAGGGATACCAGTCAAACTAATAATTTCAGTAAACATAGATGCTAACGAACAGTTCCCATTATCTCGCCAATCTAATTCATCATTCGTTTCCACGAATACATTAGAACTTAAATTAATCAACTTTTCATTGTCTACAATGATGACAGAACCACAACGTTCTTGATCAATTAGTTTTTGAATTTGACCTAATCCCCAAGCAGCATTTTTCTTCATCCCCCGACTTTCCCAAGTACCAGGAACAGAAATGATTGCACCAAATGTTGGTTTACGATCAGTAAACATTTTATTTAGTCTTGCATTATATAGAGTGTTTAATAGAACAGGGGCAGCTGCGTTTCCTGTTCCACCGCCCATACCAGCGATCACAAAAACGTAATCAGCATCAGTAACTAAAGGTGATTTAAAAAGATCAAGAATAACATCTTTATTTTTTTGAATTGCTTCTTTTCCTCTATTAATATCTTTAGCAGCTCCATCGTAACCATTAAGTCGGATACGATTCTCAATAATCTTTAGATCATCTAAATCTGATTTAGCAGTGTTAATAGCTACTACATCATGATCTAAGCGAGCAAGTTCATCTCCTTGTCTACCACCGTACTGACCACAAGAAATGAAAGTGAATTTTAATGGTTTTTCTGTTGCTTCACGAATAAAACCCTCAATTTGTAAGATTCCTAATTGCATATAAATCCCTCCGTTTTTTATTATTGACTATGATTATTGTTCTTGTTTTTCCTATGTTCAAATATGTAAGACGCTAACTGATATCCACGCAAAGTATGAGGCAGGTATGATTTAGTTTTCAGATTTATTGTTTTTACTGGAGCTATAAATCCCATCGTATCTAAAAGTAATAACGATTTTTCAACGATATATCGATCACCAATAGCCTCAACAATATCTTTATGACGTATGCCTGTTTCTTTAGCTTTCCATATTTCAGTAAATACCTTAATTGCTTCTATAGGCAATTTATCACCTAAAAAAATTAATGCTGAATCATTAAATTCAAAATTATCATTACTCAACTTTTCACCACCTATTAATCAGATGCGTAGTAAACATTCAACTATTCATGTCTCTATTATGATTGTTCGCTATAGGTATTGTCAACAATAGGGTACATAATGCAACCTTTTAAATACAAGTCTCTACATATGTTTCTTATGAATGATATTTTACGTTGCATAATGCAGCATGATAATTAATATTTACGTTGCTTAATGCAACATTAAAATAAATAGAATGATATTTTTAATGTGATCACCCGTTAAAAGCTTATATACAAAGGGTTCTAGGTATTTATCATTTTGCGTTGCATTAAGCAACATTGTTTAATATTGGATGATTTTAAGTTGCTTAATGCAACGTAAACATGTTTAGTACATACATTTCAAGTTGCATTAAGCAACATAAAGTCATTTTTACAATTCGATTTTCTTCACATTGAAAATATTAAATATACATTTTTTCTATTCAGGACACACTTGATAAACATTACTAAGTGTATGTAGCTACGTTAATTGTTATAAAATTTAGTGTGTTTTGATAGTCCGATTCTCTATAATTACATATTCATCATGCCTACTACATTTTATGATTGTTTCATTAAAAAATAGGGGACGGGACTACGAAATTGTATTTTTTCGATATAAACTATTTTTTCTAAATAGAGTTCATCTATTTCAATGAATCTAAACATCAGATCCCCAGCCAATTACAATATCTCTTCGACATTGCACTTCAGTAATTACTGTTGATTTTCATACATACTAAGCTAAAAAATTGTATATGTTTTTACTATTCCGTTGACTAATTATTTATAATTCTGATTATCCTCTAATATTCTAATCACTTGACACGACTCATGACATTTTACTTGATTGAATATATGACACCAATAATGACATTTCTATTAACACTTATAACGACACGATATTTGAAACATGATTCATCTTAAATGTCATATGCAATCTTATCTTAAATGTCAAAATGTAAAATCACTTTAAAGTATTGACACTACAGACATATAGATGACATTTACATTGACATTCACAATGACACCAAGGTATCCTATTCACAAAGCTGATTCAGTTTCCACACATTTTGAGTAGATTAGGAGAGATGTTATTGCGTTACTATTCTGACGGCAGTTTTGTACTCAATACAATTGAGCATCAAATCGTCATATATTTATATCGATTTAGACTATTAAACAACGAACAACTATTGAATCTCATACACCCAGAAATGGTAACACCTTCGTTCCCACTGAATCCTAAAAACGATACTGATTGGAATAAGAAACACAGCTCCAAGCGTTCTAGGATTAATAAAGAATTAAAGAATCTAATCACTTATAACTTCGTTGATCACCAGCCTTATAAATCAGTGTTGGGAAGAAAGGCATTAACTGTCTATACGTTGAATGCTGAAAAATTAGATGCGATCAAGGAGTTACTTGATATCCCCTATGACCGTTTTGGTAGCGGATGGAATAATGACTTCGGTGATTTAAGCGCGGACTTCTATTCATTCCCTAAACGAATTGAACATCATATCGATAGTGTTAACTTTTATATTAAAATGAACTATGTTAGTGATTTCTTCTCGTTTAAGAATAAAATTGATTACGTGGATAATATTTATGCAGCTAAGACCTATCTAAACGAAAGTTTGACCAATATCAAGTTACGACCTGATGGTGAAATGAAACTTCATGGTTATCGCAATGATGAACTTATGGAAACACCAGGCTTTCATGCTTGGATAGAGATTGATCGATCAACGGAATATTCTACGACACTTACACAGAAGTTCGAGAACTATTTAGGATACTTAAATAGTCTCCAGTCAACTAATACATACAGACCACAGGTAATTCTTGTATACACAAATGCTTCTAGTGGGATATCAAGACGTTGGCACTCATTCATAAACGCTTATCAATCTCGTCTTTCAGAATACGCCAGTTCCTTAAATATGCTTGTTTGTAATGAGAAGAATTTAGAAGAAACAATCTTGTCATTTCTCGAACGCAATCAAATTTACGCAGAATTGAAACAACGTATTGAACACGCTGCACGATTAGATATGGGTTTCAAAGGGCAAGTTCACATGGGCGCACGCAAACAAGAGCTAACCGAATTACAGATTAACTCGCATACAGTATTAGGTTGGAACGTACAGTTTACGATCACCGAGAATAACCCCGTTCGTAAAGTATTGTATCTATACATCAAATTCGATGGTTTCGAATCACAAGGGATATCTCGTGTTATTGACTTTGTACGAAAGCAGAGCCAACTCTCTAATGACATATCTGAACTTGAAGTCGTACCCGTTTTTTATTTTAAGAACGGCACACCTACTGGAACTCCAAGAACACTTGAAGGAGTTAGCGAATCAGAGTTAGCGACATTGCATCGTGCGTTGTGGTACTCTACTGCAGATCAAACATGGTACAGCGAGAACTTACAAGCTTTCTCCAAAGAGTCAACGGTGAACCCATTAACCTATGTATTGCATCAATCCCATTAATACACTAGTGCTGATCATAATTTGATTAGCACTTTTTCATTTCCCGCTCCGATCAAATCCTCTTCATAGACCCTACGAGGTGCAAGCCCCATTTGGTTTTGGTTAGACCTTATCGGTTGATGCTTTCCCGCTCCTAGACCTTTCATGCAGCGATGACCTTTATCGTTTTACTTAGACCGTTGAATGAATTACTTTACTCGCTTAGACACTTTCTTAATGCCGTGCCCCTTTGCCGCTTGTTTTGCCTGTAAGATAAATTGCTTGGCTTCTTCTTTCGTTATTTTCAATTGCCCCATGATCACACCTCAATTCTAGTTTTACCCTTATTATTTCCATTACCTATTTTTTTAATCATAAACCCCTCTCTTGTCTCATAAGTATCAATAAAACAATGGCATAGTGTAAAAGTGGAATAGTGGCCCTTAGCTAATAGGGTAAACATATCAATTTGAGAGTGGGGGAGAGAGGTGCCTATTAATCCGATCTTTGAGGAAAAGCTAGTCCTTACATCATCACCACCTAAATCTAGTCCTGTTAAAGAACGTAAGACCCGTAGCGACAAGACACACGACATTAAATTTCCGGTCACACCAGCACAAAAACAAATGATACGTCTATTGAGTAAGAAGAATCGAATACGTGAGACAAGCATGACTACTAAGCTATTATCCATGTCATTACGAGAGAATACGGTCTTACCTGACTATGAGTATCACGACACGAAGCAGTATATGCACGTTAAACCGACTCAGTTAGAATATGAGCGTATCGTTGAGCTCGCTATCCGTCATAACAAATCCGAAAGGAAAGTGGTCACCTTGCTAATGATGAGCGTATTGAAACGAAACGGGGTGGTACAATGAAATCATTCAGTAAGGCTAATCTAATCTCCGAACGACTAGAAGATATTATTCAACCTAAACCATTTTGGAAAAGTCTATTTCTGCCTTCCCGGTCATCAAAGATTGGAATAAGTGTTAAGCTGCCTCACTATGAGTACTTTCGCTTAGAGATGTTTATCGAGGATTTACTAGAGCTAACCGATCACGAATTGACAATGGGCATGGGTGACCTTATCGCGATCTTGTATGATGACTTCTTGGCTACCTTGACCAGTGGCACTAATCAGCAGGAGCTATCAAAGAAATTGTTAGTGAAGCGGGATAAGTATATCTATCCGAAACAGATCATCGACGATCAGATTCAGATTACTGAGAATCATACCCGCTTCATCGAGCGTGTTGTTAAAAAGAAAGTAAGATGGGTACAAGTGAACTTAACCTTTTCAAAGAGGTCTGTTCTACGTGGTGAGGTGTTACTGATGGATTTATCCATAGACCTATCCCTTGAAGAGTTGATCTCAATACTATTAATTGATTTTGCGAATAAGTTAAAAGAGGGGAATAGCGCAAGCGTGGTAAAAAGTATCCTACGCTCCATAGGAGAAAGATGAACAGGACAAGCACAATAGCTGTCCTATTCGCCTAGTAGTGAAGATGAAAAACAGATAATCATTAAGATGACTACAAATATCATATTGGTCAACCCCTTTCGTCTTTATACTCTAATTATACGATATTGCCTATCATGCTTCATCTTTACTACCCCCTTATTTATTCATACTTGTCATCTACAATTCAATTCAGATATAATACAATCATAAGAAACGAATACAGCACTTTGAATGAGCAGCACTCATTCTCTATTTTATATAGGGAATAGTGCTGCTTTTTTTTCGTTCACTTTGCTTGTTCAGTATCATCAGAGAAAGGAGCATATTAGATTGTCAAAAGAATCATTCCACAGCGAGAGTACTACGTCCGAAGCGGGAATTGATTTAGTAGACATTACGATGACAAGCAAGCGTGAGTTTGGTACAGGTCTTACCCCTCACCATGTTCGTAAAGCATACGTGGATACACGAGAAATCATAACGGAGCTATACCATAAGTATTTCCATACCATGCTCTATACAATATTCATTGTGTTCAACTCACTCATTGCTTTGTCATCTTTATGGATCTATCTCAATTCGTTCGTTGGACAAGAGAGTGGCATAGCAGCCTTACAACACCTATTACCACAAAAAGGTCAATGGATCGCGAGTATATTCAATTTTATTTACTTTGATTTAGAGAAGCGTCCATATTTTTGGTTAAGTTGTTTGTTCTTTGTCTATCTGTCATGGTGCTACTCGACCAACACACAGCCCGTTAAGAAGGGCTTCAAAACGATCGTCAGTTATACTTCTGAAAAGGGCAGACGGTTTACTCTAATCCTAACCATTGTTCAAATGTCATTCATTTACTCCGGTTTATTCGCATGGTATATGAAAAGTAAGACATTTGATTATTTTGCAAGAGTCGTCGTAGAGGATAAACAGTTTTTGAAGATTACTTCCATGGAAGGTTTCTTAAACTTTATTTATGTCACGCCCGTCATTATTTGCTTAATCATGTCTTTCTTAATTTCGCGAGAATTCTATAAGTCTCCAGAAATCAAGAAAAGATTCTATTCTTGGGAATTTGGATTACTTGCTTCACAATCCTTCTCACTTAAAAACAAATCGAGCGATGTCATTATCGGATGGAACAAGGAAACGAAAAAACCAATCATCATTCCGGAATTGTCGCGATACCTTCACAGCCTCATAGTAGGAGCGACAGGAAGCGGGAAAACGTCTACGGCTATCCTTATCCGCATCGTACAAGATCTAATTAGACTCGCTAGAGGTGTGAAGCTGGGCATCATCGTATTAGAGCCTAAAGGCGATCTCGTACAAGACGTGGAGAAGCTTGCTGAGAAAATAGGCGTAGACAAATCTATGATTAAAGTCATTGATCCTACGGATAAAACAAGCAAGCTCAAAATGAATCCGTTAGCCGGTCCGATGGATGCTGCTGCTGCCCAATGGTCTGGTATCCTAGATTCCTTAGCTGGAGACCAAGACCCTTTCTTCAAAGGACAACAATCAGAAGTTTCTAACAACTATGTATTACTAGGTAAACTGAGATACGGTGAAGATTTCGGTTTTATTCAGCACTTACAACCCATGTATGCAGATGCCCGCTTCTTAGCGGATATCACAGAGGAAGTCAGAGCATGGATCGATAAAAACCTTCTCAATGAGAATCTTACCGAAGAGGAATCGTTCCTCCTTGATAAGTACAATCGTATTTGCGAATACTTTGAAGCTGATGTACTTGATTACAAGTCGGATCGTGAAAAAGATGGAAGCACGAAACCGCGTATCTACCCTAATGGGAAACATGCCGGTAAACAAGTCGTTGAGAACAAAAAAGACAAATTCATTACAGGTGCCAAGAAATATGTCACCGATATCAGTATGAACAGCATGTTAAGTAATTTGTTAGTCGCTAAAGGCGATGATGAGATACTAGACATTGATAAGTTCTTAGCTGAAGGTGGCGTATTACTAATCAATACCGCACTAGGCGAGTTGGAAGAGTTGTCGATCATATTCGGTCAATTCGTTATTCGGTCGATTCAATCTTCCGTATTCCGTAGACCACCTAATGATGTGACCAAACGTATTCCTGTATTCTTAAACATTGATGAGTTCCCTCTATACATCAATGAATCCTTTGTTCGGTTATTGACGCTCGGCCGTTCTTACTTAGTGGGTACGTTAATCGCTATTCAGAACTTAGCTCAGTTGCGTTCCGTTAAAGAAGGATATGACCAAACGATTATTAATAACTGCTCTAACAAAGTGGTATTCGGTCGTGGTGAGTTAACGGATAATGAATACTTCTCTAAACACTTTGGGGAAGACGAAGTGAATGAAGAGTCTAGTAACGAATCCAGAACACCATTCAGTATGCCTAATCAATCCGTTGGCTATCGCCATAATGTCCAAAAGACATTGAAACCGCGATTTACGCCTACGGAGATCAAAGAAGCACCATTCAAGCACTTTATTGCGGAGATTGTAGATGCAGAGGGTAACATTAGTAAGCCTGTCCTGTCCTACGGTAAATTCATAACCGAAACGTCTTTACTAAATAAATTCTACAAAATTGGGGAAACTGAATTATTAACTCGTGAACATAGACCATTAAATTATTCAGGAAACTTTAACCAACTTAAATATCTAGTTCAGCAGTTAGACCCTGTTACACCAACAACGGCTACTCCCGCTACACCAATAGCAGATGAAGTCATAGAACAACCGCAAGAGGTGACACATCAAAAAGAAGTTCAGGAAGTTGTACAAGAGATTGTTCCAGCGGTCACAGACGTAGAACAGACTGTTAACATTCCTATTGATGTCAATGAAGCTGATCTTGTCTATGAAGTCGTGGAAGACAAGCTTAGTGCTAATAGGTCTACAGAGGATAGTGAAGAATATATCGTTATTGCCACACCGGACAATCCTAACCCACAAGCAGTAGGGCATGGAGCGGGCGATCACGAACTGATTACTTGGGAAGCAGCCGAAGCGGGACCATCTGATTCCATTGCAGAATCCGTAACCGAAACAATTTCACATGATGACCAAGTTATCACTGGGGGTACGGTGGAAGAAGGTAATACCACTACCCAAAGTAATGATGTCTCTACTGCATCGATTCCCGAAAACTTTGAGCAGATCATTCAAACCGTGCATGACAACTTGAAAGATGTTCTTCCACAAGGAGATGCAAGTGTTACATCTGTCGTTACTGAAGCTACACCGCTGGTAACTACTCATACAACAATCATAGATTCAGACGAAGATTTTATGAATTTAGTAGATTTAGCAGCCAGTGATCGCAAACCATCACCATCTCGTCATGACGATGTTGCAAAGAGTAGAGTAGAGGTCATCAAAGATAGCAAAGATGATCTTTAGAGGTAATTGACAACGTAGTGACTAAATTATACAATATATCTAATATAATTAATTGTAAGCTAAAAGGAAGCACCTGTTTAGCGTGGGATACCCCCATGCCAAAGCAGGTGCTTTTTTTATTTGTAAAAATCAAACAAATAAAGAAGGGTGATATCAAATGAGTACTATTACACCAACAATGCAAGCTTGGGCAGATATTAAACAAGCACAACGTACTGGAGCAATTCTTGAAGGTTATGCCATTGGTATTGAAACGAAATCGATTGGATCTGAAAAATTAGATTGCATCAAATTAGATGTTAATGGCGTTTATGGCTATATGCCTAAAACTCTAGTAGATGACTATAACCTACGTGGTATGCAGGGCTTCCTAGATCGTTCATTAGAATTTGTCGTGGATACAGTTATTATTGATCCTTATAGCAATGTTGGTATCTTTGTAGCCAATCGTGTCAAAGCACTTGAAAAGAAAGCAGCTACATTTTGGAAAGAAGGACAAGAAGATTCTATCCATGAAGCATTTATTCGCGGGGTAGACCGTTCTCACTTGTATCTACTGGTAGAAGGGATTCCTTGTCAAATTGCAAAGCGTAACGTTGGGCACATGTTTATCGAGGATTTAACCGAGTTTTACGAAATGGGAGAAACCATTGATGTAAAAATCACATCAATCAAGCGTCCTACTGAAGAAACTAAAGGTAAAATTGAGGTAGATAGTAAAACACTACAAGAAGATCCATGGCATAACATTGTAAACTACCAGGTCGGTGGTAACTATGTTGGTGAAATTATACGTATACACCCTGAACATGGTTTGTTCCTAGAACTTATTGATTCTCCGGGACTAAACATACGTACCAATTTCCCTCCCGACTCAGGAAGAAAGCTGTATGAAGTTGGCGATCGTATTCGTATTCGTATTCAAAGCATTGATGTTGAGGGTCGAACTATCAAAGCTGTTGCATACGTCGTAAAGTCTAATAAAAAAGCTAATCCTATTAGAACGAAGTCTTATGTCAAGTAATTTCACCACTTTTGAAAAGTCAGCAGCTACATCAGCTACTTCAGTAGCTAATGTAGCTGCTTCAACAGTAGCCAGAGAGATCCCAAATCCTTATGATAATCCTTTATGTCCTACAGATATACAAGGTTATCTACTACCCGACGGATCGAAATTCGGATTATTCTCAGACCCATACGCTACTTTGTTATTTGTCGAACCAAAACTAAGAATATCCAATGGTCGTTATTGGCTTCAACATTATGAAGACGGTCATGATATTTCAACCTTTGAAATGCAATTACTAGATTTACTAGCTACTCATCGTGTGATGACTCGTAAACAAATAGAACGCATTCTCTTCCCTAATATTGGACAAGAAAACCGTACTGGTAATGTATTTCTAAAGCGATGTCGTCGTAAAGGCATTATCACTGCATTAAATTGGAACACTCCGATTAAAGATGAACGAATCAAACCATTAATATACGGATTAACCAAGTTTGGAGCAGATGCCTGTGAAATCCTTCGACAACGAAAACTATCGAAAGAGGAATGGTTTAGACCTGTAGATTATTCTGCAGGAAAAGGTCCAGAAATGACCCAATACTTTAACGATTTAGCTACAAACGAATTGTATTCTGAATTGGTTCGTATCGATCGTTTAATAAACTGGAAACGTCGCCCTAGAATACGAGTAGACGATAATAACTTCCATATCCCTTCTGCTTCATTCGAAGCGATTAAAGATAAGGGAGAAATTTTTAGTTTTTGGGTAGAGGTATTTCGACCTAATCCTCATTTTGAAAAAAAGGTAGCGGAAAGATTTTATCGTCTACGTGCCGTATATGACGCACTAGGACCAAATGAACGACCAATCCGTATTATATTGATTGCTGATGGAGATTCACGAATCGCGCAATTAGATAAAATAGCTAAAGTCGCAATGCCAGGTGTTCCTATACGCTACACCACAGACGAACGCCTCTTAGCAGGTATCAGTAATGAAACGTTCCTTGAATATAATCATGAAAAAGAAGCCCTCTCTATCAGTAGAATCTCATTTTTACAAGAAAATGCTCCTGGTATGACGGCTAGAGAGTACCTTATTGCATTAAATGACTACAATGATGATGAGTTTGAAGAATAGAAAGGTTTTTTGTTCTCTTCTTAAAAGAGAGGTGCTGTATGACAATTACATCTATAAAACAACAACGAAATTACATTGATTTTGTCATTGCCACAAAAGAAAATAGAACTATGACATGTACCTTTGTAAATTTTCTTTCCATTGGAGAGAAGATATACCTCATTTTTATTGACATAGCCAAAAAGTTTTATGCTTATCTCATTAAATCACCCTATAGTGAAGCCCCTAGCTTAATCGAACCGCCAACAGATGAGCAAGAACGCTTAATTCTTGCATATCAAAGGAGTCAAAGTCCGTTACACGCTATCTAACCATTGATACATATAAAAAAGGACAATCTACATCTAGATTGTCCTTTTTTATATGATCTATCTATGATTTTTGGCTATCAGCGACACTGTATATCTATGACAGACTGCAAGTAACGTTCTACTTCCGATTGGGTATATCCTTTTCTACGATGGTTCACACACCACACCAACGTGTCGAGGTCACATTCATAATCGACATGGATATGAAAGCTGATGCTGCCATCTTCTTCTACATAGTAAGCCGTAATCGGTATGCCTGTGGTCGGACAGACTATGTTATCCATCACATATAACAAATGAATACCTCTCCTTTACATAAAAATAACATAACTATAGTATATCGTTATTTATTCGTATACCCAAACTTTCAAATTTCAATTTTGTTAGATTATATAGTTGTCTTATCTTTATTCCACATGGTATAATTATCTTATTATTTCATTTTATTTCACCTTGCTCGCAACCACGCGGTTCATCGAGTCTCTTTGTTTTATAATGCTTATTTAAGCCCGAAATTTAATAGTTTCTATTAAAAAACCGTCTTATTAGATGCAGATTTGAAATTCCATTTTTATTTGAATTTCTAAATTTATCTGCTTTTAATAAGTCGGCTTTTTTTTTGCGACTAATTACAAGCGAAGGAGAGTGTTTTTTATGTTTAATGATTTGAAAAGAGTTTTAACTATGTGGGATAACGTTACTGTCGCTGCTCCTAATTCACCTGAATTTCGAGTTAATCGCTTTAATACTGCCCAAGTTCACCATGATGTAGAGTTAGATCAAATTAACCAATTGCCTATGTTGTATGATGCTTTATCGCAGCAGCTTCATGGACGTTGTGTTAGCTTGCAGATTTATTTCAATGGGGAGCTACCGAGAAAAGAATTAATAGCTCTAGGGTTTAGTCCACATGTAGAGGAAAGTAGAATTTGGCGGTTGGAACATGCTAAATATAGCGTGTCTACTTGTTGGATTGAAAATTCATCATCATGGATTTTACAAGTGAACCATAGAGTGGGATCAGGTATTCTATCTGATGCGATGATTATGGACAGTTTACTTGTTAAGCCAAATTTTCACGCTCAATTATCTCTTGAATTAGAGGTGATGATATCGTGAAGATCGCTATTCTTGTAGATGAAATGAATGCGATGGATCAAATCAAGGGTTTGGGCTTTCATGGCTTTAAGTCATGGTTAACCTTCTTTGACATGATCAAATCGCAACTAATGAAGGATTTCAACAAGGACGTGGTCGTAGATTATCATTTCTATGGTAGCTTACCCCCACAACACGTTGATCGAAACAGGCATTTCGACCGTCGACGATTTTTTGACCGATTGAAATATGATGGCATTCATGTCCACGAAGGTTTTTGCATTAAACGTGGAAACATAATGAAGGAAAAGGGTGTAGACATAATGATTGGGTTAGACTTATTCGAGTTTAGCTTAAATCAACATGATCTACTTTTTTTATTTTCGGGAGATATAGACCTTGTACCCGCTATCCAGCGAGCACAACGTAACTCCAGAGTGGTACCTATTCTAAGTAAGTATCAACATTCGGTCAATATGCGTAAAACTTCCGATGCGATACTTGTACTAGAAAATTTATTAGAACGTCAAAGTGATAATCTTATCCCTTTGAAAAAAACTAAGGAGGCTATTTAATATGCTATCTCAAGATCTTAATCGACCATTCCCTTACGAAGCTTATAGGCTAAATTATGAAAGAAAAGTTTATATTGGAGTGAACTGGATTGTCGAACGACTGAATGAAGTTGTGGGAGCAGAAAACTGGAAGCATGAATTTTCTGATGTGAATGAAGACATGAACGGTTTTAGCATTGATGTGTTAGGTAAACTCTCTATTTACGTGGAGGATCGCAAAGAGTGGATTTCACGTATACAATATGGTAACGATACGATGACCATTCTAACGGGAGAGTCATTACCTAGAACACAAGCAAGAATGGATTGTAAAAAATCTGCGGTTTCTGATTCATTAAAGAAAACGGCCTGCCTTTTTGGAGCTGCCGCTGATATTTATAAGAATCTTATCACCGTTATCCAAGATAATTGGTCAGAGTATCCCCATCTAATACGTGAACATAATCTTGATAGCTATCGTTACGGAAATGGGGTTCCTATTTTGCCTGATAGTTATAAAGATTATTATAAAGAAAAGAATTGGAAGGGAATCTTCTATAGTGATTTAGTAGCTATTCGTGCTATGAAAAATGGTAATAGTAAATCAACGACTACAACAGCAGCAGACAACGGTAATCGTGCTACCAATCAGAATCAAGCATCTGATAAGAAAGCTAAAACTGATAGCACTTCAACTGCCCCTGCTACTCAAACAGGTAACGGCCCTCTTGCCTTTCGTGTAAAGGTACTGGCTAAACCGGTCTACAATCCTGACCAAACAGCTACATTCTTGGTTATGTTTGAAGATGAAACAGAAGTGACTTGTTTTGCTAATAAGCAATGTGCTTCTAAAATTAAAAGCTTGAAAGATGGAGATGTTATTCACGTACATGGTTGGTATAAAGAAGCTAACAAAAGGCTTAATATTGCCGATAGACAAGCCATTACCGTTGAAAAATCAGCTTAAATAAGGTGTTACACCTTTGAATATTTGCCAAAAAGCCTATTATATATAGGTTTTTTGGCTTTTTAAATAATCTAACACCATGATGAAAAGAGGTATTTATAATGAGAATTAGATATGGAAAAAACACAATGCAAGAGATTTTGGCAAAACAATATCAAGAAAAACTTGAAAATCTCGTTCATGCATTAAACGTCGATAATACGAGCAGAAAATATGTTATTCATTTTATTGATAACATCAAAGGCGTATTGCTGCGTACGGACACTACTGATGATTTTATCCATTACTGTGAAGCTGCAGCTAATGGTCGTGGTTGTTCACATAATGCAACGGCCTTTGCCATTTCGGATATGCTTGGATTTAAACTTGATCGGTTCGGATTACCTTCATCTGTTAATGATGTAGCCGAGTTAATTGGTACAGATGAATATAATGATATTAACCCCTCAATCGGGTTAGAATTGGTAGTTGCCGCTGAGGATGAGGATGTTACTGCTACAGTAGCTCCCGCTTCAACTCCATCTCCTGCAACTCATAAACCTTCACCAAAACTAGCAAAAGCTAGAGATTGGAAAAAAGATTGGAGTTCAGTGGAAGATTTCTTGAATTTATCAAAAGTATCTCGTCCATTGATTTCCAAAATTAAAGCGAAACGTAAAGATGTGTTTGCTAAGGTTGAACTTACACCTATGGTTTCCGAGCCTACAGCTCCAGGTACACCATATATTGGTGATATGTCACAACGTGCGATAAAGCATATCCTTATGGGTAAATCTCTCTTGTTAGTTGGTGACAAGGGTAGCGGGAAAGATACGTTAATCAATACGTTATCTTGGGTTTTTGGCTATCCACAGTACCTTCAAACAGGTCATAAGGGATTTACAGCAGAAACACTAGTTGGAGATAATATGCCTACTGGTAATGGCTTAGAAATGGCGTTTAAGTACACCGCTTATGCGACAAGTGTTATGAATGGGGGAATGGTACATTTCGCTGAGCTTAATATGCTTCAGCCTGATGCTACTTCTATATTCCACTCCGTTTATGATGACAATTGCGAGCTCTCTACACCTAATGGCACCGTTCATAAGCATACTGAGCATGTCTTTGTGGCATCTATTAATGTCGGAGAGAACTATGCTGGCGTTAAAGCTCTGAACGCTGCCTTAAAAGATCGTCTAGCTGTCTTGCATTTGCCATACACTATTGATTTCAAACAATTAATAGAACAAAAGACCGGTATGAGCGATAAGCACGTCCTAGATTTCCTCGATAAAGTAAAGAAATCGATTGATCTTCTTTACAATAATGAGGGAATTGGTGATGAATCTCGTACCATTCGTGGCTACATTGATGCTGCTAATCATTTACTTGAATTCGGCATTAATGAAGACAACAAAGTGGAAGCCATCGAGGATTATGTTGTGAATAAAACTGAAAATAGAGAGGATCGTTTTGCAATACGTGATCAACTTCGTACATCTTGCTGGCCAACGCTAGTTAAGACAAAAGAGGAAATTGATTACGAAAACGGTGCCGCTTAGAACGTATGGAGGACTTCTAATTATAGAAGCCCTCTTTTTTAATAAAAATCCATTAGGAGCGTGTAAATATGAGTACAGTAACCCTGACCGAAATACCGAAAAGAGAAGATATCATTAAAGAGAGGTTACGTATTAGGATTAAACGCAATGTAAACAATGTGTTTCCTAGTCGTACATTTGAACTTCATTGGTCAAATATTGAAACTTCCTATACTGACTTCGCAGACATCTTTTTGAAGCATAGTTTTGAGAGAGGTTATTCTCCCGATCCTTATACTGATGCAGAAAATCACATGATCCGTATGGCTCACGCTTATCATGAACGTGGTCATTTGGAATATGATGAATCTGCTAGTTGGGTAGACTTTCAAAAGAGACTATCCTCTCCTAAACGTGAAGATTGGGAAAATAATATTGGATTCCCTTTGAAGTGGGTTCAATTTTTTGGGAACGTAGCGATGGATGCTAGGCTTGAAAATTTATCAAGTTTAGAATTTATTGAAACAAAACCATATTTCCGATTTGCAAGAGAAGAAGCTAACATCAAGACAACAACGAGAGAAAATCCAATTTCGGATTTTGAATCGCTATATTTCCTTCGTTTATTCGACTTAGGTGATGTTACTGGATTACATGATGAATCTTATCAGTTAATCGATACGGTTCAACATTTGATCGAGAAGGTGCCCGTTGCGTTATCTACTACAGAATGTTTAAGTTATGCGGAAGAAATGCTTAAATCCGTATGGCCGACATTAATGGAGTGGATGCTTAACGATAATGAAGAACCCGATAAAAGAGACCCTGATCACGAATCAAATGATGATGGTCGTCAATGGGGATCAGATGAGGATATTAAAGAGGCACTAGAACGTCTAAGTAAAATCTTTGAAGATATGGCAGCAGGTGATGGATCAAGTGCTGAAGAATTAAAAGCTTCTCTTGATGCCTCTATTGATGATGCTATGCGTAAAGCAGCAAAAGAGTCAGAGAAAGACGAAGCTGAAGCTGATAAAGAGCTAGAACCTTACGAAGAAAAACAAATAGAGGTCAAGATTAATACTAAGCGTCAGGCTTATTCCGATAAGGTTGTTATTTCACCTTTTAAGGAATCCAATCTTGCGGAGTATCAGAAACTAGCTAATATGCAAAAGAGAGAAATTCAAACGACATCTAAATTACTTAAAAAGTTATTAGAGCCTGTTGAAGATGATGTTCTTCATCGTCAAAAACAAGGTAAACTGAAAGCTTCTAGCGTATGGAGAGCGCCTGTATTGAATGATTACGGATTCTTTAATCGTAAACTCGATGGTACGCCTAGTACGGAAGTAAGAATAAGTGTGATGACGGATATTAGTGGATCTACTGGTGATGAATCTCGTTCCCAGGGTACGCTAATTATTGAAGAGATGAAAAAAGCTTTAGTCCTTCTGGCTGAATCTACGGAAAAAGTTAAAATTCCAACGTCTATTCATGCTTTTACTGAATTTCACGATACGCAAATCTTCACTCTGAAAAGTTATGAAAAATTCTCGAATATTGAAAAAGGCATGATTGGTGCGATTAGACCAAGGATTGGTAATCGAGATACCCTCGCCCTTCAATATGCAATCGATCAAATGAAACCTCATCGTGAAGAAGTGCGGATCATCATTATGATTTCTGATGGACAACCAAACTTCAAAGCTAATGAAGATCAAAATACGATGCTATCCATCTTTAAGGCTGCCGAAAAGCAAGGCATTAATGTCCTATGCTTATATTGCGGTCCCGACGATAAGGAAAATTTGGATTGTATACGCAAAATGTATCCAGGTTCAGCGATTAATGCTTCTAATTTAACGCGCGATCTATCTAAACAGATCACTCGTATTATTAGCAATCGTCAATAACTGTATGTGGAGTGTTGCAGGAAAGAGATAAGTTTCTCTTTCCTGCTTTTTTAATACTTAAATTTAATGATAAAGGGAGATTATTATGAAAAAACTTGAAATGTTAAAGCTAGAATTACATTTTTTCGGAATTCTTGCTTCAGAAAGAGCATTAACGCTGAAAGAATACCTAAATGTATTGCAAATGAGAGTGCGATTGGCAGAAATTGAAAAGGTAGATACCTTAGAGCCTTGTGTCTTCATTCATCGCTATTCTTATAACGGTCATTACTATGAACTTTATTACGACACGCTAGAATTAGCGTTGACAGACTGTTATGTGTCATTTAAAAGCCTGAAAGGACAACCATCATACCAAACATCTGTTTTATATAAGTCCGTTGAGATCGGTTATAGTATACCTCTCATGTTCTTTAGATTAGATGGTTTCCCTCAGTACCTAATGCCCGCTCCTGATGTCAATCGTTTGAAAGACTCAGAAGTATCGTTCATGCACTTTTACGCCGAACAACCAGAGATAATTCTTTGGAATGTATTCGCTGATTATAAAGGTGCGGATAAAAGTATGCGTGACTTCTATTGCAAGGTTACGTCCGATAGAGGGTTTTCATACCTTGCTGAAGGTTTCTGTAGAGATATCGTCGGTACAACGCTTCCTACAGCGTGTGAAATGAGTAATAGTCATGCTTATTCAGAGTTTCTTGTCATATTCGATGTGTTTTACGACGTATTTGAATATCTGCAAGAGAAAATCCAGTTGATTGACAACTTAAAACTTAATTCAAAGGAGAATGTATAAATGAAAACATTCATGAAAACTAGGATAGAAGCGGGATTTTGGATGCTAGCAATGGCAGCGTTGATATTAGTTGTTACTGGTAACATCATCTATGGAGCAATTATGACCGCTTTAGCGATCACACAGTTCAAAACGGACTATATCTTTTCAAAGATTCCAGCACACTTTAGATTCAAGGTACGTCAGTTTATCTACAAATGGTTTTTCAAATTTGCACCTAAACAATACCTCGTACATCAATTTAAAGTACAAGAAGTCGTTGTAATCCCAGGTAAGACTGTTCGATATGTGTTTCTTGCTAATACTGGATATTATCTAGCCATTAAAGAGCATGGTGTCCTCTTTCGTTCAACGGTTGCTGCAATGCACCATCTATCACGAGAATTCTCTAATGAATTAGCAAAACATTCATTAGATCAGGCTACTACACACTAAACTAAACAGGGTAATGATGCAGCTGCATCGTTACCCTGTTTTTGTGTTTACCTTGAAGCGTGAAGGAAATAGAACTTCTTAAATATTGTGCTAGACTGATTAAAAAACATTATGTAACTTATGTAAACTCGGTTAGTATTAATATTCATTTCAAATTATTCTGAACAATAAAGAATTAGATCGGGAAATAAAGTTATAGTGAGGCTGGTATATAGCCCATATAATATGACTTGGACAGTACACCCCTTACTCAGATACAATAATATTGAGGCGGAGGGGACGAAATGAAGAAACAACAATATGACCTGAATTTTAAGAAGACGGTGATAGCCAAGGGAAAAGAAATTGGCAATATGACCGCTGTAGCAAGACAACATGAGCTTGATCCGAAGATGGTGCTCCGATGGGCCAGAGAGTTGGATCGAAAGGATCTCGATCAACTGGATGGGAGAACGATCAAGCAAGTGTATAAGGAAAATAAAGTATTAGACTGTAAAATAAAGTGTTAGACTGGAACTGACCTAAGTAAATGGATCGTTATTTCATTTTTCAAAATTTCCATTTCAATTAGCTGGTGTATTTTAGGAGTAACTGAACGGCCTCGTTCGAGAGATCCTATTCGGTAGATAAATACTATATGAAACAGATATGTGGTAGTAGGCTCAGCATTCTCAAGCATTTGAAGTGCAAGACCGAGTAAATAATAACCTGGTACGGAGGATGTTTTATGACGTTAGACGAAATACTGAAAAAAGATATGACCCCGAGCCAATTCAAAGTTGGAAATAATCTTCCGGGAAACGTTTTTAAGTTATTCTTTAAAAAGCGCCCAGGAAAGGCATATCTGATTGCGTTAGAAGTTGCGAAACGAGCAGTAATAAATATAGTTTTGGAAAACACATTCGAGGATGATAATAGCGTTAATCATCTTGTTATATTTACAGAAGAACAAATAGAAGACTTAGTGTTTATTAAAAGCTTGTTGGGTACATCAGGTTTTTTTGATAACTATTTAGGATATTGTTTATACGAAGTTGATTTATCGTATATTTGTGACTGTACTTCTTTTTTCTGTGGTGGACAAAAAAAAGATCGGAAAATGTTAACAGCGAAAGATGATGCTTTAGAAGTATTAATGAGAAATCTTGATATAAAGGATAAGCATATTGCCATGTTATATATTAGAAAAAATTATTTAACGCCAATTCAAATGGAATACTTGAAAATCGAGGCCGCATCTAGATTGTTTTTTCAATCTGATAAACGTGGCTCTGATGGTGAGGAACATAGAGAGAGAATTAGAAAAAAACATTATTTAGAAAAAGAAGTGATATATCACAAATTAATATCCGAGGGGGAAATTCCAGTTAAATGGACATCGGAGTATACTTTGTATGAACTGGTTTCCATACATTTCAAAGACGCTTTGTTTCAACACAATCCCAAATGGCTGGGAAGACAGAGCTTCGATGTATTTGTTCCCTCAATAAACGTAGCTTTCGAATACCAAGGCATACAACATTATGAGCCCATTGAATTCTTTGGCGGAGAAGATGCTTTTAAATACCGACAATATCTTGATGAATTGAAAAGAATAAAGAGTCAGGAGAACTCTGTGAAAATTATTGAGTGGCACTATGAGGAACCAATTACAAAAATTAAATTATTAAAAAAAATGGAGTTGTTAGGAATAAAATTGTAATACGTTGATGTTCATTGGCCGGCGATCGCTTATGTGATCATTGGCAACGTGCCTAACCGGTTCCACGACAGGATGAACTTGATTCTCAATCAACGAGTTGAGTCGACCGGCTTTTCGCTTTGCTGCAGTCTAAAACTATATTTTTCAAGATTTGTTCCACCGATCCATCTAATAATGAATCAGTTTAAAACTTATTTATAAAAAGCTGACGATTCTTTAATTCAATAACCGCGTTAAATCAACGAATCCAGTCTAATACTTTTTTTCTCGTCTTTCATCTGTCATTGTCTGCCTCTAATCGTTTCTCGATTCAAGATTTTGCATGATGATTTCTCGAACAATTGTACATTTGCAGTTAAATAGAGAGCATCGTTGTAAAATGAAAAGGCGAAAATGGGTTATATTTAATACTATATTTTGATAAAATGGAATGAATAGCAATTTTTGTATGCTAAGAAGTCATCTTCTTCAAAAAAAGACCACTCAGACGTTATCATCCTAACTTAACGTAGTAGTAGCGACATAAATGAAAATGATTCCAGTACATATACATGTGTAATGAGATAAAGGAGGTGTTTGCAATAAAGAAATTAATTTTACTACTATCTATCGTTGGATTCGTGGTGTGTGCTGTTTTTTTGATAGTATATTTATCTCCCAAAACAGTTCATATCGACACTACAGCATTGAAATCTACATTAGCCTCAGATTCCAATTCATCGGATGCCATCATACGCATTCAAATGAATGGAAAGGTGGCTAAAAGTAAAGATGGAATGAGAAAGTTTGAAGGAATCATTGACATTGAAGATGAAGAAATACCTGTGCCTTCCGAACAGCGCAAATTAACGATGTTCATTTCAAATGATGGTGTTGGTTCAATCCATTATTCCTATTTCACATACTCAGATGTCAATGGTGCAGTAAACGGAATGCAATCCTATTTATACGGTACGTTAATTGTAAATGATGATTTCTCACAATTTGTGATTCTCCACAATGACCAACATCAGCAATCGGACGCAATGAACGGGATAGAAAATGGTTATAAAATCATAGGTCCAGCAAATAACAGAGCGGAAGCCATACCTATTTTCAACACATTATATAAAAGATAGATGAATACACTGACATGGATTCTTTTGTAAAACATAAAAAAACTATGAGAGCAACCTACATTGATTGGTTGAACCCATAGTTTTTTAAATGTAATCCTCGTTTATAGAACCTTATTTTCTATCATGGATAACATGATAAGGAAGTAGATAATTAATTTACAAGTCCTGGGTGCGTTGCGACACATGGACTTATTATGTGTAGATTATTTCCGTCTAAACCCTTTACTTGAATGCTGTTTACTAATCCAGTTGTGTAAAGATTTGAATTATTAAACGTATGAAGGGCTTGTTGGTTGTTTAGGAAACCTTTACCAACATATTTAAAGTATTGCACTACATCGATATTTTGACCAAATCCATTGGTTGCACCATTCGAACCGTATGAAAATGATTTTGTAGAGGATTCTATTTGAATATTAACAGAGTTACTAATATGAACTAATCTTTGAGAATTATCACCTTGAGATTTATACTTCACATACATAAATTCAAGCGCTTGATAATTCTTAGTTTCGTACGATATATTCACGTTGTTAGCAATTGTAGTTTTTGTAAAATTTGAATCGTTTATAAATGACCTAACAGCATCAAAAAATGAGACAACAGAACCCGTTACTGGAAAGGCAATAGATGTACCTTCAGTAGCTACCGTAGCCATTAAGTTAACAAGTCCAACTTGAAAACTGTTATTATACGTTTTTGCAGCAATAGTAGTCCCTTTTAAGGTTGAATTGTTACTATTTGATTCAGCAATCAGATGTTGTATTTCATACCCTATACCAAATATTTGCTCGTCTTGACGGTAACTTGTCCAAACAATATTTGACCTTAAAGGTGGTTCGACATAAGGATTTACCATATCACTATCACCAAATTGAGCCATAACCTCTTGATGTGTAAGAAACTCAACGCCTAAACTTTCAAGTTGTAGCTGCGTTCTCATTAATTGAAGGCCTTTGTCTTCATCTTCTGAAAGCGGAGGGGAACGAAATGAAGAAACAACAGTATGATCTGAATTTTAAGAAGACGGTAGTGGCCAAGGGAAAAGAAATTGGTAATATGACCGCTGTAGCAAGACAACATGAGCTTGACCCGAAGATGGTGCTCCGATGGGCCAAAGAGCTGGATCGAAAGGATCTCGATCAACTGGATGGGAGAACGATTAAGCAAGCAAAGTTTGTGCCTACTGCAGACGATTATGCACAGCTAGAGAAAGAGAATGAAAAGCTGAAAAAGCTGTTTGCCGAGCAAGCCTTGGAGAGGATATTCTCAAAGACCTACTAAAAAAACGAACCTGCACTTGCGGATAAAATAGTTATAGCTCAGAAATACATTGAACGAGGACATCCCATCTCCCGTGTGCTGCGCATCCTGGAAGTGGAGCGTTCAACGTACTATGCACATGTGAATAAAGGCAAACAAGAACCTAAAACGATCTACAGGAGCGGTCGCCCCGCACCTGGTTACTCCTATACGAAAGATCGGAAGCCCGTAAGCGACGAACAGATCTGCGAATGGATCATGGAACTGCTGGCTGATGAGTACACATCCAACTATGGATATCGGAAGCTGACGAAAATCTTACGGCGTGATCGCCATCTGGTGATTAACAAGAAAAAAGTATACCGCTTGTGCAAGGAAATGAATGTGTTGCGTCCACAGCGTAAACTAAAGGTCAAGTACCGCAAAATACTCGCAAATAATCGGCTCATCACGGCCTCTAATCAGCTATGGGAAACGGATATAAAGTATGGTTGGATTGAGGGTGAGCAGCGCTTTTTCTTCCTACTGAGCATCATAGACGTGTTTGATCGAGCGATTGTCACGTATCACCATGGGCTGTCCTGTGAGGCCAAGGATTTGGTTCAAATCACTCAGGAGGCATTAATGAAGCGGCAGCTCTTTGACAAAGTGAATAAGCCTGTCATTCGGTCGGATAATGGTCCGCAATTCATCAGCCACCGGTTTGCAGAGGCTTGTGAACAGTTTGGAATTATTCATGAGCGTATACCACCAAAAACACCCAACAAGAACGCTCATATCGAGTCATACCATGCCATTCTAGAGTTGGAGTGCTATCGGCGTCACGAATTTGAAAGTTATCAACAGGCGTTTGAAGTCGTGAGTCGCTTTATTCATAATTACAATCACAATCGGATCCACGGTAGCATTTACGACATGTCGCCATACGAATATATGGACGCTGTCTCACTAGGTATCGTGAAGCCAAAAGAAATAAAAGTGTGAATTCGGAATCTGCCGTAATTTGAAGCAATATCGAGCAATTATATGTAACCTATCGGATAAGAGGTGCAGTGTCCACTATAAGGGGGTTTAACCGGTATAAAAGAAGGGTACCCCAACATTGGAGTAGGCAGATCCCATTAGATAGGCTAGAGGATGGGTATAGCGGCTCATTAGCCATAGATAGTTTTAGAGCTTTAGATACTACAAGAATTTATGTGTGCCCTGATGATGAATATAATTTTTTTGAGGATTACACATTAAATGAGATTCTTGAAGGTCGATTGGTTGCTAAATTCCCCGTAGATTATTCCTTGAATCAAGGTATGATGCATATACCAAAAGAATTTCTCTTTGATAGGTTAAGGTATCGCGATCTAAGGGATTTAAAGGTATATACCAAAATCTATTGACCGATGACTTTAGACATATTCTTTAGGACAAAATTAAGTGTTTTTATTGAAATTATAGTTTCATATATTATTTTAAAATGGAGGATCATTAAATGAAAACTATTAATACACCAAAAAAAATAGACGAATCCGTTATTGACTTCTGTAAGTCCATTTCACCAAACTCAATACCGGAGTATATACAATTAAGCCCTGAATCGTGGTGCATAGAAAACGAATGCTATAATAATGTGCAGCAGAAGGTTGAAAATTTTGGGGGTAAAAGACAGTTGGGTTGGAGGATTCAAGTTGTACCTGACCCTGATCCTAAATTCATGATTGAAGCAATCCACCATGCTATATGGATTTCGAAGACTGGTGAAAAAATAGATATTACGCCACAACCATATTCTGCGAATAGAATAGTTTTTGTATCAGACGATTCAACTAAGCTTGAAGAGCATAAAATTGGTGAAAAGTATCATGGGTTGCTAAACTGTCCATTAGTTAATGAGTTTGTTCGACTTTGTAATTATGAGAGTGAAGAATATGTTAGCAAAACTAAGTTAATTAATAAGACTAACATTCCATTACCACTATTGTTCAAGCAAAAGGTGTTGCGAGATAAAATAATCCAGAAGTATCGCGGAAAATAGATAATGATAAATTAGTTTCATAACTCTCAGGCTATTACTTTATGTTCTTTGAATATCTGGTACTTGTCTAAACTGCTTGTAAGCATTTACGAAACAGGTATAATTTTTATACCTAGTGCCACAATTTTCATAATATAAGCATCCATAATTTTATTTCATAAAGGAGATTCACTGATGAGCCACATTCTACCATTTGATGAGTTTACTGAGCTTTGGGAACAAGAACCGATCGTAATTCCTGACACAAATGTTATTTTGGATCTATACCGTCATTCATCAGCTACCTCCGAACATGTTTTGGATATACTAAACCGTATATCAGACCATCTATGGATTCCGCACCAAGTCAGTGACGAGTTTCATAATAATTATCGTGGAGTGATTAAGCAAGAAAAGGTCAAATACCACGACGTCACCAATCAGGTTCATTTAATTACGGAAAAAGCAAAAGATAATATCAATAACCGTTTCCATCGATATCAAGGCTTTGGCTATCCTAAGATTAAAGAGCTTGCAGACATTATTTTAGCTAAACTTGTAGAAATCGAATCTGATGCAACACGCTTCCAAGAGGATGTCAAGGATGAAATTGAGCGGAACAAGCTCGTTCTCGATAATGGCAAGGTGAAATTGTTTATAGATCAACTAGAAGAGAAGGGGCAGGTGGGTACGCCCTTTACATATCGCGAAAAAATGGCTCTTTATGCTGAAGGAGACTCCAGGTTTTTGCGTAAACTTCCTCCGGGGTATATGGATGAAAAAGAAAAGGACAAAACAGACAAATCCAAAACCCAAAAGTTTGGAGACTTAATTGTTTGGAAGCAACTGCTGCAACATGCGGAAGAATGCGGGCAACCCATCGTTTTCATAACCAACGATAACAAAGAGGATTGGTGGGAATTGGACAAGAACAACAGACCAATTTCACCAAGGGAAGAACTTTTCGAGGAGTTTAGTTGTTATAGCAGCAATCAGCCTTTTGTAATGGTTAATATGGCTGAATTTGTGGAACACATTGCTAAACTATTCGATATCCAAAATACTCTTGCGAATCTCGAACTAAATGCAGATATTATCGTTGAGGACTTGATTTCGTCAGCAGAGTGGCAATTGACTCTTGATAAAATGGGTTTCACCAGCTATCTGATACATAGTGGCGATTTACAATTTGCTGTCGGTAACCCATTGACAGATGTAGAAATAATAGGTGATTGCAGTGGCAAAGTTAATATCGAGAGTGTTGAATACAACGGAACAACGGTTTCACTGGCAGGTACTTTTTCTACTCAAGTTGAAGTTAGAATTGAGCAGTACGGTGATCTATCAGTAGAGGGCTTAGTAGAAGCAAGTGGTTTGATTGACGTGAAATTTGAGTTCGATGACGAGAATAAAGAGGATAAAATCAAAAATGATTCTGTAACGATTCAACTTAGCGTATTCGAAGTAAACGATTTTAATGAATATGATGAAGAAGAAGATTACGATGGGATGTACGAGGATCTAGAATATTGTACCGGATGCGATCAGTACAAAGATCGTGGGGAATTCAGAAGCGCACTTTGCATCGAATGTGATAATTAGATTGTTTTAGGTGTACAAGCTAATGCCTAACCTGCTAACATTGGCAATATGTAAACTTATTATGTTTAATTTCTATGAAAGAACTCAATAACTTATATCTTCTGTGGTGGAGCTTATGTGCTACATTTATGACTAAATTGAAATGTTTGTTTAACGAAACGGAGGAACAAGTCAGTTGTGAAAACGTGTATACGCCAGAAGAAGCTGAATACTTAGCTCATCAACTTTCAGCCGCTGGAGGATACAGCTCTGTATTTATCTCATTTTCTCATAAAGATTCATCTTGCTTTTACAATCCAGTAGTAGGATTTGAGCCTGTAGGTCAAAATTGGATTGCGCATCTATAATGGAATCTCTAATTCATATTGAAAATCAAGTAATTTTCATGTAAAATTACTTTAACTTAATTTAACACACGAAACCTCGGCAGAACCGTAAGGTTAGGGCTCACCAGCTCTAATTTACGGTTCTGCCTTTTTTTATTCCCAATTATCACAACTTATCTATGATAACAAGGCGTTTTAACTTATTTATTATTTGTTTTGTTTGAATCAAGCAAGTAAAATGAAAGGAGGAATTAAGTTGAAGGGAGGCACCTCAAAAATGAATAAGCGTATAGCTAACATTATAGATTCTATTAAGATTCAAATTCTTCCTGACAAGGACACACTTACACAACAGTTATTGGACCACAAAATACATACTCTAGTTGCTACAGAATATAGTAGGGTTCTTAATTTCTCCTTACAGGAGATACAAGCTGCCTACTTAGAACAATTTCAGATTGAATTAAACATGCGAGAGCAGAAGCATAAACTTAACCAAGAAAGAAAAGATACTACTCCAGAGTTTGATGCACAATATAATGAAATCCAAACGATTGTTCATATTTTAAATCTCGTTTATAAAATCAGAAATGAAATACGTACTCTTCGAGGACAACATCCGATATTGAATCAACATGTCGAACACAATGTATTCAATATTACTACTCCCAATAAAACCGAACTAATCCCTAATCTTGATGCCAAGGGCCATTATAAAGAAGTTCGCGTAACTAACAATAAAAAATTATATTTTGAAAACTTAAACGGGAGTGTACTAACTGAGTATGACCATCGAGTATTGTCTGCTATCTGTAAGATATTTGTCGATAAAGGACATAACGAAAAAATAGAAGTTGATCTATCTGATATCTTATACGAATTAAAGTTCCCTTATCCGAGTGGGGGAGACTACGAAGCTCTACGAACCAGTATCAACGATTTATTACGAACTATGCTAGTATTTGAGGAATCAGTTCCGGGGAGCAGTGAAGGGGATACGGACACACAGTACGACCTTAACTATATCTTCAAACGTATGAAATTTATAAATAAGGAATATACTCGTGTAGAAATTCATCTTCAAGATTATATTGCAGACGCATTGCAGCAAGGTGATTATTTTAACATTAACATGTATCTTATCAATGACTTCAAAACAAAAATAGCTAAAGCACTTTATAAGTTTCTACTTTCTCAATTTACAAAGGAGAAAAGAGAATACTACGAATTTGATTTCGAAAGTCTACGCAATCACTTAATCCTGGATCAAAAGAATCCAAGTAGAGCCCGCAAACATCTTTGTACAGCATTAGAGGATCTAAGATCTAATAACTTCATAGAAAACTTTTTGGAAATTAAAGTTTCTAAAGGTGTATATCATTATAGAATCTACTCCAAAGAAGAAAGTCCATCAACCGATGAAATGAATTACGCTCAATTATATATAGGCTCATAAGGGAAAGCCTGATAAAACTTCAGGCTTTTTCTTATTTCATTTGTGAACTTTTTGTGTCTTTAACACTCAATTCATGAGATTTCATCACTTTTAGTATCAATTTCCATTCAAAAAAATACCCTGTACTACGTCTTAAATTTAATATTATCCTTCGAAAAAATACCCTGCACTACGTCACAGGTTTCATATTATTCTTCAAAAATATACTCTGTACTACGTAAAAAATACCCTGCACTACGTCACAGGTTTCATATTGTTCTTCAAAAATATACTCTGTACTACGTAAAAAATACCCTGCACTACGTCATAGGTTTCATATTATTCTTCAAAAATATACTCTGTACTACGTAAAAAATACCCTGCACTACGTCATAGTTTTCATATTATTCTTCAAAAATATACTCTGTACTACGTAAAAAATACCCTGCACTACGTCACAGATTTCATATTATTCTTCAAAAAAATACTCTGTACTACGTTACCTTTTTTGTGAATCATTAAATAATTACCTAAATTGTGTTTATACCAAAAGTCCTTAAACCTTCGTCATTACTCATTTCATAAGTTATAGTTGCGATATTCTCTCAAAGATCATCATAAAAAAATACCCTGTACTACGTCTACTTTATGATTATAATCTCATCAAAAAAATACCCTGTACTACGTCTGCTTTATAATCAAAATCTCATCAAAAAAATACCCTGTACTACGTCTGCTATATGATTACAATCTCATCAAAAAAATACCCTGTACTACGTCTGCTTTATAATCAGAATTCCAACTAAAAAAATACCCTGTACTACGTCTGCTATATGATTACAATCTCATCAAAAAAATACCCTGCACTACGTATGATATTTTGACAATATCCATAAAAAAATACCCTGCACTACGTGCGAAATAGTGGGGTATTTGCTAATTTCCTCTTTTATTCGACATCGAATTTGATTATTTCCACTAATACTTACCTCTATTGTCATATAATAAATAGGTGTGTTATTCTCTTTATGTAGACAAAGTAAAAACCACCCAATTAAATTAGGTGGCTTAATTGTTAATATTTAGTTCCAGCTAACTATTAATGATGACAATTAGCTTTTTTTGAATATGACTGTTCCAGCAGCCATACTCGATCGCTTGTCGGCTAAGACAAAAAACAACTTAACACACTTAACACACTTAACACACTTAAACTAACTTAATAAACTTAATATAATTACACAATCCTCAAATTTGAAAAATTCAAATCGTTGGGGTCGCTTTAATTTTGCCTAAAAATGATGTTATCTCTATTATAAATCAATCTACATCATTGTAAATAGCTTTTTTCATATAAATTTGCAGAAAATAGAAGGGAGGGAACAGAAATATGACGAAATCAGTAAATTATACATATACAAAGCAATTTGATTACGTAAAACTAGATAATAACTTAGCTACAATGGACCTATCGGCTTCAGCATCTACTTTTACATATCCTATTTCTGTTCCCTACGCATTCTATCAAGCTATCATAAAACTAGAAGAAAAGTATGCTACTAAAAAAGTATACCAATTCCGCAAGAACAGCCATAAGAAAGAATTGTATCATGTAACGCCAATTACGCTGCGTCTTATGATTACGATTTCCCGCTTCTTCAACACAGAAGGTTGGCTTGCTGGAGTTTCTATTTACACGTTATATCTGAAGATGCTAGAAGAATATGAAGAGAACTGTTCTAAAGAACAATTCTATGCTGAATTCGATAAATTACAACGTGCCGGAATTATCGTTAAGGAAGCAGACGGTATTGTGGATCGCTATTCTATAGCAAAGGAAGTACTAAGTAAACATAAGAACTTTATTATCTTCTCACCAGCTGTATTAACGAAAGCTTTCACTTCTTTATCAAGTTCAGCACAAAAGCTTTATTTTGAGCTGAGAACAAGTGCGTTAAAAAATACGATGTCAGTAACTCGTATTATAGAGAGTGGATGCTGGATATATCGTCTAACACATAAAACTAGACCTGTTCAAATTCAAAAATTAGTTAATGAGCTTAGTAAATGCGTACCATTTGAAGCAGCTCCATTAATCACTCATTCTTCTTTCGTGAAAAATGAGCTTGATGGCAGCTACTCACTTAAAGTTACGCTTAATAAGGCGTACCTACTTAACCATAAAAAAGGTAGTAAGTACAAAAAGTCGATACGAGCTAAGATTCCATATAAAGATACAACAAAAAAAATACGTATGTATGCAGCCAAGTATGCTATTCCAGAAATTAATCAAGAATCAAACCGTTTATCGTTTCTTAAACTGGCTAAGTTGTTACATAGAAAGAGCAGATCTATCTTCCAGTATGTATTTAATCGCTTAAAGGAATTGGCTGAGAGCTTAACCGACTTTAGTATGATCCTAGATTATATCGATAATGAATTGAAATCACCGCAACTCGTCGAGTACATGGACATTCTAAGGGAAGAGAGACTGTATCCTTATCTATCTCTAACGAAAGAAAATGATCCTCAATTGAGAGCTGGTAACATTCTATATTTCTATCAACGTATTCGTTCTAGATTATCACTAGATTCATTTAGAACGATCTGTAGTAAAGCGTTAGAACACATAGAATCATTCATCGTCAATCTACACAACAAGGATCAGCAGAAGGCTGCCAATTTAAGAAGGTTAGAAGCATCTGGTCAAATGAATAGCAATCACTACCGCATCTTAATTTCAGATGACAACACCTTCTATCTGGATGACTACTTATTGTCACTAGCTTAAACGACTGAATTGAATACCAATGCCTACAAGTCCTCTTTCGCTATAGATAGAGGGCTATTCGTACTGTATGCTAACGGTTATTAAACATTAAACAAACATTTAACAGTAGATCCGGTGCAACGGAATCAGAGAACCGAGAGGGGATAGGACCTATATTTCTGCAGAGTACGTTATAAAATTAGAAATGAAATCAGTTAGTCGCACTAATCTAATACTAAATTTCTAATTCTATAACCAGTTTTTCAATTAGGTCTAATTTAATCACTTATTTTCATATCTGTTCTATTTTTATACCAATCCCATCTCTATAACCCCTTTATCCCTATAGCGTTTATCCTGTGTATAGTTTTTTGTTAAGATACTATTTATTAAGATACATAATCTTTAAGATATATATATATCACCTAATGGCATCTTTTGTTTTATTCCATTTAGTAAGAAAGGACATAAACATATACTAACTTTAATTACGATTAAAGATTGCGACAAAATATCGTTCATGTTACTATAGCTATATTACTTTTTTTTATTTTCTAGCTTCGTTCCATGCGGACTATCGAAGCCCTAATGATTTCTAAATGACCTTATAAGGTATTGACTTTCACATGCCCATTTTGTGTGATAAAACGTCGATTCTTTATAAGGTCATTTTTTTTGATCTATTTAATCGATGAAAGGAGAATTAATTTGGCTAAAATTACACAAGAAACTATTGATCAGGTTCAATACTTTGACGTATTAGATTTAGCAATTAGAATGGGGCATTGGACTAAAACATCAGGAAATAGCACGATTGTTTATTGTCCTAATCCGAATCATTCAGAGAACACTCCAGACTGCAAGATTAGCCATACAAAAGGTATTTTTTATTGCTTTGGTGGTGGTGGTTGTGGAGCTAAAGGTGGCCCGCTTCAATATTATTCATGGTACACATTTGGAGATTGGATTCCTAAAACTCATTTTGTAGATTCCGTTATTGGTGTTTGCGAGATTATGGGTATTGAGGTTGTCTATGAAGGTGAAGGTGATCAAGCTAAGAAATCAGTTGATTATGTCTACAAGACTCCACCTAAACGTGTATATGAATCTATTCCAGCAAAATCCCCTGAAGAGTGTCATAAGGTATATCAGCGTATGCTATCTTTATGTCCGATCTACAGAGAACATGCTTTAGAATGGGTAAACAAGAGAAAGTATAGTAAAGAACAAATCATAAGCATCGGTCTTAAATCAATTCCCGCTACTTATGATGAAATGAATCTAATCATCAATGCACTATTAAAAGAAGGATATGACTTAGAACGGATTCCTGGCTTCACTAAGAAGCTACGTTCAAATGGTGATCCCTCTAATGAAAATCATTGGTTCTGGACAATGGCAGCCTACGGAAAGTATTTCATTCCTGTTAGAGATGAGAATGGATATATCGTTCGTTTAAGACTTGCCACTGAAAATGAAAAGAAGAAATACACATGGTTCTCAACGGAGCCCAATGTAAAGCCTGTCTATGAAGATGACCGGTTTACTGGTGTTGTACCTTCTATCACTTATCGTAAAGAAGAGATCGAGCCATCTAAAATGAGATGGGGCGGCGCTTCTTCAAGTCATCATCTTAATGTCGTTGTACCATCAAAACTTCTTGCAACATGGGAAGCGGGTACAGCTATAGAGGATGTCTACAATTTTGATTATGTTCTTGTTACTGAAGGAGAACATAAAGCCAATATTGTATCCGAGTTTGTTAAGACCTTGGTGATCGGCGTACCAGGTGTTGGTATCTATAAAGAGGTACTACCACTATTACGCAAATGGGGTATTAAGAAATTAGTTATTGCTTATGACGCAGATGCGTTCATCGAGAAGAAAAATATAGACGGCAAAGCAGTATCAAATGAGGTACTAAAAAACCTTATCTATTTTGCTAAAGACGTTTTAGAGAATGAGGGAATCGAGATACTTTTTTGGATGTGGAATATCGAGGACGGAAAAGGACTTGATGATTTACTCATCGGAGCTAAGAAAAATCCGATGGAAGTAAATCTCCACGAAAAATCAAGAACTGAAGTTATGATATTTGAGAGCAGTCAAAAATTATGAATACAAGATATGTCACACACATCAAGGCTTTGAGCCAAATATGCTGTGTGTGTTTTATTGTATAAGTAGTTATTGATCATGGGCAGGTATATTTAAAGAATGTCCATTTAGAATGCGACGTTATTGATATGTAGTTCATATGGACATAAGACACAAACTATGCAAATAAGAAAGGGTTGGGAATAATGCCGAAATTCAGAGTTTACGGAGTTGTTACAGCAACAAAATTTATTGGAGAATTTGAAGCCGAAACGAAAGAAGAAGCTGAACAAATGGCTTGGGATTCAGATGAAGGAAGCGTATCTGTTTGCTATCACTGTTCCAAAGAAGTTGATGAGCCTGAAATTACCGAAATGGTTGTAGAAGAAGCGTAATGTCGTAGTACGATTTTAATGAGAAGGATGTTGAATAACATTGAAACCCAACGTTAAAAAATGGCTGGATAAAAATGCACCTGATTACGAGGTTCATCAAACCGAAAAAGGCAGCAACGTATTATTTGTTCCAAGTGTAGTTGCTGATAAAACGCGAAATTATTTCAAGAGAAGTTGCGAAAATATTCGATCTGAATGGAGAGCTAACTATACGTGGCTTGCTATTTATATTGACTGATTGTACTAAAAATATATGTGAAATATGGAGAAGGTTCTATCAAGCAATACGATAGAACCTTTTTTTTTAGGAGGATTCTTATGAAATTTAGTCATTCATGGCTCTCGACATTTGATAGCTGTATGAGAAAGGGATATTACCTGTATCGTGTAAATTCTAGTCATGCTAGTCATACATCACCGCGTAGTACGTTTTTATTTACGCCACATTCAAACAACAAAGAGGACTTTGTTGAGGAAGAGATGATGATATGAGCATGATATATGATTGGGTCGTAGCAAATAGCACTATAATTGTGATTCTTTTAATCTTAGTAGTGCTCTATAAGATATATAAGTTATATCGTAAATGGGTTGGATTGTTATTTGGCATTATCGGGATTTATAAAATTCTTCATTATTTAAGTTTTATATTATCTTGACATAAATTTTATTGTCTTTTGTCATAAAATTTATCGTAATTCTGTCATTAACAGAAAATGAAAATGATCTTGATAATGTAGATAATGCAATGTAGTAGAGAAATGATCGATAACAAGGAGATGCTGAAAAAATGACATGTGTATTTTGCAACGATAAAGGTAAATTTAAGGCTAGTAACGGAATATGGTACAAGTGTTATTGTGTGTCAACTAGAGAAGTTAAACAGCTGACACATAAGGCGTAGAGATTACTGGTGGTTGGAGAGACTAAAGATAGTCGGTAACATTTATGAGAATGCGGAGTTTCTTACTACGTAGTTTTAATCATTACTGCAAAAAAAAGCACATGGCCACAGGCCAAAGTGCTTTTTTTGTCATTTCATTCTCTTATTTTTAGCAGCAAGAAAATCAACGACTTGTCCTTGTGATTCCTTAATAATGGAACGTAATGTTTCATAATCTTTAGCGTTTTTGTTAGCAAATTGTTCTTGATGATAAGCTTCATAGTTTTCTACCCATTCAGGCACTTTCTCAAAAGGAAAAGGACAAGGTGCATGATCAGGCATATCATAAGCTCCTAACACTCTAGGAATCTTATTAAGGTCGTAATTACGATCAACATTGGCTTTATTATACATTCTAATTGATTCGTCTCGTTTTTGCCGTAGCGTACTTTCCGCTTTCCAAACCTTTAGAATGACTTGTCCTTGATCAGTATTTGGAAATAGAGATATCCACTTTGTTTTTGGTTCAATCTCTCCAAAATGAGCCTTTATACTCTTTTCATAAGAAGACCATCTAGCATGTTCCCAAATGGCTAAAAATCGATAAAAAGAGCGTGATATCCATTTAATGATGAAAAGCAACAAAATTAGAGAGTAATTAATAAAAACCTCTTGAAAGTTTATATATGCAAGTGTCATAATAAGAATCAAGAGAGTTTCAATTACAATACTTTTAATATGTTTTGTTGGGATTACTTTTAACCAAGAAATAGGCTTGTTTGATGGTTCAAAATTACTATACGCATATTGAAAATAAATGATTTCACAAAATTCTTTTGTTGCATTCTTATATAATTGATTGCGAAAAGGGTTAAAATCTTCTATTCTAAGCCAGCTTGGTGGTTTAACCATATATAAGTGATGCAAAGGTGAAATATACGGTGTCTCTAACCATCGATCTATCTCAGCATAAAAACGATTATGACGTATAGTTTCCGCTAACTCGGAATATGCACGATAACTAGTATTACAAACAATAGGTATCAATGCTGTGAAAATAATCCAAGTCCATTTACTACTTAAATAATCCCAAATATGATTAATATAATTTGTGATTGGATAAAGAAGAGTTAGAGATTTCTCATTAAAAAGTAGAGAAATTATCATTATAATATAAAGACATACACTAATCATAAAAATCGAAGTTATAAATTTTAGTATGTTTTCTATTAAGTTTTTCATAACGCACCACCTTACTTGTATAGTTAATATATTACCGTAACTCTAAGGGCAAGGGAAATTTACAGGCCCACATTCCGCACAACAATGAATCTTTTAAGTGGAACTTTACGTAAATACTATATACTATTAATTTTCAAATTTATTAGGAGGCATACTATGAGTGCAAAACAAATCATTGAATGGGAAAATATAATTAAACCCGAATCAGCAGTAACTTTTAAGTTGAATTTGCAACTTTCATTTGATAAAAGTTTGACTGAAGAACAAGCAAAAGCGATATTAGCTAGAATGATAGAAGATACAACGATTCAAATGGAATTAGATCCACAGTTCAAAAATCAAGCTAAAGTAAATAAATTTATAATTGAATAATTACAAATACCTTAAAGAGTGCTATAATCTAATCATTATATCCTCTTTTTTTTATGCTTTCGTCACGAGACAATGGAAGCCCTAATTTTTACAAAAACGTCGCTCAGACGGCCGATTCTATTAGAGACAGTTCTCTCTATTTTTAATCGTTCGTGTGAGGGGCGTTTTTTTTGTCCCAAATTTATCACGAAAGGGTTTTTTTAATGAGTCAATTAATGTTGAATTTTGAAACAGGTGAAATCACACAAGAGTATACGTACATACGTGATCTTGATTGTACACCAAATACACCCATCGTCCATGGTATTAAACCGTTACCCATTTACGGTAAAAACTTCAGTATCAAACCGATAGTACCAGGTAGGCAGATAACGGAGTATGATCGTAAGATTCACTTGCCTGAATTGCGACCTCTCGAATCGTATGGAAAGATATACGTTTTGTTTAGCTCTGGTAAAGATAGTGTGTGTTCAGTACTAAATTTATTGGAGCTTGGTGTTCCAAGAGAGAAAATCGTATTACTGCATCACGATCTTGATGGAGGATCTGATAAAAAAGTAGATTGGCCGGTTACGAAAGCTTATTGCTTAGCTTTTGCAGCAGCCTTTGGATTACAACTACGTTTTAGTTATCGAGAACAAGGTTTTTACGGTGAACTATATCGACTAGGCGCATCTAATCCCGTTAGATTTGAGGATGCAGACGGTACAGTTAAACGAATAGAACCGAAAGCATGGCAGCGTAGTGTAGAGCTTAAAGAGTTAATCGTTCAAGCAGAGCTTGATGATGATTTGGAAGCCTTAAATTCTTATCATAAGGAATTAGAATCTTATGGTAAGCGAATGAAGTTTCCTGCTAAAAGCGCAGACCTTTCAACGAGATATTGTTCTGCTTCTTTGAAAATAGAAGTGGGATCAATTGCGCTTACCTATCAAGTGGATTCACAAGAGAATTGTGACATCCTAGTTGTTAGCGGTGAACGCAGAGGGGAAAGTACGAATCGATCACGTTATAACATGCTGGAGCTGCATAAAACACATGCCCCATCTCGTAAAAAACGAATCGTACATCACTTTCGTAATGTACTTGAATTTTCTGAACGCGATGTTTGGGAAGTACTAAAACGAAATCGTGTCGTGCCTCACCCTTGTTACACAATTGGTTGGGGAAGGGCAAGTTGTTGTGTGTGTATATTCTCGTCACCAGCTCACTTCAAAGGATTAAAAGAAATTTTACCCTCTTATTATGAGAATATACGAAATGCAGAGATTGAGTTGAACTTTACGCTTGATAATAATAAAAATATTGATGACTACATTGCGAATGCAACCAGCTGCCTTTACAGAGGTAATGACGTTGCTATCAATCAAGTCGTAACAGGGACATTTACTCCTGAAGATATTCTTTTATGTGATGGCGAAGAATGGGTCTATCCAGCAGGTGCGTTTAACCATGCAGGAACATCAGGACCATGTTAAGGGGGATAAGAGTATGAATCATTTTGTTATGCGATTAAATGGGTACTACTGGAATGATAATGTAGGTTGGGTATCTTGTATGGATCAAGCTAGCCTGTACAACATGAAACCATCTATCTCTTATCAGGATACGCAATGGGTACAAACTCTATATATTTCTGGAAATGGCAATCAGTATACTATTCCGGATTTAGTTGACAGGATATTAGCATCGGAAATTTATATGGAATATCTCATGTATTTTTCTCAACATATTGTTAAGGATGTTTTACTACAATATCTTTTGAATTTACTACAATGGCAAGAACCAAATACCATATTAGATGAAGCACATCGAGATATGGAAGAACGGTCAGCTATACTGAGAAATCTTCATAACTATCAATACGCGAGAACGAATAAATTAGCCATAACGGTATAATTTGATTCGTTTTTTTTTATTTGAAAAATTATGAAGTTAATTAATATGTTAACTTTATAAAAATTTGAGAGATAGCCAGATTGAAGATGTAAGAGAAAATCTAGCTACACTTAGGGAAATGGAGTGAATTGAATGACAGGTCAATGCGATGCATGTTATTCGGAAAATAGGGAAATAAAAAAATATTTATGATAGTTTTGGTATTGATATTGCAGCAGTCTGTAAAGATGGTGAGTATTGTTATAACAAACAAATTGATTATAAAAAAGGAATCGAGTGATTCCTTTTTATTCACTGGAGGGAAATAAATGAAAACTTATATGGTAACTACTGAGAATTTTGAAGGTATGGTTAGGCTGTATTGCTTGGCTATTCAGAAGACCACTTACAACTCTGTATGTTTTGGCTCGTCTGATGTTCGCAGACATTATTACTGCTATGATCGTTTACATGAATTAATGGACATGATCGAGACTATTGGATATGAGGCAAGAACAATCATTCAATGTTACGCCGTTGAATATGGGTTTGGTGAAGAAGGTTATACTCCTATTACAAAGGGCCTAAATGCTACCCTAGATGATAATTTTGAACTTGATGTATCTATTCATAGTGAGCATTTAGATCGCTGGCATGGGATACAACAATATCTCGACAAAGAGAAGGAGAATAATCATGAAAATAGATTTGTCGAAGTTTGATGGAGTTATTCATTCCAGTGAAAATACGAGTGAAGAACTCACCGAAGCAGAAAGTAAACTATATGTAATCGATAAAGTACTATATGGTGCAGATATCATTGATATTGATTTTGATATTTTTACACTTGAAACTGCAAAAGCTGCATTGGATGAAGTATTCTATCATGAATCTGAGGGCGAATCCTATGAGATACATCTCGGTGAAGTCCATGTATACGGACTCCATAACGATTTCAATGAAGTATTTAGAAAAGCACATCTGCAGCAAGTATGTCTAGATGTGAAAAAATACAAAAGAAAATTTATTTAAGGGAGAATAACGATGAGCCGTAGTTTCTATATTGATAGTCAAACCAGTTCAAATTATATTCAAACATGTGATCGTATCGTATCTGCTAAATTTTTATACGATAAAGGACACGACATCAGCACATTAAGTGTTCATTCAGACTTTTTGATCGATGCGCTTCAGATAGTCTTTAATAAGGATTGTGAGATTACTCGAAAAGATGGAGAATTTAATCTAGATGATGCGAACTTGCATGATGTAGAACAGTTAAAAGAAGATATGTATGATATTCAAGATTATGAATATCTACTAGAGATGAAAATCACTTCAAGCAAATGGATTGAAAAAAGTGAAGAGGAAAAAATAGAACTATTATCGACTTTTAATTATAAAAATGATGGATATTTTGAACAACATTTCTTTGCTTACTTAAAAGAGGATACGATTTCAGTGATAGGATGTAATTTTGGAGACGCTACAGTCAATGAATTTTTAGAGGCTGTATACGAACATCGTGAATCATTTATAGATACTTAAAATTATAAACCCTTACTCAGCTGTTGTAAGGGTTTATTTGCATTTAATAATATGCTATAATGTTTTCATTACTTATACTTATTACTTATTATCCACCCTTAGCAACGCTGCATACAGGGTCCTGTGCTTTAAGAAACACTCTTTGAGTGACTAAAACTATTCCTATGGATAGAGAACCGTCTTTTCGACGTTCCATTTTAGTCATTGAAAGAGTGTTTTTTTTTGCGTTTTTTTTGCAGAAATATCCATGCACTCAACAATGATAGAAAGGGGATTAAGATGTTAGTAGATTGGTCAAAGTTTGATCAAGCAGTGTTTAATACAATCGATGAAGAAAGCTTAGATTCACTAGAATTAACGTCATATTTAAGTACATTCATTTTTTATGAACGTTCATTTGATGAAATCGATTTTTCAAGCTTTTCTTTGAATGAAGCAGAAAATGCGTATTGGGCGACTTATTATTACTCTTGTGATGATGGGCAACAATATGACATTTTTGAATCATCTGAAGGAACTGAAGTTAGCATGTATAACATCGGTAATCCAATGGTTGAGTTCTTAAAGAAAAATGAACTTCAAAATGAGATTGTAAACCTAAAGAGGCACAAAAGAAAATTTATTTAAGGGAGTTATATTATGCGACATATTACTATCTTTAGCAGTGAACTCGATAATTTTTGGGTTCACGCTGATCGTTTGGTAATGGCAAAACTAATGTATGACAGAGGGTATGATATCACTACATTAGATCCCACTACAGAAGGATTTTTAACTGACAGTGTTCAATTGTTGTTTCAAGAGCGCGCTATAGTGACGGAATATTCCGATACACTTAGCGATGATTTGACACATAAGTTAGGTGTTGATGTAGAGTATTTTGAAACGATAATGAAAATTAAACCTTTAAGTCCGACTTGGTTAACAATGAATGAAGAACAGAAAATCGTTTCGATTAGTGATCTTCTTTATGTTTCATGTGATAACACAGAGAAAGAATATGTGTCATTCATTATTGGAGATGAGATTCTTATTGCTACTTCGCCATTCCCGGGTCCTGTATTCATTTTGTTTGATAGAATAATGGATTTCGAAAATGCGTTTCTAAAGGGAGAGATAAAAAATGACTGATTTGTTTAGTGGTAGAGTCATTCATATGCCAGAAGATGATTTCAAATTCTCAATGGTATCTGAAGTGAAGGATGGAGAAGTTATTCGTGAAAAGAAGGTAAGAGCCGACGATCTAATCGAAGGTATGCTTTCAATGGTAGAGTTTGGACATCTGCTCCAGATGATTCTAAAAGATAAAACTTTAGTCGAAGAGGTTATTGATGTTGTATTAGAGTATAGCGCTGAAGAAGCCATACCACGTTTACTAAAAAATTCGAGTAGAGTTTTGAAAAATGGAAATGAAAAAGAAATGATTAGCTTATTAAAGGCTTTAGTTTCGAACATCCATCTAAGTGACATTAACCGCGAGTTATTTCATTCCTTATTAGGAGTTACGTTATCTAATATACGTGATATGAAAGATACGAATGAAACAAGAGGGTTATTCCTAACCTTACTCGATAACATGAAGGTTTTCGATAGCGAGGATAAGGAATTACAACGCAAAATTATTGGTATGGTGATGGAATTGCCAGATGAAAAACCGAAGAAGGTAATGATGGAGATGTTAAGCAATTACCAGCCTGAAGTCACTATTTCTTCTACACCAATTTTGCCAAAAGGTACAGTATTGTATCAGGAAACGAATCACAGTGGTTATCATATTGTGATGGAAGTCGAGAAATCTTTAAGAGATGTTCAATTTATGGATACGCCGTTCACTAACGTAGGTCATCCCAAATTGCTATTCTTTTTCTCGGTGAAAAATAAAAGAATAACAACCGTAAAGTTAGTGGCTGTTAAAGATGTAAATATTAAGGGCAAAACTAAACTATACAGATTTCCATTTACGAATGTTTATAGTGGAAGTCAAAAGTGCTGTTGGCCTGAATTGAATAGTTTTCAAATATCGGATGTGTCGCAATTAAACAATCTGCCACATTTGTTTTTTAATAGTCCTGCAAATAATCATTTATTTGGCGGGAAAAATCTACGAGAAGTTTTCACGTTATTAAAAGGACAAGAGTTTGATGATTCTACTCTTAAACCTCTTAATATTACGTTTGAAAGCTTTTTTAATTTTCATATTCAAGCACCGAAAACAAAAAAAAATAAAGCGAATGCTTAAAGGAGACTATTAAAATGTCTAAAATTTATGAAGAGTTCTACGGAAATAACGAAGAAGATAATATTAATGACTTAGTTTGTGCGACGGGTTCTACGTTGAAGGAGTCAGAGGTACAATCACAAGATGAATCAAATCATGTTGAAACGTCATTAGTAGAGGACAACAAGCGTGAGGAAAGCCAAGAAACATCAAAAGTGGAGGATAACTCTACAACGTTAAAAAAAGCGGATGAACTTGGCATTGATGTAAGTGGTAGTGGACAATTGAGTTTATTTAATTTTGATGAGCCAGCTCCAGTTAAAGCAGCAGCTACAGCAGAAGTAAATAAACCAAAAAAAACGACAACAAATAAGAGTGTCGTAGAAACATCAGGCAACGCTCCGGTAAAGAGAGATTCTAAAGTGGCTGCTAAACCGAAGATTGATAAGATCACGATCGGTGCGGGTACAGACTGGCATATTCGATATGCAGGTGCTTCCTACATGGTTAATTTATTATTTGAAGAAGAACTTCTTGCTGGACAAACTGTGGTTACATTAGAGGAACTTCGAGAGAAGATGATTACTGCAGAAGGTTGCATCGAGCTATCTCCAAAGCGAACGCATTGGAGTGTTGATGAGACTAATCAACTCTTGGTATTGATATGTAAAGGTGAAGATAAAGGAGGTATGGTGTAATGCCAGGCTTCTTTTGGAAATTAAAAGATTTCATGAATGCGCCCAAAAAGCAGCCTAACAATTTAGTTGCTAGTTCCGATGGCAAGATTTATGAAATTCGCGACAGTGAATTAGGAAGAATTGTGATGCACCATGAGGAAATCTCTCATTTTGATCAAGTAAATGAAGGCTTCGCTTTTAGACTTCCTAAAATTCCCGCTTCAATTCTTCGTCAAGTGATGAGTTTCTTTCAAGCATATTGCACAGAAAGCGATCCTCACGAAGTATATTTGCGGATTTATTATGACAATGAAGAAAAACGTTATTTTCTACATTGTCCAAAACAATACATTACGAGAGTATCTGTAACAGTAGAAGATGATGAATTTATCGATGAAATGCGATATCTCCATGTCATGGATATTCACTCACATAATACGATGAGTGCATACTTTTCACCAAAAGATAATCGTGATGAATTAGCTTATCGTCTGTACGCTGTCATTGGTAGGCTAAATACCATTCCTCAAATAAAACTTAGGGTAGGAGCTAGAGGCAAACACCTTATGCTTGATCCTTTGGGCATATTTGAAAGTGTGGATTTAACACTGGAAATCGAATATCCCTCTGAATGGGATGAATCAGTAATCAAAATATCTTAATAAGACAAGCTGTTTAGGGGATATATACACCCTTAAACAGCTTGTACTACAAGGAGGTCATTGTAATGAGTGAACTATTATTTCAATTTCTATTTATAATAGTATATATGATAGTATCGGTTATATTAATTGTGATGCCAATAAGTTTACTGTATTGGGTTGTAATGTCTATGCTATTAACTGCAATCTATAAAAAGAAAAACATTCACTTGAACAAACATTTTTATTTTTCTAAAATTAAAAAGAAAGAAAACACGTATGAGTTACATCATTTGTCTGCATATGGGTTTTATAATTGTAGTCCAAGAAAATTTTTGAGATACAGTAAGGATGCCATTCATAAGTTTTATGAGATTCATCCGAATGCTACTTTAATCGCTCAAAGTATAACATTGAATTTGAGTGAGAAAATGGCGTCTAATGAAATCATTAACATTCAATGGTATAAAAAAATTATAGCCCTGATCGGAGGATACCTATTAGTTATAACTAATATATATCACTTCAAAAAAGGCAGTCACCTGAAAAAAATTAAAGAGATGCACCAACATTCGTATCGTAAATATACGTTTGTAAATCCTAATATAAAGAAATAACGTATTAGGATCATAAAACACAGTTTGCGTAGCTTAGGCTGCCGCAAGCTGTGTTTTATCTTTTTATAAATGAGTAGCTAGTTTTAGTTGAATTTGTTATAATACTAAGTATTATATTTTAATTTCTGCTCCAGCCTCAGACCACGCGGACTAACGAGGCCCTAAGTCTTAAAATCGCTTTTCTAAAAAGTGTCATTTCATGCCAATTTGGTGTGTTTAATGAATTTTTTAGAAAGGCGATTTTTTTTGTGCCTTTTATTAAATTATTGGAGGTATTAAGATGCAACAATTAAATTTACAAGAGCAGGATAAGGTGGTTTTTCAGCTAAGGTTATTCGGTTGCGGAGGTAATGGTGGATATTTTTTCAGAAATCTTACACAAATGATTCATGGTTATTCAAGAACTTCATCTTCTATGGCATACGACGTTTTAATTATTGACGGAGATAAAGTAGAGGCTAAGAACTTAAACAACCAATTGTATACTTCTGAAGATATTAACGATTACAAGGTTGTTTCGATGATCGAGAGATATGCGGAACATTATGAGTTGTCAGATGTAAAGTGTTTAACCAAGTATGTCACTTCAATGGATATGATGCATGATGTATTTAATCATGAGCATACCGAACAAGTTATACCCGTACTGGTAGGCATGGTTGATAATAACCGCACTAGACAATTGTTTCATCAATATTTTCACGATGAATCGGTAAAAAATTTGATATGGATTGACTTAGGTATTGAAGATACTGAAATCATAGCCAATCCTACAGAAGAAGAACGATATCGAATGATGCAGACGGGCTTTTCTGGTCAATGTGTCATTGGACTGAAATGGAAAGGTGAAGTGATCTTAAAGCCTGTAACGGATGTATATGAGAATATACTTCAAGATGATCATACATCGTTTCCAGGTCAAAGTTGTGGTGATTTACTGCCAAGTAACCCTCAACGTATGATGACGAATCAGACGGCAGCGCATGTAGCCTCGTCAATAATGAACACATTGTTACATAGTAAGGCTATCATCGTATCTGAAGTTAATTTTAACGCTCAATACGCTCATAGTAAGCCCAATTATGTGACAAAGGATATGGTTATGAAATTCGAATCGTTACAGGCTGCTGTTAAAGGAGATGAGATCCATGAAAGCTAATACTGTTTATGCTAACTTGCCTGATAGATGTTATGTCACACATCCCAAAGGACAAGCAGTAATAGTTATGAATGGGTTTCGTGGCTATGTAAGTATACGCCAACACGACCCTAAACAAAGCACAGCGATTGTTGAAGCGAAAAACAAAGAACTTGGTGTGAGCGAATCTGATGTAAAAATCATGCATAAGCTCGCAATAGAGGGTTGGGAATAAAAAATGAAGGAAGGGAGCGCCCTTTGCTTTTGCACAAGAAGCCAAGTGGCGTTGTCACTTTCTTTCCTTAAAATAAACGAGTGGAGCTGGTAAAAATGGAAGCAACGGAAAATGTAAGAACGATGGAATTTATGGGTGTAGACTTCTGGGACAGACCCGTATATAAGTGCATCGAAAAAGGTTACTTGTGGAAGGACGTATCGTTAGGCAAGAGCGATACACCTGAACTGTATAGCTCTTCCAACAACGAGTTCGATGGCGAGCCTAGTTCGCCTATCAATAGCAACTTGGTTGTGGGCTACAAGACGAAGTACGAAGAAAATCCAAATAGGTTCAACTACATGATGCTGAACAGGCTGCAAAGCGACTGTGAGTACTATCTTGGGTATGGGAATCGGAATACATCCCGTCTGTGCGGAGGGAGCGTAAAGGAGCATATTGAGAAGATGAAGGAGCTTCACAATTCGTTCCCTGAAGGGCAAAAACCGGAATGGCTGACGTACGAAGGTATCCTTGAATACGAAAAACAAATGAGCGAATAGGCTGGACTTAACAAAGAACTTGGTGTGAGCGAAGCAGATGTGAAAATCTTGCATAAACTCGCAATCGAGGGCCCTTTGCTTTTTAGCACAAGAAGCAAAGTGGCCATGTCACTTTCTTTCTTGTTGGGCTAATACCTATGGAAGTTACTTATCAATTTAAAGATACGACACATCGTATAACAATCACTAATGTAGTGAAGATGATGAATAACTTTTCTCGAAACATGTGGAGTTTTCTCAAAGCGAAAGCTTGGGGATTTCATGGCGTGGTTCGCGATTACAGCTCCGTATTCTCAATGGGATCGGATTACATGGTTATTCATCACTTCAATAAGGAAACACCTGTTGAAGCCTTAATGGGATTTCATACTGACCTGTTGTTTAATGATTTATTATCTAACCATCCAGCAGCCAGCTACTTCCGTTACATGGAAAAAGCAGGATACTCTTGCATCATTCCGTATCAATCCTGTTTGGAAACGATGACGAATGTATTGACAGCTGCCAGAGGTATAGGTGAACTTAACTACCATTTAATGAGTCCGAAACATAAGCTTCAGTTATGGTTTTCAGACGGTATTCATTATTATAACGTGGAATTCTTTTTTAATTATGCAATTCCCCCGTATGGCGTTCGTGAATTACTTGAATGGCCCGATCTTACGGAACATGGAGAATTTGCAGGAGATATTTTTTCAATGTTTGGTATGGCTATTGATCCGGTATCGGAATCACTACCAGTAACTAATGTACCTGCAGGTGAAGAATTTGAACTTGCAGAACATGTGGACCCCATTAAACTAGCTGAGACACTTTCGGTAGTTGACCATGCTATGCAGAAGTTTGATCATATAGGTCTGGCTTATAGTGGCGGTAAGGATTCGAGTACAATCTTACAATTATTTTTGAATTACAAGATTCAATACCCTAATTGTAAGACTAAAATTACGATCATTAGTGCGGATACTTTAATAGAAAACCCGCTTCTTATGGCGCATGTATATAAGGTAAAAGAGAGAGTAGAGTCTTTGAATTTAGGGATCGATTTTCATGTTGTGACCCCTAACTTAGACGATACTTTTTTTGTTTGCGTTTTTGGCAAAAGCTATCAGCTGCCGAGTGTATTAAATCGTTGGTGTGTGTCTCGATTAAAGACCAATCCAGCAGATTTAATCTTAAAGAATGCAGAGATGTTCCCTTCTAATCAATCTACGCTCCTGGTACTAGGTACAAGATCGTCTGAAAGTTCCAATCGTGCAAGAAGTGTTGAAAAGCACTTTGGTGATGAGTTTTATGGAGATCATCCGATGGAACACATTACGACTTGTTCACCTATTAAACATTGGACAGCTAAAGATGTCATTACGTATCTTGTTCGCGTTGAACCACCATGGAAAGATTACGGTAATTTTAACTTAATCAATCTCTATGGCAGCGCAATGAGTGGTCAATCTTACTCCGAATGTCCAATTGGTGCGGCTATGATTGATGTAAATGAGGGTATCTCTGCTTGTACAAGTGGGGGAGGTACTGCAAGAATGGGTTGTGCTTTTTGCTCTGTTATAAAGCATGATACAAGCCTTATTAATATGTCTAGGGATTATGAGGAATTAGTTCCTTATGTCGCCATGAGAAAGGTGTTCAAAGCCTCTCAGGACATTCGATACGGCTCATTAACAGGCTTCAAGAGAGTGAAACGTTTGAATCGTATTAATGATCATTCGTTTGCTGGAACACTAGAAAGCGGCTTGGGCGACCTTACGATAGACATACGCATCTTACTCCTAGAAGAAATGAAACGCTTGGATTTATCGATCTCCAAGAATGAAGTGTTTCGTATCTATGAAGAAGTAAGGAAGCGGGAATTTAGTGAGGGATTATCCTTATCACCACGATTCGTAGAACTACTCTTTTCCTTTTTATCTGTGCATCCTGGTAATTTCGATACGATGTACTCGCCAATATTTGATCCTTACGGTTGTGGCGTAGATAAATTTACGGAAGAAGATGTAAAAGCTATTGAACGTGTACAAGCCCGCCAATTTCGGAATTCGACTGTAGTAGGCGATCAGTTGGAATTGATCCTCTCATAAACAAATGGAAATAATGAAGGGAAAGATAACTATGTTACTAAATAATGATTGGTACAAAGAACTCGTTAAAGAGAGCAAGAAAAAGAAGTAAGCCAAATACACAGGTTGAACATTGTGACAACTATTCAAGAATCAAAAAAAATATCCTTTGAAGGAGCTAACTATAATGAACGTATTAAATAATGTAATTCTAAGTCTTGTACTATGGCTGGGAGCTATTATCTCAGGGAGTGTATATCTAGTAAATGGTCAAAACGAGGTTAAATTACTTGCTATCGTATTGATCATTGCAGCTGCAATCGTAGCAGTATTTCATTTGCTATATAAGACAGTAATGAAAAATAAAATATTGACAGGGTTGTTAATCGGTTATGCCTTGTTATTGGTTTTCGCTGAGATGTATCTATACATTCATAGTGCATTTGCGCTAATACTTTTGTCATTTCAATTTTTTAACCTTTCCGAAAAACCGTTTTTCCATAGTAGATGGAGAATTGCAAGGTTAATGTTGGAGGGTTTGGGGGTTGTTGTAGCTGTATCAGGAATTATATTACTACTAATTGCTATTCTCCCTGAAATGATTAATGACATTCCCTTTATTCAATTCGTAAACGCGATTATGGAATTAGTAGCGAACAACATTGGCGTGTTAATCGTGTCCTATTTGCTGTTGTTTACAGGAATGAAAATAAAAGATACACATTCATTAATAGTTTGGATACTAATACTTGTTATTAGTACGGTAGTAGATTTATTAAACATTGGAGATGTAAATTTTCAATTAGCATATGTTCTTTTATTGATAGCCTATAATGTTTTTATTGCTATTAGGAACTTGTCTAAGAAATTATCTCTTATAAAGACTGCATACTTATTATTTTTTATTGGATGTATGTATGGTTTGTTTAGTTTTATCACTCCAATACACAACTATTTTATGCCCGTTGATAGAGTATATAATTTAATACCTTTGGATATTGCATTTGGATTCTTTATTTTTAGTATTGATCTACAATATAGGAAAAATGCGTTGAAGCTTGAGGGGAATAATAAGTTTTCAAAAAAGAATTTTTTTTACAATACTGTTTCTATAGGAACATTCTTTTTATTTGTAATATTCTTAGCGAGGTTCGTTTTTTCAGGCGAACTAATAGAAGATCTAGCAGTTAATCAAGAATTAAGAGCATCTACTAATTTACTCGATATAATTGAGAATAAAGCTACATTCTGGATTTCATCAATTGCTATTTTTAATTTATTCAAGAATGCTAGGAAAGAAGCTAAAGCTAAAGCTAAAGAAGTGGAATATTATATTTAATTCTTTTCAAACTAATCAAGTGGGAGTGAGTTTATGTCATCTATATCTACTACTATAAAGTTTCTTCGAAAATCAAATAATTGGGTTCAAGAATATGTGGCTAATGAGCTGGGAACATCAAAACATGTTATTTCTGGTTGGGAGCGAGGTATTGCGAATCCTAGTTTGGACCAATTATTAGAACTAGCAACGAAATTATTCAATGTTTCAACAGATTACTTATTGGGAAATGTTGAGTGTAGTAGAAGTAATAAAGATACACCTACTGCTAGTCTACCTTCAGTAGACTTGATAAAGTTACTTAATTCCGGTACTGCAATAACATTCAAAAAGAATACTCTTACTACTGAGGATATAAGAACGATAACTGTCATTTCTAACACATTATTCGATAGAATTTATCCGAATAGTTGAATATTTCATTTGGATAAGAACAAAAACACAGCAGTTCGGTATATAACCGGCTGCTGTGTACTGTATAACTAGAATCAATCGATGTTCTTATCAATTTTAGTTTTCTTAGCATTAATTTTTTTATTCTTTTTCTTTAACTGAACAAGCAGTAGGGGATCTAGTTTCATAAATCCGTAAGCTTGCTTTTCTTCTTTAGATAACTGATGATATTCTTTCACCGTCCAGTACACTCCAATCCATTTCTAGTTGTCCTTTAGCGTTGGTGATCAAATAAGTAGTAATATCAATAATATCTTCAACATGAGGCTGCTTTTGCATGTTCAGCTTCTCTAATCGTTCATTTCTTTCTTCTAGAAATACCTTATTAGATTGTTCAATTCTTTCAATAGCTTGCATAGTAACGGAATTCATTTTACCAAATGGAGGATTAGAAACAATAATTTCAAAATTGAAGTTTCTAGACTGTGCTTTAACAATTTCAATTCTGTCAGACTTACTAAGCTCACTCCAATTAGCAGCCTGAACTTTTTCCTCTACTTGAATGGCCGTATTCTTACTTAAATCTAATGGCGTTACATAAATATCAGTATAAGTTGAATCCTCTTCAAAGATGGATGTAGGGACTCTATATTCTCCTATAAGACTATCTCCATGATATATACGTGTATCGGTATCGAACTCGAAATAGCGGAACATTCTTTGTTCTTCTTTATGAAAATGTATATTCGTAATCGCCTTTGGAACATAAAGCAACCAAGGTTGATACAGAAAGGCTTGTACACAACTAGCCTTAACCATAGTGATGTTATATTCTCCACCGATCAAGTTCAAACTCTTAGACTCCAGAAGTAACGCTGACGCTCCGAGCGTCGGTTCCCATGTGGAATCAGTAGTTATCATATTACCTGTTAGCATACGTTGCATCAATGAACTTAGTGAAGAAGGGGTTGGATAGTACGCTAAGACACCTGACTGTCCAGCATAATTAATCAAAAACATAGAGAAGTAGTCATTCGGATATAAGAGCAACAAGGATACATCAAATGTGTCATACCAATGCCGCCACGCTTCCTCTGATACATTTGGTTTACTAAAGTAGCTGATCCCAAGCGCATACCCTAACCATTCTAAGAAATCTGAACCTCTATAGCCAAGAGGATAAGTTTTACTCATACATTTATCAAGCATTTTGTTGACTACAGCTTGTCCGTTGTGATCTTTAATCATTTCACATTCAGGAATAATGTCAATGGCTTCATCATACTCATTACGGCTATTAACACCCAGCCATGCGTGCCAACGACCACGAATGTTTGTTTCTAATTCCAAAGCTTTACCTCTTAGCCAACCAAAGCGATAAGAATCCTCAACGCTGGCAGCATACTCCGTATAGAGTGACGAGTTCCTTACTTGATCGACCAGTATATTTCGGATCAACTTTTCAGTTGGTTCTAATGATTCCATGAATTCATCTATAGGAGCTGATACAGCCCGCTTCAATACTTTCTTTTTAGGTTTAGTCATTAATGTTTCCATGACGATCACGCCCCTTTTGTAGTGTTACATTAAGTTTAATATGATTAAGGGAAAGCATCGAATTTACAAAGGGTTCATTTTATTAATCTAATGCGTACAATTCTATTGATTTATTTGCAAAGGTAGCTTAAAATTAACTTATTCCTATTTTTTCTCATTGCTAGCTTCCTTCCACGCGGATCAGGAATGCATCTTTTATTTTTTTTAATACTTATATAGGGATACGTTTCATCAATTTGTATTTAACAGCCATAAACGGCGATTATTCACTTTAATTTTATTAAAGTAAATATCCCCTGTTTATGGCTTTTTTTGTTGCCTAAAAAAAGGAGGATCGACAATGAACGGGTAACAATACCACATTCAAAAAACAATATTGGGAGGTGAAAGGACTAACTCAATTGGGTTTAGTCCTATTATTATGTTCAAAATGAATTCAGAGGTATTAAAATTAGTGGTTTCGAGTCTTGTTAAATGCGCACGTCGTTTCAATGTGAAAGAACCGAGAGTTTTTATTTCTACGAAAGACGATCAAGTTTCTTTCTATTATTCCGACAAAGCTTTAAGCGTTGAGAGAATGGCACCAGCAGACATTTCATCAGAATTGAACGCTGTAACTGATCTCTTCAATTTGGAGAAGAAAGTACAAGCGTTACCGAAAGAAGAAATCAGAGCTGAGATTGTTGATAATGCGTTGCTGCTTCGTTGGGGTGGACGTAATTCAAAAATCAAAGTGGATTTATTTCCGGAAACAATGGTTATGCTAGAGCCTCCTACGCCAGATGAAGTGATTGATTGGAAGCCAGGCACGTTACATGGATTCACGAATATGATCGCTCCGTTCTGTTCGTCAGATAACAGCTTTGCTACATCGATGCCAGCATTATACGGTATAGAGTTAAGTAAATCAGACAATGACGTTTATCTTCGTGCTACTGATAGTCACAAATACATCAGAAGACGTGCAAACATGGAATGGTTTGACCATACTACTGTTCTTAGTAGTACGTGCTTACAATCCATTTCTGATGTTCTTCCGAATGATGTTAATGTGAAAGTTGGTCTTTCTAAGAGTGGTCTAGTCTCATTTCACTCTGGAAACGTAACATGTGTTACAACTCCACTAGAAGGGGTACTGCCAGCTAATACGATCAAAAATTTTGATCTTGCTATTCGTGAAAGACAATTAATGACCCTCAGTTTAGATAGAATGGAGGTCATTGAAATTGCGAAACGCGTACAAAGGCTTACCGGTACTAAGGCACATATCATTTTTGAATTCAAGGATGATAAAATCTTTATTACTTCAAATGATAAAAGCTTGATACAAGATATTGGAGGTACGTATGACGGTCCAGTGAGAGCCATTGCTATTAATGCAGGTTATCTTGAAACGATCGCTACAACTTTCAAAGTAAATAAAGGAACAGGGGAATTAAATCTAAGATTTAATGATTATAAATCTCCTATCTTCGTTAATTACGATGGAGAAGATAGAACGGATATTATGTTCTTGCCTATCGTTGTTTCTGAAGTTCAAGATATCGCTAGTAAAACTGCAGTTGCAGTAACTAACTAATACTCTAAATACAGAAAGAGGTGACTGCCTTTACGTTAGATTCAATAACGTAAAGGCTTTTTTAATGAAAATTAACTATTCTAATGATGCGATTAACTTAAATCCTTCTACTTTGAATGATGCAATGAATATCGGTGAGTTGTTTGAATTGTTTCAAATGACAGATCAAGAGCTAAGATGGCATGAGCTAGTAACTGGTGAACATGACTTATTAGCCGACAATCCTACATTCAAACATTTGAAAAATTGGGGATTAACTAACAATGAAGAACTTAAAGAGATGCAACATGTACTTAAAGGTAAACGGAAACGATACCTTCAGGATATGGAGACAATTCAAGAAGTTCGAGATAGTGAAGTATACAAACAGAAGTTGCTTGAAGTCGAAGCAAAGTTTGGTGGCATACTTAATGACGGTACATCATTTTATGATTATCAAAAACAAGATATTGCTATGATTTCACTGAAAAAGAGGTCCCTATTGGCTTTAGAGATGGGCCTCGGTAAGACGCGAACTAGTATTGCTGGTGTAACGCTTGATCCAACCAACAAGAAAATCATTATTATAACGATGTCTCGTAATCTTAATGATTGGATGGGGGAGCTAGAGAACTTAGGCTTCGGAAATGACTATATCCTACTTAATCACCCCAATGATCTTCATAGTGACAAGCGTATTCAACTTGTTTCTTATGAACGTTGGTCTAATGAAGCGGGTCGTACGATTTATCGAAACAAAGAAAGGCATAATTGTAGAGAGTGTAAGTCAGGATATCGTTCAGAGTTTTTCCGAAGAAAAGGACTATGCCATTGTTGTAAGGCTACGTCACTTGAAATTAAGGAACGCTGGTCCGATAAAGACAAGCCCGCTTTTTGTCCTTCATGTTCTAGCGACTGGACGAAAGGTGCTAATACTTGTAGATGCGGATATTCACTTATTGAATCGTCAAGGCATTCGCTTAGTGACTTCTACCATAATGGCTATGATGCGTGCATCATAGATGAAGCTCACTTAATCAAGAATGGTGAATCTGCTCGTTCTCAGGCAGTTCGGAAAGTTCGTACACCTATTAAGGTCGCATTATCCGGTACTCCTGCTGAAAATGGCACAGAAGATTTATACTTTATTCTTGGTTGGTTAACGGGGTTTTCTTCAAGATATGAAGATCCGATTCTTGCGAAACAAGGTGTAGCAGAACCGTTTGCGGGATTTGGTAAAGCAGGCTTAAAACGATTCACCGAATATTATGGTGGGGGATCAAAGAGAGCTGTTTTAGATATCGACTCCATCAAAGAGCGTGTATCAAACCATACGAAGCTATGGGGGGTACTAGACACATTGATGATTCGCCGTAAAAAAACTGATGAAGACGTTAAACGTGATGCTTACGTTCCGGAACCAATCATGCATCGTTATCACATCCAAATGCAGGAAGCAGAGACTAATTTGTATAACAGCATCCTTGAAGATTTTTCTGAATGGTATCGTTTAGAATTATTAAGGAAGGAAGAATCTGTATATAGAGGTGAGAGTTATCGTATTAATACAATTCTCATTTGCTCTTGGCTTAGAAAGCTTCAACAAGCTGCATCATGTCCTTGGATATTTGAGAACTACGATGCAAACTTGGGTGTGAGAACGGCTAAGATGGAATTCTTGGAGAATAAGGTCATTGAAAATATCAGAAAAGGTCAAAAGTGTCTAGTCTTTTCAGGCATGAAAGAAACCGTTGAAACCTTAGCATTATCTCTAGACAATGTGATCTTTGGTAAAGAGGCTGCATACATTCATGGTGGCGTGAAGAAAGAAGATCGTTGGAAACTAATCAAAAGATTCCAAGATCCAAGCGACCCACTAATGATTTTGGTTTTATCTCATAAAACTGGAGCCGAATCTTACACGTTAACACAAGCTAAATCAGTGTATTTATTCGATTTAGACTTTAACGGTAAACGTATGGAGCAATGTTATTCAAGAGCAGTACGTTTAACACAAAATGATGTCGTTGATGTGTGGTGGTTAATGAACATGGATACAATTGATTGTAATATTCATGGTCTAAACTTGTCTAAAGTATCGGGTGTAGATAAAGCGATCGATCGTGTTGAATTAGATATGAAAAAAATTGCAGAAGAATTTGAAGGGGATACTCTATTAAATGCTACTGCTATTAATTATGAAGCTTTTGCACTTGATATGCTAAAAGCTGGTACTAAACGAAAGGACTATGAAAATGTATCATAGTCCAGAAATGGGGTTCCATGATGAAAGTCTTTTATGATGCAATTGATCGTGTAGTTAAAATTGATTGGAATGAAGAATTAGGTAAGAAAACGGTCCGACATTCTTTTTCAGGAGAGCCATCTGTGCTACAGTTACATCCAACTGAAGATAATACCGTCATTAGAGCATATTTTGATGGAAAGATGCCAAGTTGGATGAATAACTATCAAAGATCCCGTCAAAAAGTTTATAAGAATGGTGCTGCTAACATTGGCGATGGAAATTTAGGCTGGTGGATTTCATGTTGGAATAAGAAAGAGAATTTTCACACTAAGTTTATGTGCCCTACGATTAGCGGTGCGATTTATATGCTTGCTGAAGAGTTACCCGATGAGTTGAAACATTACAAAGACGATTTATTATCAAATATTGATATCATTACGTTGAACCTTCAGTTCGATGCTAATTATTTCAAACTGTTTGGTTTGCATTATCGGCCGGAGGAAATTATAGGTGTAGCGGGAGCATTAGTCATTGATAATAATGTCTTGCTGCCTCAACTTGATGATGAATCTAATCAGGAATATGCTGATAGAATAGAATCTGACGGTAATATGAAAAAACTTATTACTGAATTGATTCTACCGAATGAGAATGAAGAATCTGATGACAGTGAAGAAGATGAGGATAATGATTCTATACTTTCTGATGACGATGAGGAAGAACATACGCCTATAGTCTACGAAGATGAAGAGGAAGAACTTCTAACGGTTGTCTACGAAGCTGAAGAGGAAGAACTTCTAGCGGTTGTCTATGAAGATGAAGCTGAGGAAGAACTTCTAGCGGTTGTCTATGAAGCTGAAGATGAAGAAGAACTCCAACCAGTTGTCTATGAGGAAAAAGATCATGATTCTAGCGTAGTTAATAGTATCGATGAAACTAACGATATAGAAGAAACTACAGAAACAGAGGCTACAGTGCTAGAGGTAATAAGTTGTGACACGAGTATCGAGGTTGTTACTTCACAATCCCACAAAGTGGTTGTTGGTCAGCTATCATTCTTTTAAGTATAATCAATCCTCCTAATCACTAGGGGGATTGATTATTATACCTAACAAATGGTATAATACTGGTATTATATTAATTATTTTTTTCAGCTCATGTCATGCGACTCAGAGCCTCATTGTTTTTAAATTAAGCGTCACTATTTTTATTAATCGCCACTGGTGCTATTTGTTATTTTAGCATACTGATGGTTTTTTTTATGCCTAAAATCCAACACCCATTTTGGGGAGAGATCGTCCAACGGACTTCTTTTCTTAAAATGGGTGTTTTTTTATATATAAATATATTAAACATCTAATTGGAGGAATTGAAATGAAAAACAACGTATTCTCAATATCTAATGTGAACAAGAAAATCCATGGCTACCAAGGTTCTTATGTACCTATCCGTGAAGGATTAAATGAATTGGAACAGTTTTTCTTTAATCAAGAGCTAGACCTTTGTGACAAAGCCCTTACAAAGCACGTAAGAAGTAAGGCGATTCGTAAGGCGAAAAAGAAAAACTTTGTTTGGACAGTACAAGACTTGCTTAGAGATTTTAGTATTGCATTTGGATTTGGTGTTCTAATGGTTACTATTATCGGCTTACTAAGTATTTGGATGGTGTAAAATATGAGTGCAATATTTATTTTTTTAATGATCATTTTAGGGATACTGATTGTAAGTGTGTTAGTCGGAGTATGTGTAGGTCTTAGTACTACTAACCCGAATAATGAAATTCCTAAATATGTGACCTACGACGAGATGGAAGAATACGAACCAGTGTATTTAGTATCGTCTGAACATGAAGTAGTTGAATATGAATTCGATACTTCAGAAGAGGGATATAATGAGGATACTACTTTAACTATACTTGATGAGATATTTGCATCTGTAGAAGTTGAAGAGAAGAAAGAAGTGACTACTGCTAGTGAAATTACTAGTGAAATGGAAGGTAACTTGAACTTATTAATGGCTGAATTAAACCCTCAGCCATTAATTACAGAAGTTGCAACTGCTACTGATGAAGATATTGTCCCTCAATGGATCAATGAACAAGATCAGATGGATTATACGGCAGCTTTTAACAATAAAGAAGAAATAATTACAATCAGCCAATTAAATGCACCAGTAGAAACAAACGAATCTCTAAATGGTGAAGAATACAATTTATATTTTAATAGTTTGTTGACTTATGATCCACTAGAAATGGATATAGTTTTGGCTTATGAAGAACCTACGATTCAACATAAGGAACAACCAATTGAATCAACAACATCGTTACCACAAGAAGATATTGAATATCTAACTGAGTTATATGGAGGATTAGTTGACTTTGTAACTACGACTCCAGACATAGGTAGAACGAACGATGTTGATATCATGATCGGGCAAATCCTCAAAGAATCCGATCAATTTTATATTGGTTATCGCCAATCTAAAATATTAGTTGGAAAAACCGCTAAATTTTTTGTAGGTGAAACAGTTATTGTCTCAGGCTCATTCGCAGCCAATGATAGTTTCATTTTAGATCAAATAAAACTTGCGAGGGAAGCTGCAGATAACATTAATGTTGCAGTATAAAATAGTGGAATTTGGGGTAAATCCCATTTTCCCTAATGCTTGTTTACAATATAGTAAATAAGTATTAGGGAGAATAGGATAAAAGAACTAATTTTCCATAACTTGCTGAAATATGTCGTCATTTATAGTAATATCGTAGTGTATCACTTCCAATTTGTTGATATTTTTTCTAAAAATCAACAAATTATGAATGATACAACATGATAGAGTTAAAGGGGACTTTTGTACCATGGCGAAAATGCCTTCACTTTTAATCGAAAGTATGAACTTAAAGTTGCGTGAGCTTTCGCGAGAATTATCAAACACATATGCAGGGACAATTGATATAAAGATCAAAGCTGGTTCTTGTTGTAAGGCAAAGTTGGAACCTAATCACGAATGTGGCGAAGGTAGTCTAAACAAGATTGGTTTAAATATAGAAGCTAAGAAATATTTGCTACAACTCATAGAGACTAGAGTAAGAGAACACAACTATTTTCCGTATGGCCATATTTTTGTGTCTTATAAGTATGAAGATGGTCATTTGACTCATGCTCAAATTGAATTTGCTATAGAAAGTGTTATGAAATAAGCATCTCCCAAATAAATAAGCGACACGACCATTACAAAATAACAGGAGGAATTTACTTGAACGCCGAACTTAGTCAACTTGATATCAAACAACAGATATATGATAAGGTGAAAGTGCATATTGAACAGAATTACAAAAATAAGTTATTGCGCTTTAATAACAACACTCTCATCGTTCACACACGTTATGGCAAAGCTCAAAAGTGCGTCGATCTACAAAAATATGATTTATTTACTGGAAACTCTATTAATTCTGATCATGGTGGTATGACTGAAGAACAATTGGAGTATGTTTATTTAATGTTACAAGCTAAAATAATGCGGATTGAAGATCCCATTGATGTGAATTCTATTATCATACGTTTTGTATCGAGCAATGGCAAACTTGTAGTGGTGGCAGTTCAAATGACTAAGCGCCATATCTATGAATTACCTGCTGGTTTCTAGTGTTAAGTATTGACATAACACTAGATATTTAGGATAATACATATAACAAGTTTATATTGAACGTTACTTAGAGGAAGCACCGCTAAGTTAGAGTTTTATACTCTAATTTATCGGGGCTTCCTCTTTTTTTGTTCATTTAGACTTACATAAACAAGGAGGATATAACATGAAGAGAAAGAAAGTGTTCGGCGTTATGGGGTTATCTTTTGGATCGTTAATGGCTTTTGCCGGTACAGCATCAGCGGATACGAAAGCATCTGAAATCTATACAGATACATCCGGCATTGATCAAATAGATCAGATTGGGGATAGCGCACTTGAAATTGTCGGTGGTGTGGGTATGACAGCATTTACACTAGCATTCATGATCATAGGGTTATGTATTGGTTTGATGTCTTTAAGTCCACAGACCACTTCTAAAATGTGGAAGGCGTTCTTTGTTTGTTTAGTGGCTGCCGTATTATTCTTCTCAGCATATCTATTCCCAGATCAAATTCAAGGAATGATTACACCAATAGAAAAAGCATAAAATTAAATCAAATGAGTGGAAGCTACATTTACTTCCACTCATTTTTGTATTAAGGAGTAAAAATAATGAACGAAATAATCGTACCTATCGACATAACACAAGAAGAAAAAGCTATATTAGCAATATTTTCATTGCGTCAGTTTTTTGTATCCGTACCTATTTTATTTATGAGTTTAATTATAGTTTTATGGGGGGATGTTCCTTTCGCAACGGGAATAGTAGATTTTGTTATTCGAAGTATTTTCGCCGTATTAATTTCATTGTTTGCTGCAGCGTTAGCATTTTTACCATTACCACAGTATGACCAATATTTAGATGCATTTATTATGACTCAAATAAAGTATTATCGATCCCAAAAGGAATATTTAAATTAGAGGTGATAGTTTCATGAAGATTTATATGTTTGTTTTATTAGGTTTAATGGGTATTACGTTGATCTTCACGTTGTACGCAAAGAAAAAACGTGATGCAAATCAACCGTTATTTAAGAAAGTCCCTAAAGACGATTCATCGCTTCAGAGTTCAAATGTAAACAAATCCGAAATACCAAGTAAAGGTAGCCTGACCATTAAAGAGTTACTAGGAATTGAACATATCGAAAAAGGAATATTCCATAAAGTAAATAATGAATATGCTGTTGTTATTGAAGCTAGCTTCGTTAACTATGACTTACTAAGCGATGGTTCAAAACAAGGTATATTACTAGGGTATCAATCCTTCTGGAGAGTAGTGAAATTTCCAATTCAAATTTTAGGGCAATCTGTTTCACAAGACATGCGAAAAGAAGAGCTACGTTTCAAGAAAAACCTTACAGAAACGAATAAGGAAGTACAAGTTTATAACGACTCTATCATTTCTACGATTAAAAAACGTTCCGAACACGAATTTCGTGTTACAAAGAAAGTTTATTACTTAATCGCATTTAATCCAGTGTTGAGTAAAATTAGTGGATCTCTTTCACCAGAAAAAAAGAAAGGATTAATCCAGATGAATTTACAGCAACGTGCGTGGACAGTTATAGGTATGCTACGCCAATCGGGTGTCGAAGCAGGAGTTTTGGATAGCCTACGTGCAATGGAAGTCGTTAAACGCTCGTTAAATAGAGATCGCATGCTATATAATCCCATAGAAGATGTTGTCATTCATGAAAAACTAGCAACTCACATAACTTGGGATTTTACAACTGTACCAGGATTTGAAGATATTGTGCAGGATGTTGAGGAGGTGCGTGAAGTTGTTCAAGAAATTATTTCAGAGCAAGAAGAAACAGAGCCAGTTAGATAATGATTTAGTTTCAAGTGTCTCAACAAATGAAGGTCGCGAATTAGATTATCCTTCTCTAATTGATAACATGATTAACGAAGGTATTACGTTCCACAAAGATCATTTTGTCATTCAAACAGGTGCGGGTTCGGTTAGATATGGTAGAAGCTTGTTTGTAAAACCATCTGGATATCCACGTACAGTACGTATAGGTTGGTTGGAAGAGTTATTTAGTGGAGATGACATGGATGTATCGGTCCACGTTGATCCATTAGAACGAAATGTTGCAATAAAAAAACTTCAAGATAAAATAGATGAATTCGCTGTTGTTATGTATGCAGCTGCAAGTCGTCAAGATCAGGCCAAATATGATGATTCACAACAAAAATCTGATGATACGAAATTACTTCAAAGAGAAATCAAGGAAAATCTCAATGGTTTGTATTACGTATCCGTACAATTAGCTGTATATGCTAACTCATATGACGAACTTAATGCAAAGTGTGTAGAGATCGAAAGTAAGGTTGGTGGTGAATCCATCGAATTAAATAACGCTTATGGTAGACAAAAAGAAGGGTTCAAGTCTTGTTTGCCACTCGCTAAGAACTATTTACCAAAATCTGATCGTAACTTAGATACGAGAAGTCTAACGGCTATCTTTCCGCATAACTCCAGTCGTCTGAATCATACTGGTGGTTTTCCTATAGGAAGGTACGGTAATGACTTTGTTTACTACAATAACTATGATGCGACACTAAATAACTATTCATTAGGTATTTTCGGTGAATCGGGTTCTGGTAAGTCCGTATTAGTTAAACAAATCATTGCCAGGGGATTCATGGATGGCATTAAGAAGAATGTAATTATTGATGTTGAGCCTGAATATGTTGAATTGACTTTGGCATTGGGGGGAGTCGTTATTCCTGTTTACCCAACAGGAAATGATGAAGAAGCTGAAAATATAACAACGATAAATCCCTTGGATATTTACCCCGAGAAAGAAATTTTTAATAAAGGTACAAAAGATGAGTATGTAGTTACTACAGTGAAGATAAACGATAAAGTTAAAGAAGGTATTGAGTTCTTCAAAATTATGAAGCAAGCCATCGTTGGACAAGATGCTCAGCTTACAGCAATAGAATTAAGCGCATGTAACGATAGTTTGTCTCAAGCATATCGTGGCCGAAGTATTACGGCAGATCCGGAAAGCTTATATACACAAGTAACGAGCTTGGATGAGTCAGGTAATTTGAAAATGACTAGCCAATACATGGACATGCCTACGATTTCTGAAATCTATAAAGCTTTAGAGAAAAGACCAGATGTTGACAGTTTGACTGAATTAATTGCAATTGTAAAACTGTTCACTAAGGGCGGTGCCTTTGGTATGTTCGATGGTCAGACGAAGATTAAAAGTAAAAAAGGTGCAGGATCAGCAGCGACATTGGAAGATGCACCGATTGTTACTTTTGACATTTCAAGACTAGCTCCACAAGGAATTGAACGACCACTAGCTATGCATGTTATCACTACGTGGGTGTGGAATCGATTTATTGTATCTAATCCTAAAGACAAAAAGAGAGTTTTAATCGATGAAGCTTGGCAACAAATTCCTTACAAATCAATGATGGAATGGTTGAAAACACTAGCTTTACGTGGTCGGAAATGGAATACTTCATTGACATTAGTTTCTCAACGATATGAAATGTTTGATCGTGATGATACTGCTCGAGATGTCGTTTCACAGTTTGGTTCTGTATGCTTCTTAAAACAAGCCGACCAAGATATCACTCCGATCGTCAATACCTTCCGACTATCACCACAAGTAGGCGAAATGATTCGTACATTTAGTCAGGGTGAAGTACTTATGAAAGCAAACAAGCAAATCGTACACTTTATGTCAGAACCTACACCGGAAGAGTGGGTATACTTGAACACGAACCAAAATATTAAAATAGATACTCGTAAGGATGGTGTTGCGTAAGTGACACGCCATACTAAGAAATTAAGTAGATTTCTACTGGTATTTCTATTTATATCTATTATATTTTTAAATTTCAGCACGTATGTAGATGCAGCTGTGCCGGATACAGGTAATGAGTATAAATCATCATTTGCCGATGATGAATTCCAAACGAAAATGGATAAAGCCATAGATGATGCAAGCTTTTTTGAAAGAATATTTTTTACGATAGCAAATGGTTTTTTCAAACTAAGTGGAGTTGCACCGTTAACAGAATTGATTTTCGGTAATCCCTACGCATATTGGGGAATGGATGATAAGAGTGGGCTTAAATATGGAATCTTTACACAGCGAGAAATCGATATTTTAATAACACCATTAACGACTGCATTAGTAGGTGCGTATATTACATTTGCTACGCTAGCGATCATGTTATCAAGTTTGAAAATGGGTACAAGACCCCATAGCCCGCAAGCGACAAGTGATTTTTGGAAAGACCTTCAGATGTGGATATTATCAGTTCTTTTTGTAACTGCATTTTGGCCTATGTTTACGATCCTTGCGGATTTCAACACAGCTATTGTTGGAACAGTAAAAAGTGTATTAGCAGCAACGCAAGGTATAAGTGTAGATGGATTATCCATATTAGCAGATGTTACCGATGGATTCCAAATTGGAGACTTAGTGTTAATGATTGGTGAATGGGTGCTAGGTGTAATCCTAAACTTCATTTATCTTTCAAGAAAACTAGTTATTATTCTATTAGTACTTTGCGTACCTTTAGTTGCGTACTCTTTATTATTTGCTAAAACAAGATCGTTTTTTGGCGTATGGTTCAAAGAATTATGCGGTAATATTTTCATGCAATCTATTCATTCTATGGTGTTATATACGCTAGCTGTTTTAGCTTCTTTAGGAACAAACGCAATTATTAAACTGTTATTAATGTGCTTATTCATTCCAGTAAGCGGAATGTTGTCAAAATGGTTAAACCTTGGTGATTCTAGCAGTAGAACAGGGAGCGCACTTGGCATGGCGGGGTTATCAAGTGTTGCTGGTGCTATGATGCTAGCTAGAGGTGCAGGAGGCATGATGAAAGGCAGAGGCGGTAAGGGCGCCACATCATCTGATCCCACTGGAAGTGTTACAGGTGGTATCAATGGTGGTAGTGATTACGGTAACACATCGATATCTAGTGCAGCCGCTAAAAATTCAACTGGATTCGGAAAAGTAACACAAGGGCTTAAAACAGGAGCTACTATAGCAGGAGCTACGGTTGGGGCATTAGGTGGTATGGTTGCTGGTCCAGGCGGTGCAGCGCTCGGTGGTGTAGTAGGTGCTAAATTAGGCGGTGGCGCTGTGCAAGGTGCTGCTAATTTGGGTGGTAGTATGATGAACACCGGAAAATCGATAGGTCAGTTAGCTTCTTTCGCTAAATCTGGTGATTGGAACAAAAACTTAAATGAGCGTCGCAGATTAATGGGGAATGTTGGGGAATCTATGGGTTCTGCTTTTGGAGAAAAGGGAGGGTCTGCAGGAAGGGCGGTAGGTAATTTCGCTTCGGGTGCTACTAGAAGAAGAATACAAACCGAGCAATTCCAAGGACGTACACCAGCTGAGATTGCTGCGAGAAACCCTGATGCTTCCGTTTATCTAAAAGGAGACGCAGATAAATCAGCCTTCTATATGAAAAACAAAGATGGTCAAGAAGAAATTATCTCAAATTATGGACAAGGCTTTGAAGGTGCGAATAATCCAGTAATTATACCCTACTCTACACCTAAATCTGGATCTTCTGTTCAACAAAGTGCAAATGGTACTTATACAGCTTCACAAATAGGACGAACAGCAGGTGGCATTAACATGGCATCACAAGCAGGACAATCCGCTAAAAGTATTAATATGGCACCACAAGCAGGACAATCTGCAAATAGCATTAACATGGCACCACAAGCGGGACAATCTGCAAATAGCATTAACATGGCACCACAAGCAGGACAATCCGCTAAAAGTATTAATATGGCACCACAAGCAGGACAATCTGCAAATAGCATTAACATGGCACCACAAGCAGGACAATCTGCAAATAGCATTAACATGGTATCACAAGTTGGACAATCTGCAAATAGCATTAACACTGCACCACAAGCAGGACAATCTGCAAATAGCATTAACATGGCACCACAAGCAGGACAATCCGCTAAAAGTATTAATATGGCACCACAAGCAGGACAATCTGCAAATAGCATTAACATGGCACCACAAGCAGGACAATCTGCAAATAGCATTAACATGGTATCACAAGCAGGACAATCTGCAAATAGCATTAACATGGCACCACAAGCGGGACAATCTGCAAATAGCATTAACATGGCACCACAAGCAGGACAATCCGCTAAAAGTATTAATATGGCACCACAAGCGGGACAATCCGCTAAAAGTATTAACATGGCATCACAAGCGGGACAATCTGCAAATAGCATTAACATGGCACCACAAGCAGGACAATCTGCTCAGATGGATATTGGTATGAAAGGCTCTACAGCTTCATTCTTACGCACGGGTGATGCATACACACAAGATACCAACGGAAATAAGTATCAATATAGTGGTGTAGATGCATCTAAAATTAATCCCGATCAATATTTCAATCATAGCGCTGAAGGTCAAAAAACGGGCACAGGAGCTGGTCGCAAGTATGATCAGTTTACAGGAACACGTACAGTTACCGAGCATCGTAAGGAGCAAGCTTACAACAAGAAATTAGAAGGTATAGCTGGTGCTTATAAACAAGAACAGGCAGGAAGAAATCGTAATATCAATTAACACATTTATTATCCTCAACAAAGGGCTTAACAGCCCTTTTTTAAAAAGGTAGGTGACTTAGTATATCATCACATGATTTAGGTTCCGATATGGGGCAAGAAGCACTTTCAAAAGGTGGAAATGTCGCCAAAAAAGCAGGAAAAAAAATCGCAAAAGAAGCGATGAAAAAAGCAGTCAAAGCTATTAAAAAGTTAATGATGGAGTTTATCAAACTTATTATTAAAACATTGGTAAATGCTTTTATTGCTTTTTTTGGTTGGGAAATTGTCGTTATAATTATAGCTATTATTGCTTTCGCGGGAATACTATCAGCAATTCCTTTTGGGGATTGGACATTAAAATCTCTAGGACAGCGTAGTGAAATAGAAGTTTTGGCAGATCAAGAATACCAAAAGAGATTTGTAGAGTTATCTGAAGCTAGTACAGTTGATATTGATAATGAAATTGCAAGTGATACATGGAAAGCCACATTAAAGAGTATTGTACAGCCTAGTTGGGCAATTCCCGCTTCTTTATCACGTTATCAGATGATACGTACAAAAGAGAAGATTGAACTACCTGATCCAAAAGAAATGTTTGAAGGTCTAGAACCTACCTTCACGTATACAACGATAAAAGACGATACGGCTTACACGAAGACTATTAGCGCTTGCTATACTATGGTTGCGGTTAAAGATTCCGAAGGAAATGAAATGAAAGATTCCGAAGGAAACACCATTAAAGAAAGAGATTATAGCGATTCAACAGAATCCATTTCCGATAGTACTATGGCTGAAAAAAAAATCTTAGCCAGTGCGACTATCCCTTTTGGTACTACTGAAATTCAATCTGTTCAGAAATATTATCCTGGAGGTTACTATGAGGATATGGACGAATGGGAAGAGGGTAGTTCATCGAATAATGGTAGTTGTGATAGACAAACTTATTACAAATGGGTAAAGACAGAAGTTGATGATCGCGGTGTTCCACACACCGAATTTGATTCTGAGATGTTTAAGTCGTTCATCGTATCCAAAGGGGTTAAAGAAAATCATATGGACGAGTTTTTTGAATATGTACTAGCTGCAGAACCGGATTTCCCTTTAGAGCTATATCAAGGTTTGTACAATGGTGGTTCTCTAGCATATGGTGATGCAGACTACATATTTAGTGGAAATGTTATAGATGGTTGGGTATGGCCGATAGGTATTGATTATCGAGGCGTGAACAGTCCAATGGGTCCTAGATGGGGTAAAATGCACAATGGTATTGATCTAGGTGGTAGAGCATGGCCTGAAGCCGCTATATTAGCTGCTCGTGATGGAATCGTAATTTTTGAAGGTTGGAGCGATTCCTACGGGAATTGGGCAATTATATCACACGATAACGATCTACAAACCAGATACGCCCATATGACGAAAATAATGGTGAAATCAGGAACACAGGTTACAGCAGGTCAACAAATTGGAACTCAGGGTAATACAGGGGCTTCCAAAGGTGCACATTTACATTTTGAAGTTATTAAGCCAGATCCAAAAAATCCATTGGGTAGAAGTAGTAATGCACTAAAGGTATATGATCCGATGTTCTTCTTAGGACCATTGCAATAAATGTATGAAAGGAAGTTATTATGGAGAACTTCGCAAATAATTTGTCCATCATGTTTGAGAAGATTATAGGTTTTTTACAAGGCACTGGTATGTATTTAATGGGATTGCTTGCAATGATAGGATTAATGTTGTTTTTACTGTCAGGCAATAGCCCAATCGTTAAACGCACTGGAATAGTCATGGCTGTTCTATTTGGTTTTGGGATATTCATTGTTGCTTATGTACCTGTAATGTTCTATTACTACATGTCAGATGAACGTAAAAAGTATCTAGCAAGTGAAATCTATAATGATAGTTCATCTACGATCATTGGACTATTTGATACGATATTTGAGCTAGCTTTACCGCTTGCTGTAACGTGCGTCATCATTGGTTTAATGATTAGAGGGTTAGGTGCTACGAATCCCATGAAGAAGAGAAAAGGGTTAGGTCTAGTTATGATCGCACCGCTTATCTTGTTACTTGTATATGTTATGCCACATCTCATAGAGTTGGTATAAAAAAAAAGCTCGGTCATTTTTTTACGACTGAGCTTTTTTTATATACCAACTAACCGTTAAGTATTGAAATAGGTTGAATTAAAGTCCTTTGCACTCTAATCTTACATCTTAAAATAAGTATCATATACCTTAATTAATTATCGTTCCTTATTCAGGAGTCCAGTCTAAAACTTTTTATTCAAATGTTGACGCTTTTCAACCTCTAAAGGCCCGAGAATCAACTCCTCCGTTCTAACACTTTATTTTCTCCTTACACCTTGTTGACAAAATATGGAGAGATACTTTACAATATAAACAAAAGTAAGGAAAAGGTAAGGTGAATTATGAACAGACAACAAAAACCCATCAAAGCTACCATATCCTCTAAAAATCAAATCACTATTCCAGCTGCGGTTCGAAGAGATTTGAAGTTAAAAGAAGGGGATATGATTTCATTTATAGAAGAAGCGGGAAGGTATTTCATCGAGAAATCCGATGAGAAAATTATTTGTCCGATATGTGATGGAAAAACAGATCCAGAGTTATCTTGTTTCTATTGTGAAGAAGTAGGATACATAGCTAAGCATCGTATATACAATTACATACCTAATTTAGTTTCAAAAAGTAGGTCCTATCAGATACAAGTGTCTTTCTTAAATTTTGATATCTCAACAAGTAGCTACTTTACATTTCCTGTTATTCAATTAATGAGTAAGATATATCCTTTGCATGTAATAGAAAAAGCACAAGATGCCCTACAGTATGAGTTGATTGTAGAACATTCGCCCAGGAGTGTTAGTGATCCTAATAAATATATGTTGGCATCACAAGTCTTCGTAGATGAAGCCGTATCCCTTATGAAAACTGATTATGGTCGTAATATGACATTAGACTTTTTTAGTAATCACAACATATTTAATGATTAACATAGAAGGGAGGTAGAGTAACGTGGATTATGAAGAAAGAAATGCTTTATACAGAGCAATTTATGAGAAACTGATTCTACCTTTTCCTGCTGGAACCGTTGTTAAGAAGAATGAATCAATTAAATCAGCGTATATCCCCGTACAAGCTTACATGAATCGAGTGATGACTGAAGCGGGTAACTACGCCTCCTGGACTCTAACAAGTCCACAAGCTATTATTTATGAATCTGAGGGTTATATCGAGATGCGAGGTATTCTGAAGATTGTAGATGCTCAAAATGAGGGCGTAGGGTACGCATCCTTTGAACGGAATCAACAAAAACGAATCGATAACTTTGGTGAAGTTGTTAAGAAAGCCGCAAGTGCTGCATATGTAGATGCTTGTAACAAGTATCAAATTGGTTGGATTGATTTGCCACGAAATTTCACAACCAATCCAGGTTCTGGAGTGCCACAACGTAAGAATGTTGATGGCGCTGAAGAAGTAGGGCGTAAATGTATCGTCCCAAATTGCCCTAATATGGTCAATGAAGAATATCTTAAACTGGTGAACTGGAAGAACCAACAATGCCCGGAACATGTTCCTGAGTACCAAAAAAATAAATACTTGGCTAAGCTTAACTAGGAAGGAAGTGAATAAATTGCCAGCAAAGAAAGCAAATAAAAGAGCAGTTATTGCATCGTGTTCGTTATGTTATAACTTTGACTCTTTGGGCGGAACATGTTCGATCAGTCAAATAAAAAAAGAAGTATATGACATCGATAGTCCATTAGAATGTCAAAGAATCGGGGATTACGTCCGAAATTTTCATGTCATACCCGTTATTTATAACTACTATCTTCCAGACGATCCGTTGCCAGTTAGCTTCGAGCCCGACGTTTCTAAAGTAGCTAAGGATGAAGCGGGAAATCCGTTAGTAGTAAAGACTAATCGAGGCTTAGAGCGTGCTGTACCAGCTTATGACGGGGTTGAGATGAAAGTAGATACTTTTCTACAAAGTGTTGCAAAAGAGTTCACATGGCAAGGTCAACGAGAGATAATTGCGAAGTTAGGTGTATCCATCGCAAGAGAAATTACTGATAGAGCTCGTATAGAGCTTATTGTTCTAAAACACGAAGAATCTTCAATTGGAATACCCAGAGATATAGAGAAATATATGACCGATCAAGAAGTTAGAAAGTCATTTAATATATAAAATTCGATCAAACAAAATATAAGGAGTGAATGATAATGAATAATATAATGACATTTGAATTAACTGATGTGAGTGGATGTGATTTAACATTGGAGGAAATGAAAATTAACGCTGCACGTACTGAAATGATTAATTGCATTTCAATAGTATACGCTAACTTGGTAAAAGAAAATGAACCTCGCCTTGAAAAGTTGGAAAACATAACGTTGAGTTTTAATGGTAATATTTTAGAAATTCAAGGAGCTGTAGATACGATACATGTTGCTGGTGACAGTTATGAAGGGGTATATTTAGGTCATAAATTTAGAGTGAAAAGCCACTTTCCATACTCTTTTTTTAGACATTTGAATCTAATATAAAAAGTTGTTTAATTCAAACAAGAAGTTCCCCTTATAATGATAAATAGAACATCATCTTAAAGGAGAACTTAATATGAAAGTTAAGGAAATAGAAAGTGAAAGCACATTAGAAAACGGTAGAGAATTTGTAGTAGTCGGTATTATGGTAGATGAACAAGGCAAACCATTTTCACAATTCGAAGAATCTTTAATATTTTTAGGTGAAATAAATGCACCACTTAATTTTGTGAAGCTTTTTCAAGAAGCAAAGTAAAGTCGGTTAGTGTTTGATTAATTAACCATAGAGATTCAACATGATCTTCTTGTTCGTCATAAAACTCGCTGGACACAATATCGGGAATAATTAACTTCATTGGCACCAATATATCGATGACTTCATCATTAAAATAAAGATGAACCGGGTGAGATAGTTCTTGCTCATTTAAGGATTGAGCTTTGAATATTATTACTTTCGTCAGTTGATGATTCCTAGTAGCTATTCTTGCTAATTGTTCAGAAGTTGCTTTCATTACATCGTAATCTCTAGTATCAAATTCGCCATAAGCATATTCTGGTGAAATATAACTGTAAGCCAGCGTAGGATCGCCTAGCTGAAGCTGCGCGATGAATGACATTAGTTGGAATTGAGATGAATAATTAGATGAAGAATGGTCATCTGCAAAATCAGTTTCTTCTAGATAATGAATATAGTCAACATTTTTCAACCATATAGGGGCTCTATAAGTACCTTCTGTTTCATGTTTAATATCCCAATCTAGGACTACATCACTTTTAGTAAATACCTCTCTAAAACCATTCGTATTACCTGGTGTATCATTGCTTTTACTGCCTGTGTTTAACAAGAAAACACCTACAATCGCATAACCAATAAGTCCGATAATAATGATCTTTTTCAATGACATAAATATCCTCCTACATAAAAAAGCACCTAACTTCTCCTTGGAGAAGCTAGGTGCTGCCTATGCTTAGTTTAATTTGAATTTAGAAATATTATAACATGTTTTGCTACATTGAAGTAACTTTTCAGATGAAAATATTAACAATATGTGTTAGAATTTAGTATATTATATCAATCAATTTGCATATGTGAAGCACACATGGCCATATGGCTTCGTGTGCTCTTTGTTTATATATGGAGAGGGGATCATAGCGTGTTATCAACACTAATAAAGAAGATTGAACAATGCAGAAATGAATTAAATGCTTTATATGACACAGAAGGTACGATTAATCAAAACGTAATTAAAAAGTCGCAAGAGCTCGATCTACTTATTAATAAGCACTACGCAATGAATCATACCTCGATTATTGCTAGTCAAGTATCTTTTGAACATCTTGAAAAGCATACCAAATACTTTGTATCTTAAACCTCTTGTGTTGCATATCAATTTTTTCAATAATACCTTCAATTATATAATTTTCTCGTAACATATATATTTCTAACGAAAGAGTGAGACCTTGAAATAACGACTCATGAAATAAATAAGATAGTCGCTCTAATTCACTATCATCTAATTCTCTTTTTTGTTTGTTGTCTAGATTTTTTTGCTGTTCGACAATAGCTTGTCGATGTTCAGGAATAATCATACGCGAATGTTCCCATAATCCATTTCCTGTTAATTTAGATTTCATATATATAACACTCCTTCCTTAATAGTATATATAGAACATATGTTCCACACAAGGTGATCAATTAGTTGATTATCCATATGGATACTTATTAACCAAGAAATTATAAAAAAGGGTATGATTTATTGGGAATCTCAAAAAAAAGTAGAAGTTTGATTCAGTAAACATTTAGGAAGCGAGAAATTGGCGTAAATATGGGTAAAAGTAGTATAATTGAAGTGCGTTAAATTGTTATTTAATGCACTTCATGTTTACAGAGGTTTTATTATTTTTACTCGACCTAGTAGACACAATAATCAATCTGAACGAATGAGTATTTTTACAATATTTACAATTTATCATCGTTGTTTATTTTTATGGTTTTTATTGATAGGAGAGTGTATAAAAATGGATAATCTAGATTATGAAGAAGAGTTGGATGCATTTAGAGTTTATCTAAAACATAGTGGACTCACACAAGCTACAAGAAAAGCATATACGTATGAAATAAATAGGTTCATTATATATCTCGATGGAATTCACCTTCACAAAGTAAACAAAAAAATTATTACAAGTTATTTAGCAGATATGAATGAAAGATCATCTGAAATAGCTGGAAATAGAGCTTTGGCAGCTATATCTAAATTTTATGAGGCTTTAATTGATTTCGAAATTTTAGAAACCAATCCTGCAAAAAATATTAAGAAGTCTAAAACGGAGAAAAATAAAAAGCCAATTTTTCTTCAGGAAGAATATTTGAAAAAAGGCATGGGTACTGCAAGTGGAGAATTTGCGGATCGTAACATGGCCATGTTTGGATTAATGGCGTTTTGTGGGTTACGAGTAGGGGAAGTACATCGGTTAAATATTACGGATTACGACCGTATAAACCGAAAAATTCATGTGTTTGGAAAGGGGCGGAAACACAATGAAATACCGCTTCCGGAGGACATTATCCCTTTACTAGATACGGTGTTAGAGAAACGAATTGCACCTAAACATCAGTCTGAAAATGCGGTCTTTATCTCTCGTTTGGGCAGGAGAATATCAATACGCGGCATTCAAAAAAACATAGGAGAAATGCTATATAGATTGAAGGAAAATAATGAAGAATTGAAGAACCAGAAGTTATCTGCTCATAAATTACGTCACTCGTTTGCGACGTTGCTGCTAACTAAAAAAGTTGATATTAGGATTGTAAAAGAGTTGATGGGACATTCTTCTATTGAAACAACAGCGATCTATACCCACGTTTTAGATACTCAAAAAGTAGACGCTATGGCAGAAATAAATATATATTAGATGTATAATACTGTTAAATAAATAAATTAGAAAGTGATTAAAATGAAAGTATGGCTTTTGACAGCTAATGATAATGATAAAGGGGGAAATACAGTGAAATTCTTCAATAAATTAATTTGGATGTTTAGAAAATCCAACGAAAACGCATGGAAACGTCAATCGCCACTGATTGAATTGACGGAGTATATGACTTTACAAAAATGTAAGGAATATATAAGAACTACTGCTGAAAGCATCCAGACAGATGTTGAGGATTTAAATTTTGTTGAAGGTACTATGACATTAACCTATTTCAAAGAAGGGAAAAAATATCAATATTCACTCATACCTGTAATTTTAGAATTAAACACAGGTAACGATTTCTTTGTGGTAAGAGCAGAGTATATATATTCACCGTAACCCTAATCCAATGATTATACTAACATAGGATACAGATAATCCAAATTACGATAGTAGCAATAGTAACTTTTTCATATTTTATGCGGTAATAGACAAAGAATCTGCTAATGTAGAAAAATCGCTAAAAAGTGATCTGAAAAATGTGATGATGATAATAGCTACTATAAATTAGTCCTAATGTTTATCATTCAATTGTTTTTTGTAGCCTATTTCGCAAAGAAAATACTTAAAATGACAATTAAGTAATGAACACCGTTTGAATAATAAATTGCATGGGGGCTTAAAATGGGAAAGTTTATGAAGATGTTAAATAATTTAGTATATGTGATTATATTATTAGGACCAGCAATGTATTTTGGTTACTTAGGCAAGCCAACAGAGATGGGGATATCAGTTATTGCTAGTGCATTAACTTTATCATTCTTAAATATCGATAAATTTGAGTTTTTTAAGGGTGCTGGATTTGAGGCCCAACTCAAAAAAGTTGAGAAAGTAACGGAGGAAGCATATGCGACAATTGAAACATTAAAAAAAGTCGCTGCACCTATCATTGCTGAAACATTGCACTCTATTAACTATGCAATGAGATTTGGAGCTGGTGTATCAGAGATTCAAAGAAAATTGGATACAAAATTAGAGCTAGATCGTATTTCCACTTCATTAGAACTAAATTATGAACCGTTGAAGAAGGAGCAAGAAGATTTCTATAGGTTACATACATACGATTTATTACGTTGGGCAATTGATTATATTCGTTTATTAAATGTAGATAAAGACGTATTTCAGCGTTTAAATACTTTAGGGGAAAGAAAAATCGATGGTGAATATCCTTCAAGAGAAGAAATTGAAAATATATTAGAGTCTGAACATTCAAAGTTAGATGGGGAAGCAAAAGAGCGGATAGAGGATTATTTACACTTCGCAAAGCATGGACAATTACGAAGAAAACTTTCGTAAACGAAATATTAGGGAGGGAATTAAAATGGGTATTCATTGGGATAGAATGTTCCAGTAAGACTGTTATTAATCTTAGCTTTAATGTGATTCATAATCTTTTCACTCCTTCGAATAAATTGCTTAATTTCATTAAAACACATCTGATTCAATTGATCGAATTTCAAGACGGGTATACGAATATGATAGAATTCATCAATTTATATAGTTGATGCACACTAGAAAATTAAACTTGCACGAAATGTGCCGATTCTTGCACGATAATAAAATTTTATGTGAGTTATGATAAATATATAGCAACAAACACAACTCAAAAGGAACTTGATAATTATGAATTTAGTCAGCAATAATGAACTGTTACAGAAGGTGGGAACGAAGAGGCAGCCAGCATGGGTAAACAATGATAATGTAGTCACAGAAAGCTTTGAGAACGATTATGGTGAGTGTTGGATACTAGGGAAGGGTAATGGCGCTATATACCTTGCAGGGAGTGATATGGACTGGCATACGTTCATAGTTGATATAAGTAAGCTAGCTGAACTAGTGAACTAGAGTGGATATAGGACACACTGTATGCATGGATGTCTGTAGAAAATAAGAATTAGACTAGGGTAATTAAAGTAGTGGTTCGCCTGCTGCTCAGTCTTCTACTTTTATTTCCTGAAGTTTGGCGTCTCCAGCATCTACAAGGATTGATGGTAAATTAAAAGAGTCGTCCCAAGAAAGGACGACTCAATAAATATTAAAACCGATTCGATAGCAGATCGGTTTCATCGTCAACCAATACGGCATCATCAGCTTCGTTGACTGCTTTCGCGCCTTTAGAAAGCATACGATCGTAAAAGGAAGGGACCATATCAACAATGAATAACTCGTAGCCATTAGCGTTAGCTACAGTTCGGATCACATGGAGCAATCCAAAGCCGTAACCTTTATTACGCTCTGTGCTGGGAATAAAAATATTAGACAGATACATTTGTTTCAAATCGTGAGATAAAATCAACTGGAGGACAAGAGTAACTGTACGTAATTCCTCTGTTTGTTGAACTTGTACTTTAAGTGTTTCATCAGAATTCGGAGATCCAAAATGGGTTACATCATGTGAATACATCTTTGAAAAAACAGGGGATAGAAAAGTAGATACGGATTGTTGAAGAACTTCAATTATTGGCATATGAAAACCTCGCATTCCGATTATATATATTAATCATAACTTGCTATGGAAAAATCCGCAAATGAAAGTACAAGGCACCAGAGTATAAGCAAGACTCGAACTAATACGTTATATTCTCACTCTGAATGAAAGAATCTGTATATCCTAGAACAACGTATATAACAAAATAAGAATCCCATCACTATAGAGGTTGGGATTCTTAAAGTGCTGCTTTGTTCGCTATTACTTAAACACTATAATCTAATTCATTTGAGGAAGATCATTCCGTTATCGAGCGATACATTTCACTTGTAACCAACTCGATATTCGTACTACCACTTAGATAATGCAATTTACTCTTAGATTGAGATAGCTCTGTTAATGTCTTGTTGTATGCTGCATGATTGCAGAAGGACCAATAGATAAAGACATGATCATATTTCGAGAAGCTTTGTGATTTCCCTAATTGCTCTATATTAAAGATGTCGATGGTCGGAATAAGCTCTTTTAATTTATTGGTCATATTCGTATGACCACCTACCAGGAGGATATCTTTATCATTTAAAGCTTGAAGGACCTGTTCATAGCTAGTAACCACTGCAACTTGTCCCGCTTCGTTATGTAAGTACATATACTCTCGTAAGGCATGAACCTCACGTAACAGTTCCTCTTGAGGTTGCACATGCTCCAAATCTTTTTCCAATCGCTTTTGTTGCAACTCAGACTCTTTAAGTTGTGCTTCCAATTGTTTGATGCGGGCTTGTAAGTTATCATTATCAGTTTGTAGCTCACTTACCTTTTGATTCAATTCATTATCCGCATCATGCTGATTTTCATTTTCATATACCAGGGCAAGTTGTTCAAAGGAATCTTCTAAGTATCCAGTGAAAGCATTTTTAATTTTTTTATACTCGTTAAGAATTGTGATCAATGCTAACTGGACAACGATATACTCCGTAAATTTAATATTGATTTCAGTTCCTGCTTTTAAAATTTCGAGTTCTTGGTACTGATGAACGATGATATCGATTTGTTCCGGAGTGATATAGGCTTGATGGAAAAGATTCCTCGGATTCATATCAAAATGAGTACTACGTGTTATTAAGTTAACAAAGAACTTGAAATAGGTATGATCGAACTGTACGCCTTTGACTTTTAGCATTTTTAGCATAACGTCTCGAATGATTGTAGGCTTTGTAATATCTATATTATGAATCTTTTTAATATTAGAATAAGAATCGTGGTTTGGCTTAATATAGAGGACCTGAAAAGCTTCTTGTTCTTCTTCTAAATCAATTTCGTATTCTGACAGTGTATTGTAGGTAAGTTCAAATAACGTATCAGACTCATCACCTTCCGTATAAAGAATGAGTCTTTGCTGTAAACAGAACAAATAAGCAGCCATGAGTTCATTTTTGGCTTTCATCATAAAGGGGAGATATTCAGACTCCTTTAATTTAGCAATCCTTTTATCGAGATGATTGGAATACTGGTAGACGACACTTCTTGAATCGGCTATATGTTTCACTTGATTATAAATCGAGCGATTATTTTTTTTGATTAAGTCGTAAACAAGCTTTTCAATAGTAGAATCTTTGGTCAAAGCGTAACTTACGACACATTCTAATATCTTAATGGGAATAATTTGTTCGGGATTCAAGCTCTCTATATAAATACAAGCTTCAAATTCATTCTTATAGTAGTCCATATATTGACGTGTATTATCATGAAAGTATTGGATCACTGTTGAAGCAGCTTCATCATTCGAAATTAGTAAATGAACATAGATTAACTGAAGATATCTATGTAGTGGATGATGTTTCATGAATGCTCCAAATGCATCATTATAAATGTCATCTTTTTTATCTAACATTTCAAGTAATGGCATAGCAGGTAGATCCCATGGTGTAGACTCTTGACTATTTTTTTCACTTTTCAAATTATCAAATTTTGAAAAGTCCATACCTAATTGCTCCAGTAAGGATTCAATGTCATGAAGCGCATGTTCTAAATTACTCATTTAGTTTCCTCCGTTCAAAACTAGTACTCATGCTTATAGTATTGCTTATTTATTAGTACATCACAAGTATTGTTATCCCTTGATTAAGGGCATTATAAAATGTTAATTGGTCCTTGATTATCAGAGTTAAGTAATATCAATCTTAGACATATTGATTATGACCGAGGGATAATTACTATCTTAGGTAAAACGAATAACGCTATCTGTATTTAACTCCAAAAATCATTAGGCTGCTTGAAGCGTATTTACCGAAGCGGGGGAAGATTTATATACAAAGAACAAAATTAATAGAATATAGAAGCCCGCACTTAGGGAAGTCAAATATACCCTGTTAGTAGACTGAATAATCATAACTACTGAACAGGGTATATTTTAATTTTGTGTTGCTATTCACCAAATCCGATTAGTTTAGATTGTCGCAGCATTCCTGAATCGGTAAATTCTAATGCTGTGACTCTACATGGAAAATGGACTCCAAGCCAAGCAATGTCCGATTTTTTCATACCTGGCGTTAACTTCTCAAATGGGCAAGGGCCTGAATGGTCCTTCATCACTTTTTGCAACAGTTGTTTAGATGCTTGATCTAATCCAGATACGTGTCCAATGTAGCGATCTTGATATCGTAGTACAAGACTAGAGACATATCCATTCTTCAGCTTTATACCCACCACATCAGCTGTAATACGTACTTCTTTACGCTTCTTATACCAGTTAGTATGCTTCTTGCCCTCTACATAAGGACTATCTACACGCTTTGATATTAACCCTTCCCATTCACGTTCATGTAGCCAATCCCATAGTGCTAGACCATCATCGAATAAGTCAGTAACAAATAGTCTAGGCTGCTTCTCGGGTATTTTATATGATAGCCGTTCGTATCGATCAATAAAAGGCAATGAGCGGATATCGTCCCCATTGTCATACAACATATCGAATGCTACAAAGATCAATGACTCATCATACTTTTGTTTTCTTACACCTAATCGAACTCTCTGAAAGTTTGGTCTAGTTCCGTCAAAATAAGCGATCTCACCATCAAGTACACAAGCACCGATTCGTAAAGGTTTAAGTAATTCCACAATTTCAGGGAATGTGTCATTACGAGGTTCTACTCGTTTTGAGAATATCTCAACCCCACCTTGACCGTCTAATCTAACTAAGGTTCGAACACCATCCCATTTGATTTGATAGCGCCATTCTGATCCGATTGGAATCTCACTTGAATTTCTTGGTGCCATTGGAACAGAGGGAAGAGTCATTTCGATCATGATACATTTTCCTTTTTAGTTCTTCTTTTACGCTTAGGAGCGGGAGTAGGTGGTTGCGGTTTGGTTGCTTCAATACTCGCTTGTAAAGCTGCCATTAAATCAATCACATTGGAACGAGCTGCAGTTGGAGCATTAATGATATCGATACTTTCACCAGCAATCTTTTGTTCGATGAGTTCAGTTAAAGCAACTCTATATTCGTCGGTATATTTATTAGCGTCAAACTTTTCACTTAGTTGATCTACAAGAGTGATCGCCATCTGCAATTCTTTATCGTTAACCTCAGTAGCTTGTGGCACATTAGGCACTTGGCTAATTGATCTTATTTCATCTGGAAAGTGCATGGTTTCTAAACATAAACAATTGTCCACGACACGTATAGCAGCTAAGTTACTTTTACTTCGAATGGAGATTTTAGCAATACCGATCTTTCCAGTTTGTTTTATCGCTTCCATTAGTAAGCTATATGCACCAGAGCCAGCCATATCAGGCGAAAGGTAATAAGGCTTTTCGAAGTATATAGGATCTATATCCGTTAAGTCTACAAAATCGAGTATTTTAATGACGCGAGCAGAATCCGGTCTTATCGTTTCTAATTCATCTTCATTCACAATGACATACTTATCCTTGTCATATTCAAAGCCTTTCACAATATCTTCAGATGTTACATCCTTAGAACAATGAGGACACTTTTTTTCGTAGGCTATAGGCATCCCACAGTCCTTATGTAGTTGTCGAAAGTGTATATCTTTATCTTCAGTTGCTGAGTGCATTTTTACAGGTACATGTACTAAACCAAAGCTAATAGCACCTTTCCATACTGTATGCATTTAACCACTCCTTTTTTTATTTAATATGCCCATTCAAAATAAAAAATATTTCCATTGAATAAAGAACGTTTGTTCGCATATAATAAGAACAAACGTTCTATTAAGGAGTGATACCATGCAAGAGCTGATCGGGAAAGAAGGACAACTTATCTATGTCGATAGCAAACGTAATGTATCTATTCGTAATGTTAAAATATTAGTGGCTGGGGAAGCCCGTTTTATGGCGTACTGTTATAAAGCCAAAGAGGTAAGATCTTTTTTGAAATCGGGTATTGTGGATATAGAATTAATGAGTTTTAAGCATAAGGTTACTGAAGGAGTTAAATTCTGTGAGTAAGCCAAAAGTAATATATTTGAGTGATGCTGAGTCATTTTACTGTTCTGTAGAGAAATCAGAGAATCCTGAATATCAGAATAAACCTCTCGTAGTGGCGGGATCAATTGAAAGGCGCTCTGGGATCGTGCTAGCTGCTTGTCCAATAGCGAAGTCATTTGGTATCACCACTGAACAAAGGATCGGAGAAGCGGTCGCTAGATGCCCTGAACTCGTCATTGTTAGACCAAGAATGCAACGCTATATCGATGTTTCTATGACCATTAATCGTATCTATCAATCATACACCGACTTAGTGGAAGTGTTTTCCATTGATGAGTCATTTTTGGATATTACTGGATCACTACACTTATTCGGCACACCACAGGAGGTAGCCAAACGAATACAATCACGAGTAAAAGCAGAAACAGGCGTGTATGTTCGTTTGGGGATTTCCTCTAATAAAGTGTTAGCAAAAATGGCGAATAATTATGCAAAAAAAGAAGAATCGGGTATTTATACGTTAATGCAGGATCAGCTAAAGGACACGTTATGGACTTTACCCATAGATAAAATGTACATGGTAGGTAGCAAAATGACACAACATTTCAAGATGATGGGTTTACACACGATCGGCAATTTAGCCAACACGCCACTTGAAAAATTCAAGTTAATGATGAGAAGTAAAATGGGTAAGCAGTCGGATGTGAATGCTCAGATGTATTGGAATATTTCGAATGGCATCGACTACAGTTTAGTTACACCCGAAACACATAGCGGTGCACCTAAAACAATTGGTAGCGGGACCACTTTGCCGAAAGATTACAAAGATATCGCAGAAGTATCTGTAATTATCCTCGAGCTTAGTGAGATCGTATGCCATCGAGCACGTATGCAAGGTTACATGGCGTATGTTGTTTCAGTTGACTGTATGGGAGCTGATTATGGTTTTCCAAGCGGTTTTAGTCGACGTGAAAAGATGATTGATCCTACGAATATTACGAATCAGGTATATCACGCTGCAGTTAAATTGTTTTTGAAACATTGGGATGGTCAACCGGTTCGAAAGATAGGTGTAAGTCTTTCACAGTTAAGCTCAGATGAGGAATATCAGATTTCCATATTTGATACGCAACGAGAAAAATTGATGGCACTAGAAAAAGTGACCGATGCGATTAAACAGAAGTATGGGGAGGCAACTATTTTGAGAGCAGCGTCTATTGCACCTGCAGGGCAAGCACTACACCATGCTCAGAAGATAGGCGGTCATTATAAATAAAACATAAACTTATAATAGGAGTGATTCAGATTGGCTAAAGCAAAAGATCCAAAACGCCCAACGAGGGATGAATTTGAATTAGAAGAGTTAGGAGAATGTCTAGTTGAAGCGTTTAATGAAAAAAATGAGATCGTTTTAGAGATATGGAACTGGAGCGAGAGCGTGCAAGATTTTAACGATAAGATGGACTCGCGCACGAAGTTAGTTCATATCGTGAAAGATGAAAGGAGCTATGTAGATGCGGAGCGGGCATCTGTACGCTTATTTTAGCGTTTTAAGGATTGATAAGGTATTTGCTTCATTATACGAATAGAACGGTACTGGCGAACTCAGATCGTCGCATATGAGCATGGCAGATGGAAGATATTAATAAACTCAGGAAGGAATCTCCATTCTCTTTGTGGAATTAATATTCATCAAACCAAAGCGAAGGAGACAATTTTATGCCTGAAACTAAATTAACTGATATCCCGTTAACTTCTTTAGAACAAGCTTTGCTATATGTGTACGGAAAAAAAAGTACAACAGAAACAGCCGAAGTTTTTGGGATTGCGTATACTAGAGTAAAACAATTAATTCTTCAAGCTATCAATAAAATACTCACAAGCAATAAAAATCCAATGATTAATAATGTTAGCGAAATTGATATAACGTGGGATGAAATTATTCCATACATCAAGGATTTGTCTGAAGACGACATGGAAATGGACTTGGAAAACCTCCCAACTAAGTATCATCCAAACCGGCGACTAAATCGTAAAAAAGAAAAAAACATGCAGAAAAAAGGAACTCTAATTTCATTACGTCGACGATATGTTGCAGTAAAGTATGTTACTATTTCAAAAAAGAGAAAGTTCAAAAAAACAGCTGTTGTCAGTACATTTAATTTTAGAAATCTCCCTGATATTTTGAGAAGGTTGGAAACTATACGTGCTGAACTAAAGAAGATCTATCAAAAACATAATTATATACTAGACGGGAATCTATTAGGAGATATCGGTGAAGCAATTGCGAAATTTTATTATCATTTAGACGATTCTGGTCCCAAGGGTACAAAACACATAGACGGATATATTTATGAGAAAAATAATGGCATGACAAATAAAAAAAGTGTTCAAGTTAAATTTATTAACAGCTCTAGTAACTCTGTTAGTGTAGCTGGACCTTCTGATTATTTATTGGTTTTTCAAATAACAACTAATCACAAAATTAGGGAAGTTTATAATGGGACTAATTTTTACTCTAAACAGGGAAAAATCCAAATTAAAAGAATTAGTACACTCACTAACACTACATCATTACCTCGACGTGATGATACTTTTGATTTGTTCGTTTGATATTCATGTAATATTCATCCCACTTTAGTTGCTTGCTTTTGTCCGGGATGTAACACGGATAAAGGCTATAATAAATTGATTTAAAAACGGAATTTTCGAAATTACCTGCTACTAATCAAAAATGATAAAACGGCTCTTTTAATTTATTTACATAGGGTATATAAAGGCTTGAAATTAGATTTAGGAATTTTAGGGGGAGAGCTTATCCATGTTCAATACAAAGGAAGAACGGGTACTTATAGAACATCTAAATAAAATTTATGGTATGGATTATAGAATACAACCGTTTGATTTTACCAAATCAACTGATTTAATTGAAGCTACAACGATGGCAACAGCTGAATTCTTTGACATAGCACACTATTGGAGTACGTTGTCGGAAATCGATGAAAATTTTGATGAGACTCTGGAGACATTTTTCCCAGCTGCGTGGATGAAACTATGTATAAGTGATAGTACTGGAAAACCAATCCTCAATAGAGCAATTAAACAGATTGGTTCTGTTACAGAGACTTTCTATGCGCTAAAGGAAGAATCTGAACGTAAATGTGCTGATACCTGGCGGATTATATTAATAACGGCCAATCCAGAAGTGATGAAACACTTTTTTGGAGATTCAATAACTTTGGTAGATAAATCAGTTTGGAGTAAAGTTTTGGAAGATGAACTATTTGAGCTATTTAGTCAATGTGAATATAAGCATAACGTTGATGAAGCTGCAAATGAATTTGTTAAGGCATTAAAGCTTCGAATTACAATCACTGAAGTTGTTGCCTAAATGACTGAACGTATGATTAATAAAATTATTGGTCAACGGGTTCGCGAATACCGTATAGCTAGACAATTATTAAGCTTGCGATTATATAATCGCAAGCTTTTCAGTATCAAAAAACATAACTATTATGTTTTTTTCGAAAGTTGTAATAGTTGATATATTTCGACTATTGTGCAGCGACAGAAAAGTGGTAACATGATTTCGATGAATTTGATTGAGTTTTTGATTCGCATGTTACCAACTTCCTGTCGCAAAGTTAGGACACAACTCTGGTAACATGTTTGTTGCTCGACAAGAATTTGGTAACATAACAGCGGTAAAATTAAAAAACAGTCCCTAATGGCAAGGAGTTTGTAGAGCCGAGAGGGATGTTACCAAAATGCTGTCGCAGATGATACCAAATTGATGTCGTCAGATGTGCAGCGACAGAAAAGTGGTAACATGATTTCGATGAATTTGATTGAGTTTTTGATTCGCATGTTACCAACTTCCTGTCGCAAAGTTAGGACACAACTCTGGTAACATGTTTGTTGCTCGACAAGAATTTGGTAACATAACAGCGGTAAAATTAAAAAACAGTCCCTAATGGCAAGGAGTTTGTAGAGCCGAGAGGGATGTTACCAAAATGCTGTCGCAGATGATACCAAATTGATGTCGTCAGACATCAGACAAACAGGGTCGTTAACGCTTTAATGTATTAACGCTCTACTGCACAAAATCCGTATTTTGTACATATGTCTATAAATCAATGAAAACCCATATGTATCAATGGTTTTCATTTAGTGTCATACACCATATAACATCTATTTGTTCTACATAAATTATAAGTTAGCTAGCCCTTCTTATCTAAATAAAAAAGCCGCCATTATTTCTGGCGGCAATAACATTCTTACTAACTTCCTGAGCAGCCGACTTTAAGTCATAGGGATGCTTTGTGGTCCAAACAAAAATTCATCTTTAACATTAATTGCTATTTCGTACCACTTTTCTCGTTCAAGTACTACTACTTGAACATTTTCACCAACTGTATTATTCGATTGTGCAGTTTCACGTATTACATGAATGAATGTATTCCCTATACTTTCGGGGTTATTTGGATCGTTAATTTCAGAATTCTCTAATTGACCAATTGCTTCATCCATTCCACTTCCAAAACCAACATGAGATTCTATAACAACCTCATCAAAATCTGTACGACTGTCATAATGGAACATTACGCAAGTCCCATTCGCCTCAAATCCAAATAAAATAAAAGACATTCCTACTGAATATTCTGGCGCATATTTTGAAAATTGTTGTTGAGCGAATTTAAAATATTCTAGCGCACAACCTTTTACTTCTTCAAATGAAACTTTAGATTTTGCTTTGATAATGCATTGTATAGCCATAACGCAGGAGTCACTTAATCTACCAAGACCAGATACAGCTATACCTATACCTTTATGGAGTAGTTGAATTTTAAAAATCTTATCACCCGATATCCCAACGTTATTCTTTTTATCATCTAAGTTCACCCTTAACATATCTGATGCAACAACTATCCCTTGATTATATTTTTGTGCTAAGATCAATGTCATTAAATTCCGCCTCCTCTATAAATATTTTGGCTTTAATAAATTTCACTTAACGTCTTATTTACAAACTTCATGTTTTTATTAAATATTGGCTTATAAATAAACCATTAACATTGGTCTTTCAATTTAATCATATATTTCTGGCGGCAACAACATTCTTGCAAGCTAATTATGAACTTGTTGTGAATAAGAACTTCCACAATAAATCCTGATACCCAATACATTCCTACGTAGAACATGTATTCTGCGCAGTCTTTGTTACAAATGACATAGATCGTATATCTTATTGTTCAGAAATCTTATTTTGTTCTTTAATGTGAAATAAACCAAAACTATATATGATTATAGTTTTGGTTTATTTCAATCATCAAAATGCTTTTTTCTAATAATTAATTTAATTACAACAGTAATTCTCGTGGCGCATTTTTTTCAGTGTTCGAAATCCATTCCGCTAGTTTAACTAACATGGCTTGTACTTCATCATAGGTTAATCCTTCATCCTTAGCTAAATTCCAAATAGAAATCATATAAGAATCAACGTTTCTTGGAAAAGAAATACTATCATTTTCCATGGCACTGTAGAAAGTACGCATACCGTATTCGTTAATGCTATCTTCACCTTGATAAGTATTCATTGTGATTCCCCAACCATTTGAGGTTCTAGTAACTCTATAGACATCTTCATTTCCCCATCGACTAGAATAAATGTTCATTACAAATTGACTTCCAAGGGTAATATCAATTGGATCATCATTGGCTGAAGTATCATCTAAATATTTTAATAGATCTTCAACGGGGTGAATATGGTAATAAAATCTTGGATCATCAGTTGGTATATTTCTATTTTCAGTCATATAAGCATGATGCGTGGGTTCAGGATCAAGTTGATGATGGAGTTCATATGCAACTTGACTCATAGTTTGAAATGCATTTTTCCTTTCTTCTTCTGTAATGTTCTCGAAGTTTTTTGCAATTGCTAGATTTTCTGCAATTACCATTTTCATTTCTTCTTGTTCAGGTGTTAAGTTAACTTTCATTTATTATCCCTGCTCTCTTTTAGAATTCTCTGTCTATCAATATATACCAATAATAAATAATTGATCAGCTAAAGTCAAACTGTAATCGAAAATATACAGAAAAGTTTTAATCCACATTAAAGTTAGATCGGCCTCCATACAACTCAATATTCAAACAGTGTTGACTACAGAAATAACAACAATTCATTTCACTATAAACATATCCCACAGAATTCCTACTACAATAATTGGAAGAAACAACCAAATCGGATGTGGCAAGGGAATATTATCTAAATCATTCAAATTCAACTTCGATATGAATATGATTTTCTCTATAAAACTAGCTTGTCTAAATGGAATGGTTTTTTCAAAGTCATGTAAGTAAGTAACGCCAATTTCTTTATTTTCAGTACCGATAACTCTAACTGCTAATCCTTTATCTGTTGTCTTTGGTTCAGTATCAATGTATACAGTTTTCCCACTCAAGTCCTTACAAAAACTATCTTGTTTCAGTACACCGATTTTCCCCTTATATCTCATCTAATACACTCCTCGTATACAACTTAATATTCAGACAAAGTTCATAACTTAGTTTTGCAGATAATAGCGGTACGGATCAATATTTATATTTAATTCATTGCACACTTTCAAAATAGTTTTTTTCTGACTTCCCTCGCCACGAACAAAATTCATTATCTCCATAGGTTCTAATTCTGTTCGTGCAGCAAGCACTTCATAAGTTATATTTTCATGAATCATTACAGCATCTACAACATCACGTAAATTGGATACTTTCCTTGGGAAGTTATCAAGTAACTCTCGTATTGACCTCATTCCAGAGAGAATATCTTCATCAAAATTTAAGATTCAATTTATCACTTTCCGTTTTATTAGTAACAGATACATAAACTGTTTCTCCTGTTTCTGTCTTAATCCAAAACTCATCGTTTTCGGCAGTCCATTCCATGACTTCTCCTAAAACTTGTTCTCCAGTTGTAGGCGATTTGAGACTAACCTTTTTTCCTATTGAATTATTTCTAAATGTATTTGCATGGTATGAAATAATTCTAAAAATAAACACCAATGTTAAAATGATTCCTATAATATACCAACCAAAATTTAGTGTAGGAAAATAGCTTTTTAAGATAGCAATTACTATGAGCAAAAACCATATTTTCCGATTATATTTAAGTAAGCCAAAAAAAAATCTAAGTTCTTCTTTCAAGATCATTCCCTCTCTCTAATACACTAGTAGGTTATTCATTAAATTACATTAAATATTTAATATCACTTTTACAATATATTGCTAGATTTGCATTATCTCCTTCTATTGATGTAATCGTGACGTATACCGCAAATATTGATGAACCACAGCTTCACTTTTGATCGAAGGATCAAGCTGCAGCCTCTTACTCGTTTTTTGCTCTATCACTTGTAATAAATGAGCAAAGGTAGCATCGGTAAACCATTGCTTGGGAATAGCAATCTTATGACGCATCATCACTTTATTTTTAGAATATACCCACAATACATAAAAGCTTTGATCAGAGTATAGCTCAGGAATGACCTCAGCTCCTAGCGACTTCGCCTTTTTATTAATTAACACAGGTAGCTTCATCATCTTTATGTCATTACTTAATGTTTGAATCGCAATACCGTCGATTTCATCTAGCTTAATGCGATGCGATCCGCTGCCATCTGGCTTGAAAAAATGGCAAACTAGATGCTCACGAGCCAAGCTAATATAAGGAATTTGCTGCTGGGTCGGAGCAGCAAATTCATATTTTTCCACTAATTCCTGATAGATTCCCGTATAGTGACGCTGATAGCAAATAAGAAATAAAGGAAAGCAGAGGAATATCCCAACAACCCAAATCCAGTGCATATGAATGATAGAACCGATTCCACTACCTATTAAAATAATAAGTGGCGTTACATACCAACGATGATTAACCTCTTCAAAATTTCTATATGACATGGCAACATCGCTATATGTTCTCGCCATATGCCAATCTGTTGTAGAGCAGTAAAAGGTTTCTGTTTGGGTCGTCATTTATTTTCTCCTATCATTTAAGTATCAATGTAACTATTGCAGCAATTACAAATTCAACTTTATAATCCTGTCGCTTTCTTCCCCACTCATGGACTCACCCTATTCATTGAAGATCATTATATGTTTTCACTAACTAATATAGATATTTCTTCCCTTTTCCTCAAAAGGACCAATTACTTTTTGTTTTTCCATTTGCTCTATGATCATTACTATGCAATTATAACTAGTTTTTATCTTTTGATTAAGTAGTTTGCGCTGCAAGAAGGGAACTGAAACGAATTGATGCTCTTTTACAATTTCAATACATTGTTTATAGAGATTAAGATCAACTTCAATTGACATAACCTAACTCTCCTTATGAACTGTTTTAATCATTATGTTGTATATTTATTTATTAACTCTATGCTTTGCACCATATCCCTTCTTTTTGCGAACTGTATTAATGCATCAATAGAATCTACATTTTGATTCATACGAAAATGATCTATTTTCCACTCTAAATTATCTAAATAATTAAAGTTCTTATTGTTTGTGGAAATGTCCTTAAACCTTAATTGGTCAAACATATTTAATAATGTTCCAAAATAATCTCGTAGCAACTCATGTTCAATATCATGTATATTGTGATGCTCAATTGAACTTTCGGCTTTTTCACTCAACTTTTCTAGCCCAAGTATTTTTTCTTGTAAGTCCTTAATTGTCATGTTACTAAAATCAGTCGATTGCATTTTATTTCCTCCAATTCTTATGAACGATTTTATTAATTTTAATACATGGGTTTACTTGTCAACATAAATCTAATAAATATAATTAAAGACCATAACGTGATCCCAGATTACTAAAACTATTATAGCGTCAATAACTGCTGTATCATTGGCTATAGATTTAACTTTTACTGCACCCTTCAAGTATATTAATCCTTGAACTAGTAGTATTGTTATGAACAGTATCTTGAAAAAACCTATCAATTCTTTAACACACCTTTCTATTTATCGAATTGTATTATCCATCCCATAAGATAGGCGTTTTATACTGTATTAACAAATGACGTGTGAACTAAGTTTTAATACAGTAGCGAATTTTAGTCCACACAGTCAGGTATTCATTCTGCACTTGTATTTTTCGCCTTTTGTTTAAGATCGGTTAACTTTTGTCTATATAAGACCTGATCCCAAATACTATTTTCAAGTTCTTTTTCGAGATATATAATATACCTGCCCATTTCATCTAGTGCTTCGAGTTGTTTATGTAGTTGTTTGTTTTCTTTTAATAATGCCACTTGTTTCAAGGATATTTGTTGCATAGTGTTGCTCTCTTTTTCTAAACGAATATTTTCTCTATCTACTAAAATATCCTTAAAAACCTCATTGTCCATATTGCTTATTAAAGTATCAGCTAATAGCGAAACCGCTTTAGATAAATAATCTGAGTAGCTGGTATATCCATTGAGCCATTTATTACGAATGCCTGGTTGAATGATTTCACAAATTTCCATCGCTTTAATAAAATTATATTCGGTAAGCGGTTCTTTTTCCTCTGTGATTTCCAATCCATTTAACTGGGGATCTTTACGTTTCGAATGGCGTGGAAATTCTCGCTCGATTATCAGAATTTCGCCATCTCGAAGCTGTAAATATCCAACTTTGATCAATGACTCATAATGACGATAGACATGAGCAGCATGTTCCTCATCCTCATCTCGACATACACAAGTCCAGCAATGATTAGCTAACCCTCCATGTTTCCAGACTGACCAGGTTTTCATTCCAACCCCTACCTTTATAATGAATTAATTTATTCATTTTGTTACTTAACCAAACAATGATTAAATTACGATGGTTAATTCCGATTGGCTGTAGAAGGTAATATAGATAGTATTGTTATATAGAGAAATAGGGCTGTTAATTGAATTATTAGAAAATTTATTCCATTAATTAAGTGTAATTTCATTAAAAAATGAATGTCTTTGGATTTATGTAGTTCACTTAACTTCAGCCCTATTTGAGTATGGATTGATTTAATCTTACCGAATTCGTCTAAATTATTATCCATCTAGCTATACTCTCCTTTTCATTACTGCAGCTATTTACGAACTCGAACCAATGAACCCTCTCCAATATAAAAACACTCAGCCCTTCCCGAATGGATTTGAATAGGATCTCCTTGGCTACAACCCCACTCATATCTACCAGGTATCCAACCATCACCAAACTTCACTTCTATGTAGCTGCCAGTATGTATTGGTTTACCCGAGACAAAGTGTCGTAATCCGCTTCCTGATCCCTCGTGACCCAATGTAATATAACCTTCTAACATATTTTCTTTTTTGGGTTCTTTTGTCATGGGGTCTTTTTCGCCTACCCATTTTTTAACTTCCAAACGACTTCCGTATATTGGTTCTACCCAATCTGCATCATAGTAGGTTCTGCCAGTATAAGATCCAAATTGTTCAGTAGTGAACAGCATTCTAATTTCAGATAGTAATGGTACTCGAACTATTTCTTCTCCGACCTCAGGAAAACGTCTTTCAATGAGATCCGACCAAACATAAGATAGAAAATCATCGTTACTCTTTAACTCAAACTTGGGAAGCAACGTTATATAATTAATTCGTTTTTTCCCTAATGAATTTTTATCTTCCTCCTGGCGCATTGATCCTGGATATGGATATAAGATGTACAAACCTAGATGATATAAATGAACATCAATATCACCGGAAATCAACTTGTCTACTAAAGATTTCAGAAATTTAATACGTTCTGATTTATTATCTGTGTTGAGGTAAAGGCGATTAACGGTTCTTAAATTTATAAAATATGTAGATGGGTACTGATACGTTAGATCATTATTTGCCCATCTACGAATAATCACAGGATAAACTGCCCCTGCTTTTCCCTGCATGCCTCGTTCCATTACAGAATCCATGTAATCAAAAATTTGTTGACTATTCTTATCAAAAGTTATAATTTTTTCACTCAATTAACTCACGCTCCCTCTTTTTATGTACGACTTTTTTCATTATGTTGTTTAAATCAATACTAAGGTTATGCATCCGGAATATTCAAAAAATGTTTTTCAATAATATCAAATCTTTTATGTTTTTGAAGAAAATGAACGATCTCATTATAAGACATTGGTGTGATATTGTTTTTTATTCCATTTAAGTAATCCCAACGAAATAACGCATCAAAACCTATAGATTCTGTTTTATTTCTTGTTATAAAATATCTATCATTTGTTGTTTTTTAAATTGTGAACCAACCTGGTGATAGATCAGCTACATATTCTGATTTATTAACGTCATATCTTAGCCCACCTACTATTGCTTCATTTGCTCTTGGGGTAAATTTACTTGTAATTTTTTTTTCGTTCACTTTAATGTACTCCTTTCCAATGAATGGAATTATTCATTTTGATGTATGATCTTCCTGGTCAACCGTTAACTGTTTATGTTTATCTATTTGATCTAAAATCACTTGAATATTTTTAAGATCATGTTCATTGGCCGCTTTTTCCCATTCTGTTAAACATTCTTGACATAAGTTTACTAATATTTCATCTGTTATTGGGATTGTATATGTTGCTTGTTTTTGTATACTCATAGTTAAACATTCATCACAATTTAACACTTAAAAGCTCCTTTCTCATACACCAGGCTATTCAATATATTTCATAGTTCATTTGAGATATTAGTTATTAGCCAATATATTGGTGTCCTTCTTCTTTTTTGCTCATCTTCATATGTTCTTTCTAATTTTTGCATATCGTCATTAATCCATATTTGATTGTATTTGTTATATGTTTGTAATTGTCCATCTTGGAGACGATAAAAGAAAAAACCACCTACTACATTTTCATGAGCAATTACTCTTCCTTCAAGCAGCTTTTCTTTTGCAATTAAATAATCATGTACCACATTGCTGTTATCGTCATGTAAAACAGCAAAAGGATACTTACTAAAAAAAATCCAACGTCTAGGAATTTTATAAGTTCCATCACTGTTCATTTTATGTCCCCCTTTCTATGAACTAATTTATTCAATAAGTTACCTCACAGATTCAATAATACTTTTTGCGTAATCTACAGGAGTAACAGATAACATTCCATTTGTGAAAATATAGGTGTTCGCTCGATCCCCATAGTAAACTTTATGTTGTAGGGAACTTCTTAAAATAACGAGAATGTCACATATTTTATAAGTCTCAAATTCTTTTGATTGTCTTAATACTTCTAACAACGCTATATAGAAATGAGAGTAATCATGAAATCCTTCTACAGTAATAGGTAAATCAGATTCAACTAATTTAAATGTTTCAGTAATATCTTTATCTTTAATACTTTGTTTTACAGATTCCAATGAACCTTGAAGTGTCAAACCTCTGTTTAACCTTAGAATAATTAAATCGAGAATACTGAATGTTGTGATATAACTTATTTCTATTTTCACTTCACGTTTTTTGAACATATATTCACACTTCCTATTCTATCTAGATTTTTTTCAATACAACCAGGTATTCAATATGTGTCCTAGGATTACATCTGTGTAAGGTTGTATAAATAACCAATACAAAAAACTACTAATGATGGAATGCTCATTTTTATTACAGTATCTATTCCTTCATTAGATGCTTCACTGAAACTATCAGGACCTAAAACCGCATTTCCTATCAGTGTGAAGACGTACATAGCTATTAGAATAACTATGTAACCAATAATGTATAAAGTGTGAAGTTCCATATTAAGCCCCCTCCATTATGAACGGATTTATTCAATATGTTTCTTTATAAATTCACCCAAACTACCGCACCTTTTGGATGATTGTATGGTATAGGATTCTCATAACGTCTTGGGCTATCTATCACCCACACATAAGGATATTTATACCTTGAAATGTCAAACGCTCCATTTCGGATTCTATGCTTTTCTACATTTTGATCAAATAACTCTTGTGTTAGCGGAAATGTATCTATTAAATCTACAATGCCATGTACCGATTTAGTACCACTAAAAATGATACCTGTTTCCCCACGGTGCTTTATATTGCCATTGCGTATTTCCCAAGACTTAAAACCGTCAAGGATGTCATTTCCCCAACTAGGTAACACTATAAGTCCTTTCAATTCGTCACTCCCTATTCATTATTTTGCAAGTTTTTAAGTTTTTTCTTCTCCTACTGTGCTAGTCGGTCGTTAATTCCGACTGGCCATAGTAGGAATTGAATACACCAGGCTATTCATTATGTAGCATTAAGCAATCTCACAACGATTGAAACTAAATTTACTAATATCACAATAAAAGAAAGAAAATAATTAATTGTTTTGTAATTCTTGGTCTTCTCTGTCTTTCTAGCAATCATAAATATGATTATTCCAATTACTAGACCAGTTATATTAAGCCACATAGTTACACACCTTTCTATTTGTAAATGCTAATCTAAAAGTGTACCACTTACATAGCGTTCGCTAATGTAATAGTTGACCACCCTGAACCAAGTCCCTGTTATGCTGAATATAGTTCAGCAGCCAGGGGGAAAGGGTATGTATAGTATGGTAGATAAAGAGTATGTTAGAAAACGACATCATGTGGATGGTTGGTCCATTCGCGAACTCAGCAAGCAATTAAAAATTTCAAGACAAACTATTCGTAAAATGCTCGAGGATGCAACATTGCCGAAATATAATCGTAGGCAAGATCGAAACTGTCCCGTTATGGATCCCTATCGCGTGTTCATTGAGAACATATTGCTTGAGGATAAAAACGCTCCGGTCAAACAACGGCATACAGCAGCACGAATATTTGAACGTCTTGTCGATGAGTATCAATTTAAAGGTGGCGAATCAACTGTCCGTCACTACGTGCGAAAATTGAAAGTACCTGAGCAAGAGTGTTTTCTTAAGCTTGAGGCTAACCCTGGTGAGCAAATGCAGATCGACTTCGGTCATGCCGAGGTAAATATAGACGGTCAGCGTGTGAAAGCTTGTCTGTTCTGTATGCGCTTCAAGTACAGCCTTGTCCCATTCGTTGTCGCTTTTCCCACCGAACGTCTTGAGGCGTTCTTAGAAGGTCATGTCCGTGGATTTACCTACTTCGGTGGCATACCCAGCCAAGGGTTGTACGACAATGCCACGACACAAGTTATTAAAGTCCTCTCTGGTCCCGAGCGCGAAGAACATCAATGGTTTTCCAGCTTACGAGCCCATTACTTATTCGACAGCCATTTTTGCCAGCCCGCACATGGCAATGAGAAAGGTACCGTCGAATCCCTCGTGAAATATGTGCGAAGCCGTGCCCTTGTTCCTGTCCCCTCTTTTGCTTCATGGGAGGAGTGTAACGACCATCTCCTACGTTGGTGTGAAAAGGAAAAAGAAAAGCATGCTACGCGCTGGCAAGAAGAGTCATCAGCTCTTCGTCCACTGCCGAATACTTCGTTCTCATCCGCCCGCCCACTGGCGGTTAAAGTAAATACTTACGCACTGGCTACCGTAGATCGTAATCAATATTCTGTACCTTGCCAGTATACGGGCCGTATGATCATGGCCAAGGCGTATGTGGATCGTATCGATCTCATCGTCGGCTGCGACATCATCGCCACACATGTTAGGTGCTACAAACGTGAACAAGTATTCATGGAAATCGAGCACTACCTCACTGTCCTTGAGCGAAAACCGCATGCCGTCACGCATGCTTCTGTGGTTCGTCGGCTTCCTGTTGTATTTGGCAGACTGCGAGAGCGGATGACATCGGTTCATCCTCAAGGGTATAAAGACTTCTTAGCGGTATTGCTTCTTCTTCGAGAATATTCCTTAACCGACGTGGCGACAGTACTCGAAACCATGGAGGTAGCGGATGTTACCGCAGCTACCCTACGACAACGCTTATCTCCAGTGGAGATCACGGATACGACAGATGTGATGACCACACCAGCGCATGCCGCGCAATATGATCAACTGCTTCAGGGGGTAGTCTAAATATGACAAACGCACTTATTCAAGCACGTGTAGATATCGCATGCGGGGAGCTTCGCATGCCAGGACTACTTAAGCAATATCCGAGTCTCCTACGGGAAGCTCTCGAGCAAAATGCCGACCATCTTCAATTTCTAGCCTCATGTCTCGAACACGAGGTACTAAAGAAACAGGAGCAAAAGCAGCAGTATCTTTTACGGCAAGCAAAGTTTCCCAAGCCGAAAACACTACAGGAATTCCAATTCGCCCACATTCCGAAGCTACCAAAGCTAAAGATCGAACAGCTCGCTCAAGGTGCTTTT
>NZ_JBXCIY010000013.1:0-112038 GCF_056786395.1 Paenibacillus sp. Y951 | reverse complement strand
TAATAAGACTTTTTCATCTTTCTTTACCATTACCATGGTATATAATTTATGTTCAATTTTTTCATTCAATTATTATCACAACTTTCAATTAAATTAGGTACGATTTCGCGGCTCTTTCCTATAACACATTATTTGCGTATTTCGTTTATAGTGCCTAGATCTGTTGTTGTGCGTATTTCGTGTTATCAGCTTCATTTAGTCTGTTTACGCACTTTGTTAACTTCGTTCCACCTCCCCTCATTCCATAATTCTCCTTAATAGTACTGCCCCGCTACTTACATGTCCAATGGGCTTTTTATGCTGCGTGCGTTGATGTTTGTTACGTGGGTGTACTTTTGAGTTGTACTTATATGTTCGTGACCTAGTAGTTCTTGAATATAGCGTATGTCTATGCCGCCTTCTAGTAAATGTGTGGCAAATGAATGTCTGAGTGTATGTAGCGTTACGTCTTTATGAATAGTCGTCTTGGCCAACACTTGTTCAAATACTTTCTGTACCGTTCGCTCTGTAATATGACCTTTGCTTTGTTGACCTGGAAAGAGCCAACTTGTTAACTTATAGTTAGCTTTATACTGTATGATCGCTTGCCACGCTGCTTCAGATAATAAAGTATAACGATCCTTTCTACCTTTTCCTTGGCGAATCCGCAGTAATTGTCTATCCAGGTCAAAATCCTCCAGCTTCAAGCGAACGACTTCACTTACTCGTAACCCGGATGAATAGGTAATCATAATGATGGCACGATGTTTTTCATTTTGAATAGTTTTGAAAATGAGTTTGATTTCAGCTAAAGACAATACTTGCGGCAATTTCTTCTCCGTCTTTGGTCTTACATATTGAGTTGTATCAGTTTGCTGTAATACATGCTGTGAGTAGAATTTACATGCACTAATTGCTTGGTTCACGTAGGAGTGTGAGCGATCCTGGTCCAGAAGTAGAAGAGCGTATGCTTCAACAACACCCTTAATTACATCACTTTTCAACTCTCTTGCTCTCATATAATCGATGAATCGTGTAATATGTCCCCGATATACGGAAATCGTCTTTTTACTGTACCCTCGTAGTATTAGCTCTTGTTGAAGGATGTCAAGTTGCAGTTGCACTGCCTCTGCTTGAAGTATTTTGGATATGGGAAATCCAGTGGTCTTGGTAGTATTGGAAACATCAGATGTATGTAACACCTTTGTTGTAGCTGTCTGTGAAGAGAGGTTTGTAGTGTTGTCATGCTGCGTTGATCGTTTCTCATCCTTGTTATCATTTACAAACCATTGCGGATTAAGAAATTGTTCTAGCTCCATCTTCTTTCTTGTAAATGCTCGGCAATGGACTAATAAATAACATTCATCCTGTAAAAGTGTTTCAACAGTGATGTTTTTCTCATGCAATAGCTCGATTAACAGTGTAACAGCTGAAATGGTGTATGGAATTAACCAAACTTTCTGATGATGATCATATCGCCTGCGATTGATTTCTTTTACTTTTTGAATGATCTCCGCATTGTATCGGAATGCTAGAACTAGCCACTCTTCATCTTGCTTAGTTAGATAGATCATCGAACATGCCTCCATTATACCATATTATACAATTACTAGAAACGACAAAAAGGTCCCAAGCATTAGCTCGAGACCCGATTCTTTCGGTCAATCATTTATTATTTGATACTAATATAAATTTTGTTATTATCTTTGTCAAATGTAATCGCAGCTCCTAGATCGCCTACAATATCTCTAATTGGTGCATACGTCATATTATTTTTAGTAATAACGTTTTTACTAGACATTGACAGCGTTGAACTCTTTTTATTTTTTGTGATTGTGATCGTATCTAAAGCCTTATCTATTTCAAGAGTTGCACCTATTGCTTTTACGACGCTTCTAACTGGGAAATAGTTACTGTTATCTTTAATAAGTATATCATTGTCTAGTTTGACTAAAGAATCATTAACATATAATTTAACCGTTGATTTTTCATATTCTGCTTTTTTGACAGTAGTAGTTTTCGATGTGTTTGTGCTGCTACTGCTCTTCTTAGTTGATTTGGAGCTCGTGGAGCTTGAACTGCTGCTTGTAGATTTTGGACCTGAATGATAATGATAGCCCGTACATAATCCTTTGCTTATTGATTTTGCAGAGCAATTATGTCCTCCATTCGCATCTGTTCTACCCGAATGAGCAGCCGTTGTTGGTACAAACAATGCAATAGATAGTAGCATAACGATAAATAATTGAATTGGTTTTTTCATAATGTCCCCCATAAATGTGTATTAGGATGAACTGGCTTGGAATTTAGTTTACTTATGCTATAGCACAACAAAAATCCACGCCTATTAGTCAGAATAAGCTTCTAACATTAGACGTGGATTAGTATTAATGCATAATTACTTTGCTAACTCATTAACCCATACCATCATTTCACCCTCGCCACGATTAGCCCATGTGTAGTAAGGAATGAACGTAAGTGCAATTGGCGTTTCTTCGAATGCTACATCAGCAGCATACAACTGATCTGACCATGCTTGAGCGTTAATACTCACCCCTGCGGCCTCAATCGTATATACACCATCCGCCAGATCATTGTTGAATTTCAAAGTGAGGTCTGCATCGCTCGGTAGCTTCACTTGCTGTAGTAATTTCCCGTTATCTGCTTCCTCGATGCAGTATACAATTGGTCCGCGCTGAAGGGCAACCTTCCCTGCATTTGCTTTCACTTTCGGATGACTCTTCATACGTTTAATACTCATATCAAAGTTAAGTTCTACAATATCTCCAGTTTGCCATTGACGCTTAATCATCGCATAACCATCTTCAGTAATTTCGGCAACTTGAAGCTCTTTCCCATTTACGAGAATTGTTGTTTGTGGCGACCAGTTCGGAATACGAATCGCTAATGTCATCTCTACTTGCGCAGTTGTCGTCAGCTCATATTTCACTACTCCACTCCAAGGTAAGTCAGAAGCTTGCTTCAACGTTACAGTAGAACCATCAATATTCAGTTCTGTAGTCCCACCGATAAATAAGTGCGAATACACGGTGTTGCCTGACACGGAATACATATAATCGCCTAATGATGCTAGCAAACGAGCTAGGTTAGGAGGGCAGCAAGCACAGCCAAACCATTCTTGACGAACTGGCTTTACATGGTTGTAATTTTTATTATGTCCATTGCATTGCTCTGGTTGTACTTCCAAAGGATTAACATAGAAGAAATGCTTACCATCCAATGACATACCTGAAATTACTGTATTATAAAGCGCACGCTCCATCACATCAGCGTATTCGCTTTTTGTCTCAAGCTGTAGCATCCGCTGTGCTGCAAAGATTAAGCCGATGGATGCACATGTTTCGGAATAAACGGTATCATTAGGCAGGTCATAATCTACCGAGAAAGCTTCTCCATGAACCATAGAACCAATTCCGCCAGTGATATACATTTGCTTATGAACGATGTTGTTCCATAGTGTACGACTAGCTTCTATTAAGCTCGCATCTTTCGTTTCTTTCGCAATGTCGATCATACCAGCTAGCATATAGACAACGCGAACGGCGTGCCCCACTGCTACATCCTGTTCACGCACAGGCTTGTGTACTTGGAAATACTCAGGATCAATTTGAATACGACCATTATGCCAAATACTGCTCCAGTCACGCTTTTCAGCTTCTTCTACAAAGAAGTTATTCGTTCCACGCTGATCGATAAAATATTTACTTAATTGAAGATATTGATCTTCGCCGGTAATATGATAGAGCTTAACTAAGGCAAGCTCTATTTCTTGATGTCCATCATAGCCTTGAATTTGACCTTCTCCATCACCGAACACATTTCCAATATCATCAGCCATCCGACATACGATATCAAGTAGTTGACGTTTGCCAGTTGCTTGATAATAAGCAACACCTGCTTCGATCATATGTCCAGCGGTGTATAACTCATGCGCTTCTGTTAAGTTTTTCCATCTCAGTTGAGGTTCCTTAATAATGAAGTAAGTATTAAGATATCCCGTAGCTTGCTGTGCTTTTTCAATAATTGTAATCATATCATCAGCGATCGCTTCAAGCTCGGCATTCGGCTCCTTACATAGTAAATAAGCAACTGCCTCTAGCCATTTCGCGACATCCGTATCCTGGAAGACGAAACCGTAAAATTCTCCTTCTGCTAATCCCGCAGCAATTTTGAAGTTTTGTACAGCATGGCTTGGCTCGGCTCCTTCTACGCGATCATTTATAGCTTCCCATTGATATGGAACAACGACATCTCTAACTAACTGTATGTATTGACTCCAGAATGGATCAACAATATTAACTTGCTTCATTGGAATAAATTGAATAGGTTTTGTCAATTGAATGGGTGCTGTCATAATTACACTCTCCTATTGTATTATTAGTTTCTCACACTCTATACAGCTATTTTATGTGTTACTATGAATATATACGATACAGAATTCCAACTTGATTATTATAAAATTTCACACTGATGGAGTGATTATAATTAATGCTATAAACTATTTATATTTCAATGCTCCGCCCTCGCCCTACTATTTAGAAAGCGGTTTTCAAGTTCACGAAACGGGTGATACTCATCCGAATCGAACGAGTTTAGGATTTTTTGACTTCATTCTTGTTCGAGAAGGCACTTTACATATTGGTGAAGATCACGAGCATTGGCAATTAGAAGCTGGTCAATCGCTTATTTTATTGCCTAATCAATCTCATTATTCTGTGAAACCAGCACAAGGTCATATACTGTTCTACTGGATTCATTTTCAAAGTATAGGTGCATGGACGCAAAGTGATCAGGAGCATATTAAGCTTAATATTGAGAAACATCAGCAATGTTTTTACCCCACTCCATACACAATTCAATTACCGAAACATACGACCTTTCCTTATCCTCAACAAGCGTTTCAATTACTGGAGCAGATGAATGAGGCTAATAAAGAAAGAGAATCGAATGCCTATTGGAAAAAGCAGCATGCTTTCGAGCAGCTACTGAAGATGATGGATATGAGGCAGAATAATGATGATGTGACACCAATCGTTAGATTAGCTGAGCAAGTGGAAAACTTTATTAGAAACCATTATCAGGAATCAATTACAAATGAACGGCTCTCCTACACCTTCAATTATCATTACAACTATATTACGCGAGCAATGAAGCAAATGTATGGCATGACGCCTAATGAATATGTGATGAAAGTTCGTATTGATCAAGCGAAGAGCTTATTACTCAATACACATTGGACGGTTTCCACGATCGCAGAGCATGTTGGGTTTGAAAACATCCCTTATTTCTCGAATTGTTTCTCCAAGCATATCGGAGTATCCCCTTCCCAATTTCGCAATAAATTTTATGAATAAAGAGAGATCTCTCGGATATTTCGTTGAATGATGTGAAATACTGACTGAATTAGCTGTGAAAAGTTAGCTTATGCTTTCGAAGCGACTTTTTGTCGCTTAGAAGCTAGTCTTGAAGGTCGGGTGAGTCCGCAAGTTGGTGAATGGCATACTGGTTCAAGTCATCTCCTGGAGTACAGCACTGAAAACGATTCGTTAATGATAGCGCTGATCATCATGTAGTAGGAACGAAAACGAAAAAACCTACCTTAGTAAGCATACGATTAAGCTACAAGCTGTTTGCAGCTAAGTAGTAGGTCGTAATTGCTTTAAGGTAGGTTTTATTATTGTGATCAATTATAATTAATTTCAACATCTATTAGAGCAGATGATGTAATTGACTGTCTTGATCGTTCGTATAGTAATAACAATTACGCCTGCTCACCGTATGGGAAGATCGTTATAATTGTACCATCTTCGTTATACTTTAGCTCGGTAAATTTCACGCTACGTTTGTGGTTAACGCCACCCGAAAGCGAGCAATCATGATAGAATAGATACCATTTATTTTTGAACTCGACAATAGAATGATGCGTTGTCCAACCAAGAACTGGCTCAAGAATTCTACCTCTGTACTGGAAAGGACCTGTTGGCGACGTGCTCGTTGCATATACAAGATAATGTGTAGAACCAGTTGAGTAGCTCAAATAGTATAGCCCGTTATATTTATGCATCCACGGACCTTCGAAATATCTACGATCCAAATCACTCGCAAGCAGAGGTGCGCCATTCTCGTCGACAATAACAAGCTCTTGAGGATCTGTTTTGAAAGTAAGCATATCATCGGACATCTCAGCTACTACTGGACCAAGTGCTGGACCATTTACATCAGGATCTGCTGCATCTGCAATAAATTCCCCTGACTGCCACTTTTCAAGCTGGCCCCCCCATAGACCACCATAATACATATAAGCACGATCATCTTCATCAACAAATACTGCGGGATCGATGGAATAGCTTCCAGGAATATAGTTTTCTTCAGGCTTAAATGGACCTTCAGGCTTATCACTTGTCGCTACACCAATACGGAAAATTCCATCATGGTCGCGCGCTGGATAATAAAGGTAGTATATATTATTTTTGAAGGCTGCATCTGGAGCCCACATCTGAGCACTTGCCCATGCAACATCACGAATATGAAGTGCTTCACCATGATCAATAACTGGAGCATCGATATCATCCATCGATAGAACATGATAATCCTCCATTTTGTATTGATCACCATTATCGTTATCAGGGCCATCATGATCCAAGTCATGTGATGGATAAATGTAAATTTTATCATTAAATACATGTGCAGAAGGATCTGCTGTGTAAATATGTGTTACAAGAGGTTCATTTTGCTTCGTTAATTTAGTCATTATACGTTCTCTCCCTGTTTAGATTATTTAGTATTCTGTATTAATGTACACGCGTTCATTATTGCCCATATTGGTAGCGTTGTCAATAGTTATTTTTATTACTTGAATAACCAATAGCCAACATATGCAGCTGCTAAGCCTACTGTAACTGAAGCGATCATATAACTAAACGCCTTGATGTACTGCTTTTGTTTCATATACATGACCCATTCATAACTAAATGTTGAGAATGTTGTGAATGCTCCAAGAAAACCAACACCGAGCAATAACCATATCCATTGTGCTAACATCGTTCGTTCATATGCTGAGAAAAGACATCCAAGCACTAATGATCCTAATATATTAACAAGAAAGGTAGCTCTAGGAAAATCATCCGTATTTTTAGTGCCGTAATAATAACTAATATAATATCTAGCGCAAGCACCTAACGCCCCCATCACACCAATCGCTAGAATCATGTAGCTACCTTCCTTCTCCTAAACTTTTCTACTACTATTATGGCTAACATAGCGGCAAAACCTCCGCCGACAACATTTCCCAACATATATAGTAAAGCAGCCCCATATTGTTCTTGCTCCAAATAGCGTAGCATATCAACTGAAAATGTAGAAAACGTAGTAAATGCTCCTAGCAAGCCCGTTCCGAATGTCCAGCGGATTTCTTGATGCCAGCGCATCTTAATTGTTACTACACTATACAATAACGCTAATAAAAAACTCCCAATAATATTGATCCATAGTGTAGCCAGTGGTTGCATCGCTATCCACTGCTCGCTAATGCTATATCTCATTATCGCACCAATAAAGCCACCTACTGCTATATATCGATAGGCCTTCATGTGGTTCATCATCCTTTAAATAACGTTGTAATTTATGATACCAACACTCCAAGCGATCACATGTAAATAGTTAATAATACTTATGACATAAGACATGCTTATCGTACCATATATTAAATGAAGTGAGAACTTTTAAGGAGTGATCTTCATTGTCTCAAGCCAATATCCCCAACATCACACCGGATATTACGGTAACGAAGGAGCAAAGCCTACACCTTTTACTTAGCTCGGTTGCTATGAATGAGCTAGCATTCTCCCATCTTATTAATGCTCAAGCGGAGAAATTACAAGCGTTCGTAGCTTTCGCTAATGAAGCAACCAGTCTCAACACGAATGATTTTATCCAAATGAACAGAGCAGTGTCAACATTTATTGAAGATTTGACCATGGGACAATGGCTTAACTTGAAAAAACTCGATCGTACAATAGCTTTGCTCGATAAAGATGATTTCGACGACGATTATGATGAATAATCTACATTCCATAAGTGAAGGAGTGCATTAAATGTCATTACCTAACATCCCAAATATTGATCCCCAAATAACCCTCTCCACGGAAGACGTTTACAACCTATTAATGGCTTCAATAGCGATGAAAGGTCTTGGACTAAGTCACCTTGTCAACGCCGAGGCTGAGAAAGTACAATTCGCTTTGGGGACGCTTCATGCTGCATATGATCCTGCCTGTTTGGACGATATTTTGAAAATTAACGATTCTGTACGTAAAACTATGAGTAGTGTTATGCAAACAGAGTTAATATTACTTATGCAATTATCCACTACAATAGAAAGCTTTTGCGAAACACCTTCATGCGAAGAAGATTCTGATTCTGATTGTACTGAGTAAAACAATAGAGACGCTCAAACTTTATAATGAAGTTTGAGTGTTTTTGCTGTTTGTTAGATTTCAGATTAGATTCTAGTAAGCTTAGGTGTATGTCGCCATATTGTGTCCTTCTCTCTCTATCTCGCATATTGTATATCATTACGAACAGATTGAGAGGGATTACAATGAGTAAAAACCATTCGAGATGTAAATGTAATAGAGTAAATAGACGCAATCATAACTGTCTTTGCAATAACCGACGCAATGCAGTGAGCGTACGTCGACAGACTAGACGAATTAATTCATGCTGTTAATTACTCCACAATACAAAGAAAGCCTAGTCTTTTTTCAAGACTAGGTTGGATGATGTTACAATCGGTTCCAATATCGCGATTTGACCAATTTGACCTGATATACCGACTGTTTTTAAGTAGTCGGTATAATTCTTATTTCCTCGTAATGTCAATTTATGATTACTCTCGTCTAGAAAGGACTGTTTATTCTTTTCTTCATTAGTCGCTGTATACTTAGCTTCAATCGAAATAGCTAGATCCGCCTCAAGATTTTTGTGCCTTGAATCTTTTTGCGGAGCTGGTTTCAACTTACTAACAATATTGATTATATTCCAAATTCGAGGAGCGTATAGTTTGATAGATTTGTCTGATACACTCCTTGTATTGGAGCGATTTCGTACATAGACATCCTCTATTTCTTCGAGTCGCGGGAATAGTTCGTTAATTTTTTGATACGTTCTCATTTGTAAAAGTATTGCGTCTTCTATATTAACTCGTAAATGTGGAAGTCGATGTTCAATTTGTTTGTCGATTTTCTCGAGAGTCTCAATATTAGCTTTCACTACGGTTGCTAGCCTCCAGATAATCCCTTCCGCTTGCTCAATATATTTAATTTCTTCCTTATTCAGCTCGTTCACCTTGCTCAAATAGCTTTATTGATGAGTCAAGAAGCTTAATATGAATTCTTTGCTTCTCATTGAGTGAATCAATAACCCTTCCCACCGTTTCTTGAAACACTATAATCTCTTGTCTTGTTGGATGAAAAGAAAATTGACGATCCTCAGAAAGAAATACTTGAATATGTTCCGCTTCCGCTTGAAGTAAGTGTGATAACGCCGTTTGATCATATAATAGTAGCTCTAACCATTGTATATATAAGGCTCTTACTCGCTCACCATGATTGATTTCTACTGGAGGCTCATCTGAAGGAATTTGTGAGCGTTGATGGACATCTTCAATCAACGGTTGATCTATATCCTCCATGTCGAACTCTAACTGAATAACTTCATCTATTACATTATCTTGTTTCAATAAATCATCATTATTCATATGTTCATACCACTGCAATACATACACCCCCATTACTTATATATATGTATAGCTTTATTTAGTGGGATATTATTTTACAAGTCATGCCTCATACTTACTATATGAAGAGATTAATGCAATCATGACGAATATCCCTTTCCTTCTTTTTCATTGAATTTATTAAACCTATACATATATTTTCTATCAAATGGAAAGATATATACAGCTGAACAAGTAACTACTTCCAATATTTAAAGGAGCCGACATGAAAAATACGCTATGGTCCAAAGAGAATCGCGATAAAAAAATTCAATTTCAAGAAAAGAAATTGATTACGGTATGTTTCATCGTTGCTGGCATTATGTCACTTGCCTTGTTGCGTAAATGGCTATAGCTTACGCTTTCGAAGTGACTTTTTGTTTACAAAAAGCAGCATAAGAAAGCTAACAAAAAGTTTTAGGAGAGAATAACAATATGAGCTATGATCCAGTAGTATTTAGTAGAATGTTAACGTCATTAACTTTAGCGTTTCATATTATCTTTGCAACAATTGGGGTCGGGGTTCCTTTATTTATAGCACTTGCTGAATGGATCGGCATCCGTAAAAATGATTTTGAATACATACTTATGGCACGACGCTGGGCACGCGGATATATCATAACCGTTGCCGTAGGCGTAGTGACAGGAACTGCTATTGGTCTACAGTTAAGCTTATTATGGCCAAGCTTTATGCAAGTAGCGGGGCAATCCATTGCTCTTCCGCTCTTCATGGAAACGTTCGCCTTCTTCTTCGAAGCGATTTTTCTAGGGATCTATATGTACACCTGGGACCGTTTCAAAAATAAAAGAACACATCTATGGCTGCTTATTCCCGTAGTTATCGGGTCATCAGCATCAGCTATCTTCATTACCATTGTAAATGCATTTATGAATTACCCTGTAGGATTTACATATTTAGATGGGCAAATTGTAGGGATCAATCCTTATAAAGCAATGCTTAGTCCAGCGATGCCATCGAAAGTGGCACATGTGTTATCATCTGCCTATTTAACATCAGCATTAATACTTGCTGCCATTGCTGCCTTCGCTTATTTGAAAGGTCAAAGACATCGCTATCATCGTAAAGCATTAAAACTAACGATGATTTGTGCATTTGTATTTATGCTTTCAACTGCGCTAATTGGCGACATTTCCGGCAAATATCTCGCTGTTTATCAACCAGAAAAGTTAGCTGCTACTGAATGGCATTTTGAAACAACATCACAAGCACCATTAGTGTTCGGCGGGACGCTTGATGAAAACCTCAACATTAAAAATGCGCTGATTATTCCTTACGGCTTAAGCATCCTTGGGTTTAATAATCCTAATGCTGAAGTAATCGGATTGGATCAATTTCCCCAAGAAGATTGGGCTCCGTTATGGATCCATTATATCTTTGATATGAAAATGAGTTATGTTGCACTGCTTACTGCAATAACCACTTTGTTCATCGTTCAATTAGTTCGCAAGAAAGGGAATATATATCGCAAGTGGTTGCTATGGTCTGTCGTTATAGCCGCACCACTTGCTATGTTGACGATAGAGCATGGTTGGATTTTTTCAGAGGTCGGCCGACAACCATGGATTCTTCGTGGATTGATGAGAACTGCTCAAGGTGCAACAAAATCTGATCATGTTGATCTTATGCTGTTGTTGTTCTTTCTACTGTATCTTGTCCTTGGTATTACTTCGACTAAAGTACTTATCAAAATGTTCCGTAACAATAAGGCTGAAGATGAACTTGCCTTATATGAAAAGTAGAGGGTGATAATATGAGCTATGAGGTACTTGGGATCACTGTTCTTTGGACGTTTCTATTCGGATATCTAATAATAGCGTCCATTGATTTTGGAGCGGGATTTTTCGTCTATTACAGTACCATTTCTGGTACAAGACATTTGATCCATAACATTATAGATCGATATCTCTCCCCTGTCTGGGAAGTGACCAATGTTTTCTTTGTGTTTTTCTTTGTTGGGATCGTAGGCTTTTTCCCGGATACCGCCTTTTATCTAGGAACTGCTTTACTTATCCCTGGAAGTATTGCGATCGTGCTAATCGCCATTCGCGGCGCATATTACGCATTCAATCATTATGGAACGACAAAAAAATCTTGGTATACCTTGCTTTACGGTGCAAGTGGGCTCTTGATTCCAGCTGCATTATCTACCGTACTGACTATTTCAGAAGGTGGCTATATGGAGGTTAACGAAACTGGACAAGTTATCTTCCTAGTGAAAAAACTGTTCACAAGCTCTTATTCATGGAGCGTTGTTATTTTGGCAGTAATTAGTGTGTTATATATTTCGGCGATGTTTCTCACTTATTATGCTGATAAAGCCCACGATCTAGCCGCTTATCGAGTAGTACGTAATTATGCTTTAGTTTGGAGCATTCCAACGATATTAAGTAGCTTGTTTGTATTCTTTGCTATCTACAATCATAATCGTGAACATTTCGACAATATGTTAAATATCGCATGGGTCTTTGTTCTATCGTTGATTTGCTTTGTTATTGCTGTTTCTCTTGTATTGAAAAACAAGAAACTTGGCTGGTCATTCATTTTTGTAATGTTGCAATATGGTTTTGCGTTCTATGGATACGGAGCAGCTCATTTGCCATATGTACTCTATCCGTACGTTTCAATCTATGAGAACTTTACGAATGAAAGTATGGCCATAGCATTAGTCGGGGTCTTTATTCTCGGACTCGCATTACTAATACCTTCACTTTATTTATTAATGCGACTATTTCTTTTCAATACTTCCTATGTTAAAGGAGAATGAACGTAATGACGTATCAAGATTTTATTATTTTCGTTTTACCTTTGCTCACTGTAGTAATAGCTGTTGTATTACTATTTATTTGGGGAGCATTCGGCAACACGAATGAAAAGTGACTTCGTACCGTTCAACCTAGAATAATATCTTGATAATTTATGCTATTTCATCACAATGCAATCAATAAAGTAATAGAATACCTCTAATGATGCAGATTAGCAGGTGGTGAATAGCAGTGACCGATGACGATTCCTCAATACCCACTCCCTTTTCCATTTCAAGAGAAGATGCAATTAATAGATTAATTGCATCTATCGCGCTTGAAGAAATAGGATTAAGCCATATATTAAATTCAGAAGCCGAAAAAATTCAGTATGCACTCGGTACAATTCCAGGTCAAACTCCAACACATTCTACAATTAAGGAACTTCTACAAATTAATGAAAGTGTTAGACAAACGATAAAAAGTGTTACAGAAGCCACTAAAGTATATCAAGCAAAATTGGAAACAGCATTATCCATTCCGACAATGTACGGACCAACTGGTCCCACGGGACCGACCGGTCCATCCGGTGATCCGTCAGGAGCTACTGGGAATACCGGAACTACGGGGGCCACTGGAGCTACCGGTATTCAAGGTGATACTGGGTCGACCGGGCCTACCGGTGTCCAAGGAGCAACCGGACCAAACGGCATTACTGGTATCCAAGGATTAACTGGTTCGACCGGTGCAACTGGAGTTCAAGGAGTAACAGGAGCTATCGGGCCTACCGGTATTCAAGGAGCAACTGGGACTACTGGCGTTACTGGAGTTCAAGGAGATACTGGCTCCACAGGAATTACTGGTATCCAAGGTCCGACTGGAGCTACGGGAGCTACTGGAATCCAAGGAAGCACTGGACACACTGGCATTACTGGAGTTCAAGGACAAATTGGGGCGACCGGGATTCAAGGAGAAACCGGGCCCACCGGTAATACTGGCATTCAAGGAGATACTGGACCCACTGGCGTTACTGGTATCCAAGGAGCAACTGGAACTACTGGAGATACTGGTATTCAAGGAGCAACAGGACCGACCGGCGTTACTGGAGTTCAAGGAGATACTGGACCCACGGGCGTTACTGGTATCCAAGGAACTACTGGACCTACAGGTGACACCGGAATTCAAGGAGTAACTGGGACCACCGGTAATACTGGCATTCAAGGATTTACTGGACCCACGGGCGTTACTGGTATCCAAGGAGCAACTGGGCCTATCGGGGATACTGGAATTCAAGGAGATACTGGCTCCACCGGAATTACTGGTATCCAAGGTCCAATTGGACCTACGGGTGATACTGGAGTTCAAGGAGTAACCGGCACTACGGGCATCCAAGGGATTACGGGACCTACGGGCGTTACTGGCATTCAAGGAGAAACCGGCGCTACGGGAATCCAAGGAATCACTGGGCCTATCGGGGATACTGGTGTCCAAGGAGCAACCGGACCCACCGGTAATACTGGCATTCAAGGACCAACCGGGCCTATCGGTGCTACGGGTATCCAAGGGATTACGGGACCTACTGGAGTTACTGGCATTCAAGGAAATACTGGACCTACCGGGGTTACCGGTATTCAAGGAGTAACCGGACCTTCCGGCGCTACGGGTGCTACTGGAACCACTGGCATCCAAGGAATTACTGGAGCTACCGGAGTTACTGGAATTCAAGGCTCAACTGGAGCTACGGGCATTACCGGCATCCAAGGAACTACCGGAACTACGGGCGTTACTGGTATTCAAGGAACAACTGGGGCGACCGGAGCTACTGGCATTCAAGGAGTTACTGGAACTACCGGGGCCACTGGAGTTCAAGGAACAACTGGAGCTACAGGCGTTACTGGTATTCAAGGAGTAACTGGAGCTACCGGGGCTACTGGCATTCAAGGAATTACTGGAGCTACAGGTAGCACTGGCATCCAAGGTATCACTGGAACTACAGGTGTTACTGGTATTCAAGGAATAACCGGAACTACAGGTGTCACTGGTATTCAAGGAATTACTGGACCTACAGGCATTACTGGTATCCAAGGAACGACTGGGCCTACGGGAGTTACGGGCATTCAAGGAATCACTGGATCTACAGGCGTTACTGGTATTCACGGAGTAACTGGAGCTACCGGGGCTACTGGCATTCAAGGAGTTACTGGACCTTCCGGAGTTACGGGCATCCAAGGAATCACTGGAGCTACAGGCGTTACTGGTATCCAAGGAACAACTGGAATGACCGGGGCTACTGGCATCCAAGGTATCACTGGTGCTACAGGCATTACCGGCATCCAAGGAACTACGGGAGTCACTGGTATCCAAGGAATTACTGGACCCACAGGAGTCACTGGTATCCAAGGAGTTACTGGATCTTCCGGAGCTACTGGGATTCAAGGGGTTACTGGAACTACCGGGGCCACTGGAGTTCAAGGAACAACTGGAGCTACGGGCATTACGGGTATTCAAGGAATTACTGGATCTACAGGTATCACTGGACCTACAGGTGTCACTGGTATTCAAGGATTCACTGGTGCTACAGGCGTTACTGGTATTCAAGGAGTTACCGGAGATACGGGTATTACCGGTATTCAAGGAGCTACCGGACCCACGGGTATCCAAGGAATTACTGGAGTTACCGGGGCTACTGGTATTCAAGGATTCACTGGACCTACAGGTATTACTGGTATCCAAGGAACGACTGGGCCTACGGGAGTTACGGGCATTCAAGGAATCATTGGATCTACAGGCGTTACTGGCATTCAAGGTGAAACTGGGCCTTCCGGAGATACTGGTATCCAAGGATCTACTGGACCTACGGGAGCTACTGGAATTCAAGGAGTAACTGGTTCTACTGGGGATTCTGGCATTCAAGGAGTAACCGGACCTTCCGGTGTCACTGGAATCCAAGGAATCACTGGTGCTACTGGCGTTACCGGTATCCAAGGAATTACTGGGCCCACTGGAATTACCGGTATTCAAGGAGTAACTGGACCTACGGGAGTTAATGGAATTCAAGGAATTACTGGGCCTACGGGCGTTACCGGTATTCAAGGAGCAACAGGACCTACCGGCGTTACTGGTGTTCAAGGAGTAACTGGTTCGACTGGTGCAACTGGAGTTCAAGGAGAAACAGGAGCTATTGGCTCTACTGGTATCCAAGGAAACACTGGACCTACTGGGTTTACTGGTGTCACTGGAATCCAAGGTGATACTGGACCTGCTGGGGTTACCGGTATTCAAGGAGCAACAGGACCTACCGGCGTTACTGGTGTTCAAGGAGATACTGGACCCACGGGCGTTACTGGCATTCAAGGAGTAACTGGACCTACGGGAGTTACTGGAGTTCAAGGAGATACTGGCTCCACGGGAATTACCGGAATCCAAGGAGTAACCGGGCCCACCGGTGATACTGGTATCCAAGGAGCCACTGGCACTACTGGTATCCAAGGACCAACAGGATCTACCGGCGTTACCGGTATTCAAGGAATCACTGGGCCTATCGGGGACACCGGAGTCCAAGGAGAAACCGGACCGACCGGTAATACTGGCATTCAAGGAATCACTGGACCTACTGGAGATACTGGAATTAATGGTATCCAAGGTCCGACTGGATCTACGGGAGCTACTGGTATTCAAGGAATAACCGGTTCGACCGGTGCAACTGGAGTTCAAGGAGAAATTGGGGCTACCGGCGTTACCGGTATTCAAGGTCCCACTGGACCTACGGGTAATACTGGAGTTCAAGGAGAAACCGGAGCTATCGGTGCTACGGGTATCCAAGGAATTACTGGACCTACCGGGGGCACTGGCATTCAAGGAATTACTGGACCTGCCGGTACTACTGGTACCCAAGGAGTAACCGGACCTTCCGGTGTCACTGGACCTGCTGGGGTTACCGGTATTCAAGGATCAACAGGACCTACCGGCGTTACTGGAGTTCAAGGAGCAACTGGACCCACGGGTATTACTGGCATTCAAGGAATCACTGGAGATACTGGCGTCCAAGGCGATACTGGACCTACCGGGGTTACCGGTATTCAAGGTGCAACTGGACCTACGGGTGCTACTGGAATCCAAGGAGTAACTGGTTCGACCGGGTCAACTGGAGTTCAAGGAGAACCTGGCTCCACTGGAATTACCGGAATCCAAGGAGAAACCGGGTCTACTGGGGTCACTGGCAGCCAAGGAATCACTGGAGCTACAGGCGTTACTGGTACTCAAGGAGCAACCGGACCCACGGGCGTTACTGGTATTCAAGGAATTACAGGTCCTACGGGCATTACCGGTATTCAAGGAACTACTGGACCTACAGGTATCACTGGTATTCAAGGAGTAACTGGACCTTCAGGCAATACGGGTATTCAAGGAACAACTGGAACTACCGGTGCCACTGGTGTTCAAGGAATCACTGGGCCAACAGGTAGCACTGGTAGCCAAGGAATCACTGGAGCTACAGGCATTACTGGTACTCAAGGAGCAACCGGACCCACGGGAGTTACTGGTATTCAAGGAACAACTGGAGCTACGGGCATTACGGGTATTCAAGGATCTACTGGGCCTACAGGTAGCACTGGTATTCAAGGTGCAACTGGACCTTCGGGAGTTACGGGTATCCAAGGAATCACTGGATCTACAGGCGTTACTGGCATTCAAGGAACAACTGGACCTTCGGGGGCTACTGGAATCCAAGGAGCTACCGGAACTACGGGTGCTACTGGCATTCAAGGAATTACTGGAGCTACCGGAGTTACTGGTATTCAAGGAACTACTGGACCTACGGGCATTACCGGTATTCAAGGAATTACAGGGTCCACCGGTGTCACTGGTATTCAAGGAGCTATCGGAACTACGGGAGCCACTGGTATCCAAGGAACGACTGGGCCTACGGGAGTTACGGGCATTCAAGGAATCACTGGATCTACAGGCGTTACTGGTATTCAAGGAGTAACTGGAGCTACCGGGGCTACTGGCATCCAAGGATCTACTGGACCTACAGGTGACACCGGAATCCAAGGAATCACTGGAACTACTGGTGTTACTGGAGTTCAAGGAAATACTGGAACTACCGGGGTTACTGGCATTCAAGGAGAAACCGGAGCCACCGGCGTTACTGGAGTTCAAGGAGATACTGGCTCCACTGGAATTACTGGTATCCAAGGAGTAACTGGTTCGACGGGTGCGACTGGAGTTCAAGGAGAAATCGGACCAACCGGTATCACTGGTATTCAAGGAAGTACTGGACCTTCGGGGGCTACTGGTATCCAAGGAGCTACCGGAACTACAGGTGTCACTGGTATTCAAGGAATTACTGGGCCTACGGGAGTTACGGGCATTCAAGGAATCACTGGAGCTACAGGCGTTACTGGTATTCAAGGAGTTACTGGACCTTCCGGAGTTACTGGCATCCAAGGAATCACTGGTGCTACAGGCGTTACTGGTATTCAAGGAGTTACCGGAGCTACGGGTATTACCGGTATTCAAGGAGCAACCGGACCCACGGGTATCCAAGGAATTACTGGAACTACAGGGGCTACTGGCATTCAAGGAATTACAGGTCCTACGGGCATTACCGGTATTCAAGGAACTACTGGGCCTACCGGAGTTACTGGTATTCAAGGAGCAACTGGAACTTCGGGAGCCACTGGTATTCAAGGTATCACTGGACCTACAGGTGTCACTGGTATTCAAGGAATTACTGGAGCTACCGGAGTTACTGGTATTCAAGGAACTACTGGGGCGACCGGAGCCACTGGCGTTCAAGGAATTACCGGGCCTACCGGGGCTACTGGCATTCAAGGAGTTACTGGACCTTCCGGAGTTACGGGCATCCAAGGATTCACTGGACCTACAGGCATTACTGGTATTCAAGGAGCTACCGGAACTACGGGTATTACCGGTATTCAAGGAATTACTGGACCTATCGGAGTTACGGGTATTCAAGGAACTACTGGGCCTACCGGGGTCACTGGTATCCAAGGAGCTACCGGAACTACGGGTACTACTGGTATTCAAGGAGTTACTGGGCCTACCGGAGTTACTGGAGTTCAAGGAATTACTGGAGCTACTGGTATCCAAGGAATCACTGGAGCTACAGGTGTTACTGGTATTACCGGACCCACAGGCATTACTGGCATTCAAGGAAGTACTGGGCCTACCGGGGCCACTGGTATCCAAGGTCCAACCGGGCCTACTGGAGCGACTGGACCCAACATTATGAGTACTGGAATCTCCGTCAATCGAGCAGCTACCAATCTTAATGCAGGTGCACAAATTGGGAACTGGCTATCAGCAGACCCCTACTATACTTCCGCTGATTTCAACGCAACAACTGGAGTTTATACTGTTCCAATTACTGGACGTTATCAGATTAGTGTCACGATACCATATAAAACTACTGCTACTATCGGTATTCAATTAGGTGCTGGAAGCGAGCCTGCTATTATACTACGAAGAACTGCGCCAACTGCAACTGATCTCGCACGAAGTCCATTCCCAGTATTAGATGTAAGTATTCTACTCTTATTAACGCTTCGAGTTTTACTCGCCTCAGGTAGTGTTATTATTAATACCGAAGTCAATCTCTCAGCTGGTGATCAACTTGCAGTATTCTACGATAACTCTGGATTAACTATTAATCTCAACTTAGGATCAGGATCCAATGTAGGGCAAATATGGTCTATTCACCGAATCACTTAACAAATAAACAAAGGTAGAACATGAGGTATTATCCTCCGTTCTACCTTTGTTTATTTCGCTTGCATCCATAGTAGTGAAGCTGCCATCGGTATAATAACAATAATGATAATTGCAATAACTAAAAAACTGATCAATGTTAGCTTTTTCTTATCACTCATCTTCTTAGGTGATTTAATATGACAGGTCGGACATATATCCACCGAGCTAGAAATAACTGATCCGCATGATTTACACGTCAATGTTGCTTCCATATATCCTCCACCTTACTCTGAATTATAATGTAAATTCAATTACTCTAATAAAAATTAATATCACGAATTTATTATACACTAATCTACAAATTAATCCGTTCCTGCCACTCTCTTTTTCTGAATTTCGTAGGTGATTCCCCCATAATTCGCTTAAACAATATAGTAAAGTAATTACTGTTCTCATAACCTAACACTTGAGCAATTTCTGAGACCTTCATTTTGGACTGAACAAGCAACTGCTTTGCCTCTCCCATTCTTCGATTCAAAATATAATTTATCGGAGAATCATTGTATTTACTACGAAAAACATGTGACAAATAATAAGAGTTCATATGAAAGGCACTAGCAATATCATTTAATGTAATATGACGTAAATAATTCAAATCTAAATATTCTTTAATTCTAAGTGCCAAAGATTCAGAATCTCTATCTACGTTTTTGGATGATTGCTCTAATTCAGATAATCTCTTAACCCATATCATTAACGCCATTAACAAATATTCCGAAGCTTCTTGAAAGGCATCCCTTTGCTGCTGTGATTCCTCATATAGCAAGGATAATAATGATTCAATTGTAGCTTTACTTCCTTTTGTTTTAATAATTGGTCTGTTCTCGATTGGAATAAGTAATGAACGATTCGGATGCGAAATACCACAGTAATAGGTTTCAAGTGGGTTAGCTGTGGATGAATATTCCTCATGAATAATACCTTGGTTATATACGAGTAGATCGCCCTCTTGAACAGCGTAGCGTTCTCCGCTAATGGTAACAACACCTTCACCTTTCACTACGAAAACAACTTCACTCCAATTCGGATGATGATGGCTTGGGAAACTCCAATTCTTCCTTGCTGTTATCCTTCCAATATACAATAACTTTTCATCCATAATTATTCGCATTCTCTCTATAAATGATTTTCTAATTCATCGTCGCACATCTATTATTATACATAATGTTTACAATAATCACATCATTAAAAAGCAAGATATATCACATTTATAGGAAGGAAACCAAGATGTTGCATTGTAATAAATCTCAGAACATTCTATGATAAGATCTGCTTCGTATAGATAGAAAACAGATTGGATAGGAGTAATCTAGTTATGAGTAACACTGCACCAGCGTCAATTACACATATTAAAGAGAAAGAAAGAATGCCCATTTCATTAATGTGGTTAACAATCGGTGCATTTGCAATAGGGATGACAGAATTTCTCGTCATGGGGTTACTACCGAATGTTGCTAATGATTTGAGTGTCACAATCCCTCAAGCTGGTCAAATTATTACAAGTTATGCGTTAGGCGTCGCATTAGGAGCACCACTATTAACGATCCTTACCCATTCGATCGCTAAGAAAAGATTGTTGGTTTTACTTATGTTTATTTTCATTCTAGGTAATGGTTTGTCGATGATCGCACCTACTTATCCATTACTTATCACCGCTCGAATAATAACAGCATTAGCACACGGTACATTTTTGGGAGCTGGTACTGTAATTGCTACTCATCTTGTTCCTGCTCACAAAAGAGGTAGTGCTGTGGCATTGGTTCTAGCAGGCCTGACGATTGCTAATATTGTAGGTGTTCCATTCGGAACATTTATTGGACAGCAATATGGGTGGAGAGCTTCATTCGGAGTAATAACTATACTTGGCTTCATTGCCCTTTTAGGTATATGGAAGTATATTCCGAAGATTTCTGAAAACAGTCATGTGAGTATTAAGCAAGAAATTAAAGCTGTCATAAAGCCGCAAGTACTATTAATGTTAGTAACTGGAATGTTTGGTTGTGCAAGCATGTTCGCAATGTTTACCTATATTTCGCCGATTTTACAGCAAATAAGTGGCTTCCAGGAACATAGTGTAACATGGATTTTAGTATTGTTTGGTGTATCTGTTACCATTGGTAATCTGATTGGCGGAAAACTTTCTGATTGGAAAACACTACCTTATCTCATCGTTAATTATGCGATTCTTAGTATCGTACTTGCAGTGCTTTCCATTACATTACAAAATCCTATTTTTGCTATTATTACAATATTCATATGGGGTGTAGCAGCATTTAGTATTTTCCCGGGGATTCAATTACGTACGATGACGCTAGCTAGTGAAGCACCAATGTTAGTTGCCACCTCTAATCATTCCTTCTTAAATATGGGGAATGCCTCTGGAGCGTATCTTGGCGGTATCGTCATTACGAATATGGGGCTTAGTGGCTTACCTTGGCTAGCTTCTGGCCTTGCATTCATTGGATTCATTTTAATATTAGTCATTTATATAATGCATAAAAAAACAGCATAACAGTAAAAAAGCCGGTAGAATAAGGGTTGGTATTATCCCCTCTTCTACCGGCTTTCAATTATTCAAAATCTACATGAATAACAACAATTTCAGATTGGCTTCCGAGACGAATCGGTGGTCCCCAAAATCCATATCCTGATGAAACAATTGTATGAAGTTTACCCTTTTGCAAGTAACCATAGTCATTCTCGAACAATCGATTCGTAATGAGATTTCCTGGTGCAATTTGTCCTTTATGGGTATGTCCTGCAACAAGTAAATCGATACCAGCTGCTGCAGCCTCCGCAAATTCATACGGCTGATGATCTAATAAAAATACTGGCTTACTTTGATCTAATCCTGCAACTAGCTCTTTTGTCGCTAATCGATCACTTTCCGTTTTATCTTTTCTGCCCACAATATATATTTCATCATTTAGCAGAAAAACTTCGTCGTATAATAGCTCTATATCAGCTGTCTCAATCGAATCAATTAGCTTGTCCATTTGACCACGATATTTATCATGATTCCCCAGTGATCCAAATACACCGTACTTGCTTTCCAATCCAGCCAATATCGCGAAAATTCCTTTCTCTTCAACAATGTCTAGATCATCGTCAATGATATCTCCAGGAATAAGAATAAGATCTGCATCGAGTTGATTCACTTCTTCCACTAATCGATTAGCATGCTTAATCCCAGATAAATAACCAAAGTGAGTATCGGAAAGCATTACAATCTTCAAGTCTTCAACACCAGATTTTTGTACTGTAATATTATATTCCGTAACTTTAGGAGTATACGCTAGATAACTGCCATACATTAACGTTCCTAATACGATAATTAGTACAAGCGTTGTCGCTGTCACTCTTGTTTTATTACGGTCAATCTTTGTAAATCTCATAATGAGCATAACAATATGAACGACAGGCAATGTAAGTAACAATAATCCAAAAGTAGCTAACCAATAATTACCGATAATACTAAAGACAGCTGAACCATTGCCCAATCTCCCAATAATAAATGAAACTGACAGTACAATAAGTACGATACTATAGCAAGCAATAAACCAACGATTGCCTTTCAAACCAAAACCTCGATATCCACTCCATCCAATATAAAATACTAATAAACTATATATTAGAAGCGCAATAATTAATCCAATAATCAAATCGTTAATCTCCTTTGCTAATCTGTAACTTTGTGATACACTTCACATACACTACATAATACTGAACGATTACTATACGTTCTAACTATTCAATGTGCTTTTCTCTTTATCGAACAGGTAAATACATCATAATTCCATTATATCAGATGAAATCTTTGAGAGGAGTTGCCACATATGACTAATGACGACACAAAGACAATTAAAACAGAAGTCCAACCTCCTATTCCATCATTGATTGTCCTATATGATGGTCAGTGCTCTTTCTGCAATGGCGCTACACAATGGATCATTGCTAGAGATCGAACGGCAAAAGTGTCCTATGCTGCAATTGAAGGCGAACTTGGTCAACGTCTCATTCAGCAATTTCACTTACCTACTAATCTTGACAGCTTTATTTGTATTGACAATAATAAAGCGTACTTATACTCTACAGGTGCCATTCGTGTAGCAAAGTATTTGGACGGTCCGTGGAAGCTAATCCATCTACTGAAGTTCATTCCACCCTTTATTCGCAATCCTTTTTATCATTTTTTTGCCAAGAATCGCTTCCGGTGGTTCGGTAAGCAGCAAGCCTGCTTGCTGCCTACCCCTGAGATACGTCAACGATTTCTAGATTAGGTATAGTAGGAATTTGAACAGATGAAATCGCTTGTTTCTTATCATCATCTTGAATATGTGTATAGATCATCGTAGTTTCGATAGATGTATGCCCCATCAATTCTTTTACGATTCGAATATCAACTTGGTTTCGTAACATTAATGTAGCGAACGAATGGCGGAGCTTATGACATGATAATTTTAGATGTCGCAACTCATTATGATCTTCTTTCATCGCCTGAAACATCGTTGACATTATTTTTTGAATTTGTCTAATCGATAATCGGCGCCCTTTTTGTGATACGAAAAAGGCGTCTTCTTTTTGTCGATAAGGAGTGAGTCGTTGCTCCACCATCTGTTGCATATATGCATTCACTTCAGCTGATAGCGGAATCTCATTCCATTTGCGACCTTTTCCGAGAACAGTAATTGAACTTTTCTCAAGATGATAATGTTCGAGATTAAGACGATGGACTTCCCCTACACGCAAACCTGAATAAGCCATTAACAAAAATATAGCTAGATTACGCGCTCTATATTTCCCGTCAATATAATTCATCGTGTTCTCTAATTGATCTTGCTCCAAATATACTGGCAAAACATTTTTTTCTGTTTTAGATTTTTTTACATCTATTGCTGGATTCCCCTGCATCATCTCAAAATCATTCATCGCTTTGAAAAAACTTCTTAATGCTGCAAGAGTTCGATTACGAGTTGATTCCGACACATGCTCTTTATGTTGTACGAGATAACTTACAACTGTCAGCTTCTTAATTTGTTGCAAGGGAAGCTCCTCAATATATTCTAGAAAAGAAAAAGCTTCGCGCTCATATTCTCTTTTCGTTGTTTCTGTATATCCTGCTTGCTTCATCCACAACTTGAAAGCCATCATATATTCACCATGTTCCATCTCGATCTATGTCTCCCCTCATGTTGTAAGTTACTAGTTGTTTCTATCAATATTTAAGAGTTTTAAGCGATCATTATACCGCATACTTACTCGACTCTCTCTATTAAAGTCGCTCTAAATCAAAAGTGCGCAAAATATGAGTTTTGCGCACTTATTGTAGCATATAATGTCGCCTTTCTCTATCCAAACATTACCAACTCTATTGTTTCATTATCGATTTTCTAGAATAGAGAAAAAAGCCAGATATACTCACAATATTCATGAGTGTGTCTGGCTTAACGCTTTTATACTAAAACAATTGATTAACCTAGCATTAACATTATTTTGTCGGTTTTTCTGCGTACCATGTAAATGCTAGTTGCTCCATTTCGGTCACAAATGCTTTTTTCGCTGGACTATACTCACTCGTATTCTCATATTGTCTTGCTAACTCTTCTTTAAAGTGACTGTATCTAGCAACTTCTTCTGGATGGACACGGAGATAGTCTCGAAATACTAAATGTCTTTCGATATGAGAATTGTCACTTTCATAAAAGTGAATATGATGGGTTCGATTATCTCCGCCTTTTCGAAATAATCTTCTTCCTGGAATACCCCATTCCCCAGCTACATCGTATCCTAGATCATTCATTTTCTCATTCAATGCATCAACTGTCGAAATCTCATTAACAATACACATCATATCAATGACAGGTTTAGCCAACATACCAGAAACAGACGTACTGCCGAAATGTTCAAATTGAGTAATTTGATCTCCGAAAATAACTTTAAGATTATTAACCTCATCTTGAAACAGTTGAGCCCACTTATCGCTAAAGGAAGTAAGACGAACTTGAATGATAACCACCCCTTTGCAAATGAAAATATCAATACTTTTAGTTTATCATTGAATAATGAACCCTGCCGTACTCTTATGAAAATATATGTGTTCCTCATAGCAACGGAGTATGCTAAAAACGTTCCATAGTTAGATCAGCATTTACAGAGAACGCAGCTTTACTACCATCAGCAGCAGAAATAAGTAATGAAGAAGGTCCGGACTTTTCGCTTTCTCCTGCAATGAATATATGTTTAATGGTTGTTCTGCCAGCACCATCGGTTACAATTGTTCCATTATCTTGAACTTCACAACTAAGCTTCTCAGCAAATTGATTAGGACGATAAAAGGTTGGAACAACAAAACCAGCTGTACATTCGAACGTTTCACCTGACACAAATTCAATTTTTTCGAGAATTCCGTCATTACCGATTAAGCTCTTGATCGGATCTGATTTTATTGTGATATTTCGTGATTGTAACTCTTGAAAAGCTTCTTGTGACAGTTTAACTCCATTTGTTAAAACAACAAGATCCTGCGACCAATTATAAACTAATTTAGCCATATGCATCACATGCTCTTCTTTTTCTGCTATTACAATTAAAGGTTTATCGCGTAGTTCCCAGCCATCACAGTATGGGCAACTAAAAAGGCTTTTCCCATAATAATCCCTTATACTTGGAACAGAAAATCCCTCTTGAATCCCTGTGGCTAATATTATTTTTCCTGTAAGTAACTCTAGACCATCCGATGTTTTGACAATAAATCTTTCTTGATCATTATCTTTGATGATCTCAGTAATTGTTGTATTAAATTGTGATATCGATGGATATTTCTCCAGTTCCGTTAACCCTAACTCCTTAAACTCTTGTGGTTTTATCCCATCTCGAGTTAGAAACCCGTGAGACTCCTGCGTGACTCTATTCCTATTCGTTCCGTCATCAAATAAAGCAATCTCTCTTCGCGCTCTTCCTAAGATAAGGCCAGCACTTAATCCAGCTGGACCTGCTCCAACAATGATACAATCGAATACTTTCATACCTCCACACCCTTCACATTACAATTGAAATTAGTATATCATAGACATTATGTATCTATGATATACTTTATGTGGTTATTAGTCAAATTAGTTGTTCTATAACTACTGAAAATATCACTTAAAAAGAAATAGCACCCAATAAAAACATGGGCTGCCTTACTAAGAGCATGATCATTAATCAATTCGAACTTCTAAACTTTTCCTGAAGTCTTCGATTGTTCGATTCATAACAAAAACTCTAGTCTCAATGTTATCAACTTCATATTCTAAATACCAATTATTATCTTTAGCTACTAATGTTAACTCCGGATATGGTTCTACTAGTATGTATTCATTATTTTCTTTTTTAAAATAACTCTTTACAATTACTTTATCTCCCCAATAGCCATTTACAATCAGATTATCAGCTACTAAAGTAACTTCTTCCATAGCTTCTGCTACTCTAATATAGTGAAATTTTAGAAGATTTATAAAGCTGCTAGGATAATCTTCCACTTTTCTCGCATCCCATTCCTTCACATAATTAGTAAATTTCATTGGTGCTATAATCATATTCATCGTTAGCAAGTCTTCTGCCTTATCATATTCTATTAACTGCGATCGGTTGTTTAAAGAGCTTGGATAAAAACTAAGATATCTATAGTTAATATGAGATTCAATCTTTTGAATGTCTGGTTCCATCAGATGAATGCTTATTTGATTTTGAGCATTCGGTATAACTACTATCATCATAATTGGAATAAGTAATACAAATGCCATAATTCTCTCTTCGGATAACCACTTCTCACCCGAAATTATCAAAGCTATAGCCAATAATATAGCACCATATGGATAAATCATAAGATAGCCCAGTAGAAATGGTAATGAAAGTATAAATACAAGCTGACTTAGAATATAGCCTAAAATCCATAATACTAGGCTGCCATAAATTATATTCAAGCTTATTCTTCTATAATCTATCGTATTCACTCCTTTTTCAGGTGCTATTTTGTGGTTATATATATTAAAATAACCTTATTATACCAGTTATATTTAGTGTAACCTATCCTCCACCACGTTGAAAGCATTATAATTGGATAAATCAAAAAAAGCCTATTACTTGGCTCTTCTTGTACTACAATAATATTAAACTTGAATTTCAACCCATGTACCATCAGCCAATTGTGATTTCTAATTTCTCTTGCCCTGTTACGACTCATCAATCCTTGGCACTGTCATTGACAATTTCAGGTTTATTGTTTTTACTAATTATTTCATCAGCACCTCAGTTTACATAACTATTATTACGTTTTACTTCTGTTGTAGTTGTCGCTTCTGAATATCCATTTTTTGAAGTTGCCGTAATAGTCATTGTATCCCCATACCAGATCGAGAGCGAGCACCGTATAAATAAAGGCTATCATTTGGCATACCACTTGCAGCTTCTAATTTATCATAAGTCTTCGTATTAATATGTAAAAGAGGCAGTCCTTAAAGTTGAAAAATCTACTTTAAGAACTGCCTCATATTATTATGAACTACTATTCGACGTCGAATACGCTACGTTAGCATATTCATCGTAATCACAAGTGACTGATTTGAACTTCCACTTTTAATAAAGGTTCAAAAAGCGGACATTCAGAACCGAGAAGATGGAGCGCTACTTGACGAAGGAGGACACTCCAGTGTACGTTATTGGTACACGAGTCCCACACTTCCCAAGTTCGCTTCATATTCGACGTCGAATACGCTACGTTAGCATAGTCCTCGTTATCAAAGTCCGCTTTTTCAACTTCCTCTAAGTGAATTTGCGTTGCAGCCATTCATTGGCAAGCTCCACCCAACTCGATGCAGCACGATTAATTTGAGCTTCATTAGTAGCAGTTGTTCGATCAGCTAAAGATAGACCATGACCACCTTCTTCAAATACATGAAGTTCATATGGAATACGATACTTCACTAATCCCATCGCAAATTGCAATGAATTTGCTGATAGAACAAGATCATCTTCCGATGTATGCCATAAGAAGGTAGGCGGTGTATGTGCTCCTACAAACCTAGCAGGGCTGAAGCTTTCAAGTAATTCATACGATTGCTCTGATGTGCCTAGAACAACAGAGTTCATAAGGCTGAGCATCTCTTTGTATTTCACTGTTTCTTCTTCATTCATTAATTCCATAGAGATTACACTATCAAGTAAAGCATAACAAAGAATTAATGCGTTCGGTTTAATGAACTCCGCAGATACGCCAATATGTTCACTAACATAAGGTTTGTCCCAATGTACACCAATCGTTGCGGCAAGATGCCCACCGGCAGAAAATCCTGCAACTGCAATTTGATCGACATGAACATTCCATTTTGCTGCATTCTCACGAACAACCGCGATAGCTTTAGCAATGTCGTACAGTGGTTGTGGAAATTTCACTAGGACATTCGGGTTTTGTTGGTTAGCAGGTTGAATTGGAGCTGAACCATAATAAGTATTGTAATGTAACACAAATGTTATATATCCTAATGAAGCAAATCTTAGCGCAACAGGCTCTGCTTCGCGATCAGAAGTGTATAGATAAGCACCACCAGGGCAAATAATAATGGCTGGTCTTGATTGACTAGCTTGATCGCTACCTACCTGGTACGGTACATATGCTGTTAGTGTAACATGCTCTTGATCATCCCATAATTGGATAGTTTCAATATGCATACTTATCCCCTTCCAAACTTTTTGTGGCAACTTGATATACTACTTAGTATTCATAAAGTTACTTCGCAAGCACAGTCTAGATTTTTGTGATATCCGAGTAGCAACTATTCATCACCGAAATTAACGTTGTGGTACACTTGTTGAACATCTTCTAGATCTTCAAGCGCATCAATCAATTTTTCAAATTGTACTTGAGCATCTTCTGCAAGATCAACTTCATTAGCTGCAAGCATCATAATCTCAGCAACAGTAAATTCTGTAATTCCTGCAGCTGTAAACGCATCCTGCACCGCTTGGAATTGATCTGGTTCTGCATAGACGATAACGTTATCTTCTTCTGCAATAATATCATTAACATCGACATCAGCTTCGATCAATAACTCCATAACTCCATCTTCTGACTTATCTGCTACACCGATAACTGCTGTAGAATTGAACATATAAGCAACAGAACCACTTACACCCATACTTCCACCATTTTTATTAAATGCTGAACGAACTTCAGGTGCAGTACGATTTACATTATTCGTTAACGCATCAACGATGACCATAGTGCCGTTAGGTCCAAAGCCTTCGTATCGTAGTTCAGAGAACACTTCATCCGAGCTACCTTTTGCTTTATCTAATGCACGATCAATAATTGCTTTTGGTACATTATATGTTTTCGCACGTTCAAGCACGACTTTAAGTGCACGGTTGGCTTCAGGATCTGGCTCGCCTTTTTTCGCTGCTACATAGATTTCAATCCCGAACTTAGCATACACTTTACTAGTGTTTGCATCTTTTGAAGCTTTCTTATCTTTAATGTTATTCCATTTGCGACCCATATTTCTCCCACTTTCTACTTAATATTCTTTACTATTATAACTGATATTGATAGTAAAGTAACAGTCTATCTGCAATGTAAAGTACAAATAATTGAATTATCATTTGTACTTTGTGTCTATTCCTATAAAAAGTCGAGTTTTTCTCAGTTAGCCGTTTTCAATAATTATTTTTGGTTGCTTTATGGTGAGGGGTAATTTATCGCGGTTTTACCTTTTTCTTTACAACGTCATAGTTAACATAACTATATTTACGTTATTTTTTTTCTTGTATTACGCTAATTTTCATAGTATTTAGATCTTTTCAAAATGCTTTGTTAAACCTTAATGTTGATATTTGATAATTACGAACGAATGTTCTGTAATAGAGATAACAATTTGGTTCGGAGATGATTTGTCTATGGATTTAAAGGAGCTAAAAAAGCTTGCTGATACATTAGACGATAGGGGTAAGCAGGAGCTTATCTTCTTTTTGCAATCCCGAATCAAGGGTGTGTCCTCGTTGCCCGTGACCGTCAGAAAATGACTTACTCTGGCGTTCTTGGGCGTGGTCGCATTCGGACAACGAAATTAGATGAGGCCATTGGTGGTCATCTATCGGACTCAAACGTGCTTTGCACAGATTCCTGGCGGGCATTCAGCTCCTATGCGAATGCAAAAGGCTTGGCTTCATTACCGATTCAAGTCCGATGGAAAACAACGTGTCAAAGGCGTGTATCATATCCAAAATGTAAACAGCTATCACAGCCGCTTGAAGAAATGGATGGACCGCTTCAATGGTGTTGCAACCAAATATTTGCAACATTATTTGGCTTGGTTCCGTTATATAGACAGCAAGGAATATGAAATTCCTCATCGAATAAGAAAAATATGTTGGTCAAATCGTGCCTGTTTACTGTAACCGACACGAATACCAAACTTAGAATTTCTGCTTATTGTTGTTAAGCTAACGGTCAGGATTGCGTGATAATCTGAGGTGCAAAATGTAACAGAGTAAAGGGGTTAATGATGAATAGAATTGTAGTCGTTACGGTAGGTAAGACTCATAGTGGTAAGACGACATTCGCTAAACAATTAGAATTGCAGTTGAAAAATGTAATTATTATTGACCAAGACAATCACGCATCGTTCATTAACGCTTACTACAAGTCCTTACGCCCGAAAGAAGGTCCGAATACGCTAAAATATACAGTTACTCAAACAATAGTCGATTATGCGGTGAATCAGACCGATTGTCACCTCGTTCTATGTAATTCTAATCTTGCACGAAAAGGTCGTATGGACTTACTGGACTATTTTCGAAACAATGGGATTATAACCATTCTGGTCTATTTTGATATTCCAGATGATGTACTTTATTTACGGATAACAGAAAGCCAGCGTAGCAAAGACATCTTTCGGAGTGCTTCAACGTTCGAGGATGTTCTTGCTCGACAACAAAAGAGCGAAGCATCGGCTCCAAAAATAAGCGAAGCCGACCACCTCTTTGTAGTCAGCCGTAACGAAGAAGATGTACCGATGGTTATTAAGAAGATTACGGAAATCACAGAACTTATGTAATACCCTCTTTGCTCAAGAAATTGTTTCACTAAATCAGGAACGATAGCTTCATAAACCGCCTTTTCAACAAGGCGGTTTTCTTGTAGTCAAATATCAACATTGGAATTTAACATAGCCTTTCAAAAAAAAGACAATGTCATCAATCGAAGTCATTGTCTTTTTAAGTTGAATGCAGAATATAATTCACTTAGGTAACAGTAATGTTGTTATGTGTTCTTTTACAACACTCAAATATGGGGTTTCAAACACATTACCATTTTTGTCAACGACCAAATACTTCGGAAACTCCTTAATTTCTAGAGCCTTAGCCCACTTAACATTACGTTCTTGGTATTGATCCCAAAATTGAACCTGCCCAATTGCATTTGTAATAGTAGGGTTAGAGTTATGAAATATGTTCAAATCCTTACTTTCACTCTCTGGTAAGCCATTTTCATAAAACAGATGTATAGCAAATTCTCCTTCCCCAGTCGGTATTAGTTCTTTCATAACGTCTTCTTCACTCAAACCACAACCAGAGAGTAATAATATAGCTGCGATAACTGTCAGAGTTAACATCCGTTTTTTCAAAGATTGAATCATGAGCTACCTCCTTTTAATAGTTCTTCAATAAACCTGATTACTTTAATGCTAATATTCTTTCACGAGGAATTAAGACATTTTTCATTCGAAGTGCGGTTTTTTATCGCTTATTAGTTTAATTTAGTAAAATATCAACAATGTAATTTAATACAGCTTATTTATTATGTCCACAAGTTTTCTTGTTCTAGTTTTCTCGATATTGTAGATCGTTCCCGTATCAGGAAGTTTCATCAAAGTGCTTTTACTGGATTGGTCACCTAGCCATAGATAATATTGTTTGTTTCCTAATGTAAATTGATAATCGGGCTGTGGCATGTCTACTTTGCCAGCCTGTTTTTCAGCATATCGTGTGGCGTAGGTGAATTGTTTTACCGCATTCTTATCCTTAATGACTCTTTCTGAATTAGGAAGAACCTCATAAAACATAACCATTTTGTTTAATACTACTTGTGATTCTGTTACTCGTAATAAGAAATAACATACTGCCGAGAGCGCAACCAACGCAGTAATAGACCCTATTAGGATGTATCGTAAGTTTGCTTTCATTACATACCCCTTTCTTTAGGAAATTAGCCTAATATTACTTCATACGTTAATAGGCAATATCTTTTTTACTATTCCTACCAGTTAACCTTCTTATAGTTTACATAACATTATTTCTGTATATTTTTCCTCATTTTCATCCATATAATTTTATTAACGTAATTAAACTGGATAATGTTTCAAATTTATAAAACACAAAAAAAAGCTAGCCAGCGTAGATTGAAGTGCTCCCTGTCAAGTGGACAGTGTAAAAAACAAAAAAAGTTAGATTAGATTCCTCGGCTCGTATTAACAGAGCTGAGGTTCTTTTTGTTATGCAGCTCTTCGGTATTCATTAGGTGACAAGTCATCCAAACACTCTGAATAGCGGTAGTTGTTGTAATAGCGAATATAGTTGCTAACGTCTTTGAGGACGTCTTCATAGGTGTTAAACTTTGTAAGATAATAACTTTCTGATTTGTAAGTACCCCAAAAGCGCTCAATAGGCTGGTTGTCCAAACATCGGCTCACGCGAGACATGCTTTTATAAATTCGTATTTTACTTGGAATCGATTATACTCATGAGACGTATACTGGTAGCCTCTGTCGCTTTGGAGTAGTGGGGTTACACCGGGATTCTTCTTGTAAGCCTTCTTCAACGTATCCATCACGAGTTTATTGTTGTTAGAATGGCTCAATACCCATGAAACAATGGAGTTATCGTATACATCGATAATCGCGCTTAAATAGGCTTTGCGACCATTCCCATACTTCAGTTCGGTGACATCTGTACACCACTTTGAATTAGGAGAATGAGCATCAAAGTTACGGCTCATGATATTTTCAGCGACATGGATCTCAGAGGCTTTTACATAGCTTGGTCGTTTCCTGCGAATCACTGCTTTGAGTCCAAGCGCACGCATGATTCGGTATTAGCGCTTTTTGTTGTACTTCTTTTTGAGTTTTCGGTTTAACTGAGTACGCATTTGACGATAACCAAGTATCCCTTTTCGTTTGTTATAACGAAGCTCCACTTCCTTGGCTAGCGCATGGATTTCAAGTTCCCTAGCAGATGGTTTCCAATGTAACCATTTGTAATAGGCAGATCGAGCAACTCCTGCTAACGCACATAACTTCACAATGGCGTACCCTTTTTCGTTGTTCAGTTCTTGAATCGCTTGATACAAGGTTACTTGTCGAACAAGGGTTAGCGTGTATTTCGTCGCTTGATCTCTGCCAACTTTTTTTCGAAGGCATTCTCCATCTCCAGGTATTCGTTCCGAGCTTCTAATTCCTTGATCCGTAGCTTAAGGCGTTCGTACTCATCTAGTTCTTCTAATGGCTTATTACGACCGCGATTGTCCTTGAGCGCATTCTCGCTGCCTGCTTGGTATTTCCGAACCCATGCATAGACTTGCTGATAAGATACCCCGTACTTTGCGATCGCTTTCTGATAATCCAACCCATTAGCGATGGTATATTGTGCAATTTCAATCCGTTCTTCAAATGTTGTTTTACGTCCTTTATTCATACGAGATAGCCCTCTTCCTTTACGAGTAGGTTTCAATTCTATCTCATGATTATACTTGGAAATCCACTTCCGTAGGACACTCGTACTTGAAATATGATGTTTTTTTGTTGCAGCTACCAAAGAACAATGACCCGACAATACATCATGAACAGCAGCAGACTTTAATTCTTCTGAGTATGTTTTCCATGTATTTGATTCCTTTAACCCATCCAAACCATCTGCTTCATATTTTCTTATCCAATCCTTAACCGTTCCCTTGCGAACTCCAAGCTGTTTTGCCTCATAGTTTGGATTAGATTGATGCGCAAGACACCGCTGTACGGCATGTAATTTTATTTTTAAAGAAATCTGACTTCGTTTAGACATTAGAAAAACTCCCATCATGTAGTAGTAGAAGTTTTGTTTTTTCTACTGTCTACTATGATGGGAGCATATCAGATTCAACTCTCTACGAATAGCTTAGCTTCTTTTCACGTTAGCTAGGTTGATGACCGTACTAATATTGTTGAGAAGATCCCTACAATCATTCTAATTAATTATTATCCTCAAGAAATTGGTAAATTGCCATCATTTCTTGTTTATCCAACTCACGAATACGATTGAAAATTGGAATAGCTGCAACGGCCTCAATATTGGAGCTCTCGGTGACAGCATCACTTACATTGCCAGTTAGCCATGTTTGCACATCTAAGCCTTCAACAATTTCCGTGCGCCCTTCATTATTGATCCCACTTGCATAACAACTAACACATGGTATCGATAATTTATATACACCATCATGCAGCCCATCCTCCGAAATTACTTTCTTCCCGTTACAGAATGGACATGGATGACTTGCTTTAATTTTATTAATTAGGGTAACAATTTTCTTGTAACCAAACGCTTCATACACATACGTTAGTTTTTTATATTTTCCATTGGCGAAATACTTATCAATGATCGTTTCTCTCGTTTCACTGATGTCGGCAAAATCACAAATCGTGATCCGATTATTAATACTGATCGCTTCGATATTACCACTAATACTCCCCCCCTCGATCGCTCCAGGATGAGCTTTTGTTGCTTCACTAAATCCAGATTGATCGAGATGTAGATGGATAACTCCATCTGAACCTTCTTACACAGTCCATGTAATCGTAGTACTTTCTCCGGCACTTAACCAAGTATACGATAATATATGAGGCTCATCCACTACGAGTACCTCGCAATCTACAATACCATTCCACCATTCGGAAGGCTCCGCCCGAAATTGAAACTTATGTCCAACGACTGGCTTAAAATCATTATCCCATATCCTTTCTTGCTTTCCAGAACCCTTCGTAATGAGCTACCCAATCTTGAATTTCTCGGAGTGGAGCGGCATTCAAACGATACCTCGTTTCTCTACCAACCTTTCGAGCGATGACAAGATCAGCCTCTTTAAGAATAGCCAAATGTTTAGAAACAGCTGTACGGCCCATATCAAAATGAATCGTTATCTCATGTAGAGGTAATTCTTCAACCTCTGCCAACATTTGAACTAATTTTCGTCTTGTTGGATCAGCAACAGCTTCATAAACATCCCTCACATGACTTTGATCGTTCAAAATCACCGCTACCTTTTCATTAATATTTCCTATAATGTCACCAATTATCACTTTTCTTGAATTAATAGGACACCATTTATTGTCTCATTTATTATATGACACCAAATAGTGTCATATCAAGTTTGCTTTTGTTTCCATTATCATGGCCGCTAGTCTATACGTCTCCCTTTTTATCCAAATAATAGTTATAGTCCGCATATTTTCTAAGTGAAATCCTTCATTATATAGTTTACATAACATTTATTCTGTTCAAATTAAATTTCATTTTAATTAAATTATTTTTATTACCGTAATTAAACAAGATAATGTTTACAATATATATAAGCAAACTAAAATTAGAAACTTCATATTCACTGAAGTTCCTTATCACCATCACTGTATCCCATCTAATCTGTACCACATATTTCATCGGCTTACTGCAATCTGGACAAGCAACATATTGCCAGTCCTGCACTCAGGAAGCAAAACCACCAACCATATTGATGTCATCCAACCTAAAAATATACTACATTCATAAATGGAATTACGACTTCACATACCTCATCCTGCTCGTCCAATCCCCATAATCCAGTATACAATCCATCACCGAGCCCACTAGAGAACATTGCAATCCTATTTCCGGTTTCTGGAACAGCCCATTCAATGAAATCACCGCCTGCTCGTTGCATATCAGGGAACTGGCTATAGCTTGCTGCAAGAATATCCGCAAAATAATCATCATAATGGTTACTTTCTGGATGTTCAGCGTGCCAGCGACTCAAAAACTCTCGATATTGTATCGCAACACTTGCATCGCAAAAAGCTGCCATTCCAGCATCGACGCCAAGGAAAAACCATGCTCCTGGCTCATTGAGCTGCTCAAGCGTTTTACCTTTAGGCATCACTGTTTCATAACGGACAACGCGCTGCTCCTTCACCATTAGCCTTGCAACGGCAATCCGTTTGCCAGCAATATCCGAATGACAAATCGCTAATTCCACCGGATACGAACCAGCAGGCAATTTCCGATTGAGCGGCTGAGCGTATTTTTCTTGGTACAAATATGCTAGCGGATCAGCGATTGCGAGTTCTCCAGTCGGCATGTCTATCTCGCCCATCACAAACGGTTGTATCGCTCTTAAATTCCAAATCTGCACCTATACGCATCTCATAGATCATCAGTACCGCTGGCTCAATATTAGCCAATCTATTAAAATCGACAATCGACAAATTATCCGAATCATCGACATATTCCTGTGTATCACCTTCGCCATAGGCAATCCAACCATTATCATAAGGATCCAATGGTTTCCCCCTGAACATCCACTTCAAGGCAGCATCCCCATTCAGAAGCGATTTGGTGACAATGCAGTCTCCCGCGCCTTGGATATACATTTTCATCTCATTTGTTGTCATACGTATTCAACTCCTCATTTGCAAAGTAATGGAATCAGTTCCTTCAACGATTGTTTAGACTTTTCCTCTTCCTGTAGAAAATAGAACTCGACATTCATAATAACTGCTCCATGATAAAGTCCACTTGGATACTGGAATGCCAAGCAACCTCCAGATTGGTAGATCGTATTTATTTTCTGTGGAGGTTTTTTTCTTGCTTTCGGACTTTTTTTAGCTTCACTTATTTTTTTAAGGAATAACTCTAGCGTGTTTTGACGTTTCTTAATATCTTGCTCGATTGCTTCGAGGCTTTCCCAAACAGCAATATCTTTCTGTTGATCGATAGCTGTTTTCACTTGTTCATACCGATCAAAATCTAAAGTACAAACCTACCACAAACTTAACGCTAATGGAAAAAGCACATTATATGTATCTTCAGTATCGTTAATGCTCTCCGAAAATTGTTGATCAATATATGTAACGATTTCGGATATTTCCAATCCTTCATTATATTTATCGAAAAAGGATTCATATACATCGAAAGAAGTATCATTTTCTTTAACTCCCGTTCCCCAGACTCCCATATGTATGCCTCCCATTTAACCTATATCCAACTGATGCTTTGCATAAGCCGCTGCCCCTATCATACCCGACCATCCACCAAACTGTGCAGTCACCACACTGAAAGCATTTGATGACAAGTTAAGCGCATGTTGGATCACTTCTTTAAGTTTTAACTTGTAAATTCTCATCCAGAATTGCTGATTTGATATTTGTTCCACCGAGGTCAATACCGATAATGTAGTTTGGTGAATGATTCATGAGATAGCACCCTTTTTTGGTTTGTTGATTTATTCAAGTGTACTACTTATGTTATAATGTATTAAATTCACCCATTTTGACCATATCACTAGTAAGGAGATGATTAACGCTATGGCTGTTAATAAAAAAGAACTCTCGGACTTAATTGATAAGCTAACTGATAAAGATATCCCTCTCGTTGTTGACCTCATTAAGAGACTTATTCATCCTTCTGATTATCATATCCCCTTTGATGACGAACCATTGACAGAAGATGATATTCAGGCAATTAAAGAAGCTCGTGAGGAGTAGCATCACTAGCACTTGATTTTTTATAATCATAATAGACAAAGAATACCTCATACAATAACATTAATATTGATATACAGAAACAAATATTAAAGATATTTCTTTCTCCATAATAAAATGTAAAAATCTATATCATCACTATGAGACGACCTCTGTCAAAAGCATCAAAGTGACCATGGCGTAGCCACTGCGTGAATACTGTGTTATCCGAAGTCTCCGCCCTCCCGATTTACTTACAATATTGTTTTTACCATACAGACAGACCAGTTCTCATGTCATTTTCGTCTGTAAAAAATTCGAGGTTAGTATAACCCTGCTCTTTGGCATTTTGGTAGAATTCACTCAGCTTACCTTTATCTTTGCAGTAAATAGTAATATAGGAGCTATCAACTACCAAGAGAACGAGTTGACACTCACTAGCTAAATACTCCTCATAAGTCTTAACGTCTTCAGTATTTTTTTCTTTAGGAAAGGCTTTGAGGTCTTGAAATATTAAGTAATAATCATTCTCTTCCAATATGTTTTTAAGAGTATTTCCTTCTATTCTATCTATAAGATCTGGAAAAAGGGGTTCTCCCAAAGTGCCATTTTCTATCAGATAGGCCTCTTCACCACCAACACGCCACATAAATTCTTGTATATCCAAAGGTTTCAATATATCTCCTAAGTACCTCCCAGATTCATTAGGTATTTCGAAACAGATTCCTCTTACCATATAATGCTCCTCCTACAAACCGCTTTTAATATATCCAGCAGAGATTGCAGATAAAGTTCTTGTATTCACGAACTTGCGTAGCAAGTTGTCACTAAAGCTGCTGCTTCTGCCCAAAGCATCAAGTGACCAAGGCGCAGACGCAGCATGAATACTGTGTTATGTGAAGTATGAGTCTTCTTAGATTAGCGTTCATAATTCTTTGACTCTATTAAATGTTGATGAACTATTTAAAAAGGTAACTTTCTCGCCTTGAAGTTTAAATGTTTGTTTGAAGTAGTTTTCTAGCCATAGTAACTTTGCTTTAACTCCTGTGTTTTGACAATGACTTATCTTATCACTTACGACATCTTGAATTTTAGTAAAATAATCAAATTCATTAACGTCATACAACTTTTTAAATAGATAATTACAAAAGTCAAAATTCTCAATAGCATTCAAGAAAGTCAGTCCATCAAAGTCTATTGAGTAAACAGTCCCTGACCCACTTGCATACTTGTCATCAACAAGAATTCTAGGATAAATTGCATATTTAGATTCTAGTTCATACGCTCTAACCAATGCAGGACCGAACACTAAATTTGATTGATGAAACAAACTTCCTATAGTTATACCTCCTCTTACCAGGACACCTTGGTATAACAAGCAAAGCTGAAGGAACATTGCATCAAAAATTAATGAAAAATCAGCTTCTGCTGAATCTGTTAGATATGAAATAACTATGTTATCAGAAAACAGCGCCTCTTGCCGGCCAAACTCTTTCTCTCTAGTTGCATCGCTCAAGTTTGCGCTGATATTTCTGATATCGCTCAGTGTCTTGTATACAACATTAAACAATTCTGCGTCCTTTTCTGTGGTTTTTATCATTTCACTAAAGCCTAAGATATCAATAAATGCCACAATTCGATTTTCATATTTTATATTGTTTGTATTCATTTTTCACTTTCCTCTTTTCATTTTACTCATATTTCACATAACGTTCTTGTATTCACGAACTTGCGCAGCAAGTTGTCACTGAATCTGCTACTTCTGCCAATTAGCATCAAAGTGACCAAGGCGAAGCCGCTGAGTGAATATTGTGTTATAAGATGTCCCCGCCTCCTTCGCACTACTATCAATTCATTTTTTATATTTTTTTAATCCTCAACAATTAATTCAATATCTTAATATTAAAAAGTTGAATAATATTTATCTGCTTTTTTATCTTAATAATTCATTAATTATCACTTTCCTAATCCTTGTATGTATTGTACCAATGATAGGGTTCTATCTCTTTTAATGCCTTAAAAATTAACTGCCCTTCAGGATGAGATATTCCTGCCTTAACATTCCATCCCCAATAAAACAATCTTTCTTGACATACACCACAAGGCGTTAATACTTTATATTTTGATTTTCCATCATTTCTTACAACACATATTATATGCGTTGGTTTAACATTTAACTTATGAGTTTCCAATATTGCTCCTGTTTCTATACATAATTCTGTCGACGCATTAATAGTTTCTGGCGCAATACTGGTTAATATTTGACCATCTTCCGTACATAGGGCAGCTGCCCCACCCCAACCTGATGGATACCTCTTAGTGATTAATTCAATTGCTGCATCATACAAGTTAAGTTCAATAGCAGACATAATCCTCACCTTATTCATGTTTAATGGTATTATTAGATTTTTCTGAACTAAAAAATAATTCTTTTTATTCGCGGGGATTTCTTATAACGTTCTTGTATTCACGAACTTGCGCAGCAAGTTGTCACTGAATCTACTACTTCTGCCCAAAGCATCAAGTGACCAAGGCGTAGCCGCAGCGTGAATACTGTGTTATCAGATGGTGCGTTCATCTTAAATTACCTACAAGTTTTCAAGATATTAGTCCTCTGGATCTAGCTAAGATTAATCCTATTCCTAATCTATGATCTTTCCATTCCCCATTTCCTATTTTCTTAAATGCAGTTTCAATATCAATTTCTATTACTTCTAATATTTCATCCGAATCTAACGACTGTGTTGTTGTATTAATAATATTGTTTGTGAAATATAATGTTAATAATATGTTTCCAGTAGGAATTTTAAACGTTCCTAACTCAATCAAATCATTTCCTACTAATCCAGTCTCTTCTTCTAGCTCACGTATAGCACCTAACCTAATTTCTTCATTTTCATTTACTTTCCCACCAGGTAATTCATATGTATACTCTTGATTGTTATCTCTAAATTGTTTTACGATAATTAACTTTCCCTTGTAAATGGTAACGACTTTAACAATGTTTTTTATGTTTAATACAGAATCTGCAAACATTAATTCACTCCTAGTCTATTTAGCACTTTCGGATAACGTTCTTGTATTCACGAACTTGCGCAGCAAGTTGTCACTGAATCTACTACTCTGCCAAAAACATCAAAGTGACCAAGGCGCAGCCGTAGCGTGAATACGGTGTTATCCGATGCATCTGACTTCAACGATTCATCTTTCTTACCAAGTGTTTACTGCTTCTTTTCTAAATTATTCTATGCTTTAGCTTTATCGTTCTTAACTGAATGTTGCCACGCTTGCTTAAAATATCTTTAATGTCCCATTGCCCTTAATTATTTTATTGATTAATCGGCCTTATTCTTTAACTATGGTTTAAATTGCGTTTTGATATGATTTTTCCTTTTTACAACTATTCTAGGAGTTGGATCGCCAACTGGTGCATCTATTGATGATCGTGTGTAAAGTATTTATGAAGGTTTCGGTTGTGGATTCTAAGAGGTGTTGTTCTAACATCTATTCTATCAAATTATTTCGTTTGTGTTTCAGGTATTCAAGTTTATTCGGTTTTAACCATTCCAGATGTGTCAGCTAACGTTCAGGTATTCACGAACTTCCGCAGGAAGTTGTCACTGAATCTGCTACACTGTCAAATGCATCAAAGTGACCAAGGCGGAGCCGCTGATTGAATACGGTATTATGTGATTTCATTGCCTTCTTGAGTGGACTCACTTGGTAACTTTATATTCAAATCCTTATTCTCTTCATCTTCTATCCAAGTAATTGAAAGCGAAGATTGTTCAATGAATTTTTTCATATTCTCTTTGTTCTCAAATATATAGTAGCCCATTACTTCATAGGTATCATTTGGTTTGAGTCTTCCATTGTCATTTCCTTGCTGCATAGAACCACTAATATATGATATTGGAGCTGGGTTATTTAAAACTGCTTGAAAGCCTTCAGCAGTTTTTATACCTCTATTCTCAAGTCTAATCTTAAAGCGTATCATTAGAACATCTGCTGTTGCACCAGGTTCAAATGACCTAATAGTATTCAAATCTGTAATTGTTACATATTGAACAGAGTTCCAAATATCAACACTCTTTGAGACATCCAAAATATCAGTTTGAGTATTTATATTATTTGAATTACAACCAATTAAAAAAACAAAAATTACAAATGAGAATATGATTTTTTTTGAGGTTTTCATGCTTTTCTCCTTTTTCCAATGATTTCATATAACGTTCTTGTATTCACGAACTTCCGTGGAAGTTGTCACTGAATCTACTACTTCTGCCAAAAACATCAAAGTGACCAAGGCGTAGCCGCCGCGTGAGTACTGTGTTATATGAAGTCAGCCTCTTCCCCCGATTGTTCTAACAAACTCTTTATAGATATTTTTTAAATCCCTTACTCACTGACCCACTGTAACCTTCCTTTTCAAAGAATTGGTGAGCTCTTATACGTTGTGAGTTACTTAATAACATTATTCTGTGACAATCAATAGATTTGCAATAACCATCGACATACTCTAAGAGTTTTTGCCCAATATGCTTACTCCTGTGATTCTCATGGACTATTATATTTTCAAGCACTGCATATGGTCTAAGACCGTGCAGTGCCTGAAAACATATATTTAAGGTCACCGTTCCTAAGATTTCCCCTTCTTCATCGTAGACTAACAAAAAATTTGTAGGATCTAATCTGATTTTTTCTATTTGTTCTTCTAAAACATTCATTTTTTTGCTATTTGGAACTAACATTCTATAGAGATTGAATAATTGTTCTTTATCTTTCCCTACTGCTTCTCGGATCAACATACATCTTGCTCCTTTCATTGTTTAGGCTGATTTCATATAACGTTCAGGTATTCACGAACTTGCGCAGCAAGTTGTCACATGAATCAGCCTCTTCTTCCGAAAGCATCAAAGTGACCAAGGCGTAGCCGCAGCGTGAATACGGTGTTATATGATGGGGATGTCTTCAAGAATTACTTTTACAAATCAATCAAGACTTCGTAGCAATCACGATATGATGATAGTTAATGACTTTTAGCCCCTTATCTGCAGAATATTTATTAAATATTATTTCTACGTCTTTTAGGCATTGCTTCCACACAAAGTTTTTTACTGATTCTTTCTGTCCATAACATTTTTTAATTAATATATCTTCTGGAGTTTCTAAGTATTCAACTTCTTCTATTACTTGTATCTTAAAGTCAGTTAATCCATTACTTTTCTTAAACTGATGTTTTGCTTCTATTTGCTCAAAATTATATGGATCCTCGTTCAAAGGACTAAATAAGCCAGGAAAAAAACTTCTTAAACCTCCATCCGTTCCACTATGATATAAACCAATTATGATCCCTCCTGGCTTTAGGATTCGAGATGCTTCATGATACAACCATGGACCTTTTTTAGTGTAAATTAAATCAAAATAATTATCTTCAAATGGTAATTTTTCATCAGCGTTAATTACTAAAAATCTAATGTTAGTAGTTGTATCTTTTTCAAAGGAATTGGCTTTCTTAATAAAGTTTTTCCTATTATCAATGCCAATTACTTCTTTTACTTTTTCAGTCCACTGTATTGTGAATTCCCCATGTCCACAACCAACGTCTAATATTTTGGATTTTTCAGAAACAAATGTACTAATCTTTTTAGCGAAAACTCCTTCTGCGGTTGGTTCTTTAAATATAGATTTCCATGGATATCTATATTCTCCTAAGGATTCATTTAATAATGAATACCATTCAGAACTATGTGGAGTAACCCAATCAGGGTGTGTTGATGGATCCGGGAAAATATTTTTTGCAGCCATAATACACCTCTCAATATAGTTATTACGTCACTTTCATATAACATTATATTTACGAATTAACAATGCTCTTTATATGAACATCATATCAAATATTTGGTGTACTTGTAACAAATTTCTACTAAGAAAACACTATAATACGCTTGAAAACATTTATCATTCAGCATAATTACTACGTTCTCATTTATGTTATCGCAAATCAACTAGTCTTTATTTCGAATTCATTTCCCTCTGTATTCCAATTCTAAATTCACGGAATTTCTAACGATTGGTTATAGATTAGCTTATCTGCTTGTTCCTCGTAATCTTCGAACAATGCGTAAATTACTCTCTTATCTTCCTTACACCTTCTAATGCAGGCAGATAGGAGTTACGCCAAGGGTATCCTCTTGCTGAGCAGATTGAATATTATCACCCGATTGCACCACTCTAATCATCTTTTGTACCATCCAATATCGTGAAATGCACCACCGCATATAAAAAAGCCAGCAATCATCATTCAAACACGGTGATTGGTGGCTTCTTAAAATGGTAAATTATCAATTTCAGGCTTAAGCGGTTGATTATCATCGGAATAATCACACTGTTCTAACATGCAGCATATCGAGTTTTGAAGCTTCAAATGAAAGACTTTAAGGTGAAAATACTGTACAAACTCAACGAACAAAGCATTATTCACCTGATCTAGCTCCTCTCACTCCTCGACCTTTCCTTATGAAAGATCCTTTTTATATTGGAAGGCCATGTAAATTCCACCAGCTAAAAATGCCAGCGTATATTTGTACAAGAAAAAGATGTTCCACATATATTCTCTAGGAAAAACCATGTCACATAGAATAATTGCCCACAGCACACAGTAACTGCTTTTCAAAAAGATTTTATTTGTCCGTTCGTCGTCTTGCCCAATCTTCTTATAAAATACATAGGCAAAAATCGCACTACCCATAAGCAGTAAAAAACCAACTCCAATGAGAATACTCCAATTTCCCGTAGATTGTTCAGCCCAGGACTTTAAAGGGTGAAAAATTGCATTATGGATATCTGAGAAAATCTTAGTTATCATTTTCATCATTTCCTTTCAAATAAGTAAAAATATCGTTTACATCAACATTAAAAAAATCGGCAATTCGAAAAGCTAACAGCAGAGTCGGAACATAATTTCCTTTTTCCATTACGAAAATGGTTTGTTTTGAAACCCCGACTTTCTCTGCTAATTCTTGCTGAGACATTCTGGAAAGTACACGATATTCATAAACCTTATTTGATATCGAATCACCATAATCTTTCTTCATGACAACCACCTCTTGAATAAATTATAAACTGACTCTTTACAAAAGTAAAGTAAACTTATACAAAAACTTATAAAACCTTTACTTTAGCTTAGATTACTTTGATCTAACAAGAGAAGAATTCAGAAAGAACCTAACGAAATTCATGATTCCGTCAGGTTCACATATTGATAAACTAGTTGACGAATATGGAAATTTATAGTTTGCTAGAGATGAGCTGGATGCTATTTATCTGGATGAGTTGTTGAAATTGGGAGGGAATGAAGCATGTCAGTTGGTGTACTTGCACATTTAATGGGAAGCTTACCTTATCGTGAGCTGGCAGTAAAAGTGCGTGAGCATGGTTTTAGTCACGTTCAACTTGCACTTTGGAAAGCGATTTCAGATGTAGATTTTAATGAATATGGTAGGATCAGTCCTGGTCTCGCCATGTCTATCGCCAATGAATTTCAGCGGCAGGATGTACATATCTCAGTATTAGGCTGCTATTTGCACTTCTTTCATCAGGATGAAGAGATCAGAAGAAACAATGTGAATCGCTTTAAGGAACTTATTCGCTATGCTTCTTTATTCGGTGCTCCGATGGTAGCTGCGGAAACGGGTACTAATTCAGTGCCTTACACGAAGCAAGATTGGGCGATTATGAAGAATACGCTGGAAGAGCTAGTAGAAGAAGCCGAGAAATGGGGCGTCTTTGTCGGTTTAGAGGCAGCACATGGTCATTTGATCGGAACTGCGCCCGAGCTAGCTCAAATGCTTGATGAAGTACCTTCTTCTATGATCGGTGTCGTTATTGATCCAGGTAATCTGCTTCATGAAGGTAATCTTGAGCAACAGGATACAGTAATGAATGAAGCATTCTCTCTACTCGGAAATCATATTATTGGAGCACATGCAAAGGATCGTATTCGCTTAGCAGATGGGACCGTGCAAACCGTTCCTGCAGGACATGGCTCTATGAATTATGAGCTATATATGAAGCTACTGAATCAATACAAACCAGAGGCTCACATTATTATGGAAACAGCTACTGAAGAGCAGATGGCGGGCTGCAAAGCATTTATTGATGAAATCCGCGCACGTGTATAGAATAATTAAAGTTAGATGCTAGGCTTATAAAGCGAACTGACAGCTTTCCACTCCAAAAGGGGTGGAAGGTTGTCAGTTCTGTTAAATTTCTAACGATTTATTATATGTACATTATTAAATTCTATATTTTTTCTAGCATAGTTAGCATTATTGCACTGTAGTATGACTTCAACTTTATAGGTATCAGAATGAATGAAACGTATCGTTTGAGCTGCAAGATTAATAGTTAACATATTTGCTTGTTCCTCGTAATCTTCGAACAATGCGTAAATTACTCGCTTATCTTCCTTCGTTAATTTACCGTAAATATTCACTTCCGAAATACCATTAATATCGTGATCACGACTGTTCGGAACCATATATTGATGCATAAATTGTTTGGATTTTTCGTTATTCATTTGCTGAAGAAAAAACTGAAACGGTACACCTTCAAATGCAGATAGATAGGAGTTACGCCAAGGCATCGTCTTACTGAGCAGATTGAAGAACCAACGGAATTTCAAAGGCTCTGGGGGCGTTATAGATACATTACGACTCTTAAGATCCTCGTAAACTTTATCAATATCCTCGACTTCTAATGCGAAGCCAATTAATCCTCGATGTCCTTCATTATATTTTGTCGTCCATTCTTTTAGCCATCCTCCTCCATCCTGTCTTTTTATCGTTACCAACTCAAAGTACTCATCTCCAATCCATATATTCGATACTTTGAATCCCTTTGTGCCCTTTCCCCATTTAGGATTGTACGGCAACCCTATAGAATGAATAGCGTTAATTATTTCTTTAGCCTTTTGTATGGATTGATCTACATTTATTACAAGATGGTCAATCTTCAAGTTATCACCTCTCCATGCACAAAAAAATGCAGCATACCAGGGAGGTATACTGCATTTATAGTTTGATTTAGAATACTTTAGTTGTCCAGTCTTCACAATTCCAAGTTTCTGTAACAACATCACGGTAGAATTCAGGTTCATGCGATATAAGAATTATGCTACCTTTGAACGCTTTTAGCGCACGTTTCAATTCTTCCTTCGCGTCTACATCTAAGTGATTCGTAGGCTCATCGAGTACTAGCACGTTTGACTCATGATTAATAATTTTACATAGTCGAACTTTTGCTTTCTCGCCCCCACTTAATACGAGAATTTTGCTTTCAATATGTTTAGTCGTTAGACCGCATTTGGCAAGCGCAGCACGAACTTCAAATTGAGAATAGTGAGGGAATTCACTCCATACTTCTTCAATACATGTTTTATTGTTGGCATCTTTGGCTTCTTGTTCGAAATAGCCGATTTGCAAAAACTCACCACGTTCAACTTCACCTGATACCGCAGGAATTAATCCTAGAATACTTTTTAGCAATGTTGATTTACCGATACCATTGGCCCCGACTAAAGCTATTTTCTGTCCACGTTCCATACGTAGATCAAGCGGACGAGATAGTGGCTCACCATAACCAATCACTAATTGTCTAGCTTCAAAGATCAACTTACCAGATGTACGTCCTTCTTTGAAGTTAAACTGCGGCTTTGGTTTGTCTTTCGCAAGTTCGATAACATCCATCTTATCTAGCTTCTTCTGACGCGACATCGCCATATTCCGTGTAGCTACACTCGCTTTATTACGAGCAACAAAGTCTTTCAGCTCAGAAATTTCCTGCTGTTGACGTTTGTAAGCTGACTCAAGTTGTTGTGTACGCATCTCATGTACTTCTAGGAAATGATCATGATCGCCTACATAACGCTCCAACTTTTGATTTTCCATATGGTAGATCAAGTTGATGACACTATTCAGAAACGGCAGATCATGAGAAATAAGTATAAATGCATTCTCATATTCCTGAAGATAACGTCTTAACCACTCGATATGCTGTTCATCCAAGTAGTTGGTAGGCTCATCGAGCAACAATACATCAGGCTTTTCGAGTAGTAGCTTTGCTAGTAATACTTTCGTACGTTGCCCACCACTAAGATCATTAACATCTTTGTCTAGACCAACATCTGTTAATCCTAGTCCACGAGCGATTTCATCTACTTTAGCATCGATAAGATAGAAATCCTGATTCGTTAATGTATCTTGAATGTTACCAACTTCTTCAAGCAATTTTTCTAGCTCTTCAGGCGTTACATCGCCCATCTTCATATACATATCGTTCATTTCCTGCTCTATATCGAGCAGATATTGGAATGCACCTTTTAATACATCGCGCATCGTCATACCTTTTGCAAGGACTGCATGTTGATCCAAATAACCAACGCGCATCCGGCGCGACCATTCAACTTTACCATCATCAGGCTGAAGTTTTCCTGTAATGATGTTCATAAATGTAGATTTACCTTCACCATTCGCGCCAATCAGTCCAATATGTTCACCTTTTAACAAACGAAATGAAACATCATTGAAAATTGCACGATCACCGAAACCATGACTTAGACGTTCAACGTTTAATATACTCATTATGCACCCTATCCTTTATTCTTATCTCGATATATTATAAGCGAAATTAGGGGGTAGACTCAACAGTAAAATGAAATTTCCCAAAATCAACACTACAACTCTATCACATTTTTTGTCGATAAGTATATGCAATGCGCCATCCACAAACCGACAAACATTGTTACAAACCTTTGTTAGTATAGAAACTAATCCGGTTAAATAACTTTTGAGGTGACTATACTATGGAATTAAGTTTGATCACGAATGAACATTTTCAAAATGAAACAATCTGCTTCGATGGCTTTGCATTCACGAACTGTATCTTTACCGATTGTGTAATTTTAATTACTTGTATGGATTTCGAATTTAAAAATTGTACCTTCTTTGGTTCGACATTGCACATTGAACCATCGTTGCCGATATTTGAAATCTCTCATCAACTCTCGCAATCTCTCTATGACGATTCAACGCACTGCTATCGTGATGATTATCAATATCCGCAAACGGCATTACCATTGCCGGCACGTTAATTCCATGTACATGAAAAGAGCAGTTACGTTGCAATCTACGATTGCGGAACGTAACTGCTCTTTCTATATACTATATAGAGGAACTATTCAACTTGATGGATTTTGATAAGATTTGTAGCGCCTGCTCGTCCAGTAGGAATACCAGCAGAGATAACTACAAAGTCACCAGATTCAACGATATTTGTACGAACGCTGTTACGAATAGCAGAGTTAATCATATCGTCTGTTGTTGTAACATACTCACCTTGGACTGGTACAACACCACGAACAAGCGTTAGACTTCTTAATGTCTTTTCATTCGGCGTTATCGCAATGATCGGAGCTTGCGGACGGTATTTCGATACCATACGAGCAGTGAAGCCACTTTCAGTAGGCGTAAGAATAGCTTTTGCATTGAGTTGCAATGAGCTGTTTACAACTGCTTGAGAGATAACTTCAGTTATGGAAGTTGATTCCACATTCATTTTCTTCGCATAGCCTTTATTATAATCAATCGTTGACTCTGCACGTTCAGCAATCATCGTCATCATTTTCACAGATTCAAGCGGGTATTTACCTGCTGCTGACTCGCCAGACAACATAATTGCATCTGCGCCTTGTAGCACGGCGTTAGAAACGTCACTTACTTCTGCACGGGTTGGACGAGGATTAACTTGCATGGAATCCAGCATTTGAGTTGCTACGATAACCGGCTTACCAGCTTCATTACATTTTTCAATCATCATCTGTTGGATCATTGGAACATCTTCAGCTGGAATTTCAACACCAAGGTCACCACGAGCAACCATAATACCATCAGAAACTTTGATAATCGCATCAAGATTTTCTACACCTTCTTGATTTTCGATCTTCGAAATAATTTGAATATGTGCTGCATTATTATCTTCAAGAATTTGACGAACTTCTAATACATCTTCAGCTTTACGAACGAATGACATAGCGATCATATCGATGCCTTCTTTAATTCCGAAGTCAATATGAACAATGTCTTTTGCTGTTACGCCTGGTAATGTCGTGCTAATGCCGGGAAGGTTAACACCTTTACGAGGTTTCAATGTTCCGCCGTTCATAACTTCGCAATGCATATTTGAGCCTTCAACATCCTTCACATGCAGCTCAATCAGACCATCATCAATTAGAATAACATCTCCAGGGTTGATAACACTTGTCATATCTGGATAGTTCACACTAACGCGAGAACCATTACCAGCTACTTGCTCAGTAGTTAATGTTAAGATTTCTCCTGCAACTAACTCGTAGCTAGACTCTTCAAGTGTACCGATACGAATTTCAGGACCTTTAATATCCATCATCGTTGCAATGATTTTATTAGCAGCACTAGCTGCTTCGCGTACTAGTTGAATACGTCCGCTATGGTCAGAAAGTTCACCATGTGCCATGTTTAGACGCGCAACGTTCATACCCGCGATCATCATTTCCTTAAGGATTGAAATAGAATTACTTGATGGACCCATTGTACATACGATTTTTGTGTGGCTCATATAAGTCTCCTTCTGATATCTGTTATTTCCAGTGTCAATAAATTTGATTAAGTTAATTTACACTCTTATTGTAGTCCTTTTTCAGCACAGCGTACATGAACTATAGTATAATGGATGGACTATAGTATACCGAGGTGCAATGATGATCACAGAATTGACAATAAAGCATGATCAAGGAATGAATTGGCAGCAACACTTTACACATATATCCAAACAATACCATTTATATATTATGACTTATGGCCGCTGCTCCTTCACCTATGATGATATGACAATCATGGCAGAAAAAGGAGATTTCATCCTTACTCCGCAGCTCGCTACCATTATTGAGGAAACTCCTCACCGAACCATTCATCAGAAATTTAGTTATCAATTTACGGCATTGGACGAGCTTTATCAGATGCTCCCTATGTTGCAAAGTACTTCCATGACTCATTCTACGTCAGGTTTGTTTGATCGTACGATGGAAACATTTCGACCAATATGGAGTGAATATGGTGAAGAGCACACCTATACAAGTTTACGTGCAAGCTCTTTTCTGCTTGACACTTTGGCGCTTTGGCAACGAGAGTTAGACCGCGGGGAGTTGGCACCCGCTTCAATTATTCATATTGATCGAATGAAAGCTTATATTCAAAGTCACTATCGCGAACATATAACGAAAGAACATCTTGGCGACTATATCCGTCGTAGTCCAAATTATGTTGCGAATCTATTCAAGAAAGGTACAGGACAAACGATTAGTGAGTATATTCATTCGATTCGCATGAAAACAGCTATTTATATGCTTTCCCAATCTGTATTAACTATTACAGAAATTTCAGATTATCTTGGATATACAGATGTTAGTTACTTCCAAAGAATTTTCAAACGAACTTATGGTAAACCAGCAAGTAAGTATTTAGATGATCGTCGTAGTAATGGGGGATAAATTAAAAATTGTCATTCAGGAACGACAAATAGACCGCCCATCGCAAGGTTTCGGTCTATTTGTATTCCGTATTATCCTTATAAAGCCAATCGCCCTTAAAAGCGACTATTCCAGAAGGGGAGTCATGTGTCTAGCATGGCTCCTTTATAATTTTCATTTTACCATTGGACATGAAACCTTTCAATCCACGCAACTTTCCAATAATACAACACGTTAAGAAGTTGAGTAGTAATATTTTGGAAGTGAGGCGTTATTTCTATGCGAATGTTATTAGTATTTGTATCAGTTGTCATTCTTATAAGTGGTTGTTCTAATGTGTCTTCAAAAAATCTAGTCGAGACGACACTTCAGGAGCAGTACGGTGATCTCCTTAATGGCGTTGACTATATTTCGATTAGAGGCGGTGATGGAGAACTGTATGAAATTAGGCAACCTGATATTATTAAACAATGGGTACAAGATGTCTCTACCCTACCACTTGCAATTTATAAAGAAACAGATAGCACATCTGGAACGCTTTATAGCGTAATCCTTTACTCCGCCAACGAATTAAATGTACAGTTCTCTACTAACTCTGTGAATGGTTATCAGCTTAAGTCAAACACAGAATTAGCTAATGCCATTAATGATTTACTTGTTTCAACCGAAATACAGTCCATTATCGTAAAATGTACTGAAGTTTGTAATGTTCTCATGGACGAACCATTTCCAGAACTGACATTTGAGGACGTCAACGATATAAAAGTATTTGAAAATGCAATAAGATATGGAATTATCGATACGCGTGAAGCTGAGTATGCCCCTCTGTTTCATATGAATGTGACTTTTAAAGATGCATCGCCAATGGAGTATCAATTAAATATTGCAGAAGATGCGAACATAAAAAACGGCTTACTACTGACTCCAGATGGTGAAGCTTACGTTATTACTGAAAAAATAACAACTGAATTAAAACTACTGATTTATTCCCACTAAATTAAGTTCTCGTAATATTGTAGCTTGCTGATTTCTCAGATTTCAGTAAGCCATTGCACACACTTTCATACTTCTTTGAATTCATTCAGTCATTGCACACACTTTCGCATATTTTTCAAGCTTGTATATTAGTTGGACAATCATTATAGTAGATTACACATTGACGTAGTTACTCTATTTTTTTCGCGGAGGTATACATGAATAGCAAGATTGAAGCACCTAAAATCCCTTTACAATTGCCTGCGCTTACTGGGCAGCTGTACTCCTTGCAATCAAAGGATGAATTCAGTAATGGTACGATTCACGATATTACAATTGACGATCAACATGCTAATAAAGTCTCTTTTGATAAAGTAGTCTTTAATAATATTACGATAATGGAATCCACGCTACAGGAACTTGAGCTTACTGATGTCATTTTCGAAAAATGTGATCTGTCTAACGTTGATTTATCTGGTTCATTTCTTCATCGCGTGCAATTCAATAATTGTAAATTAATCGGAACAGACTTCACGAAAAGCAGATTCCAAAACGTAACTTTCCAAAACTGCGTTGGCGATTACTCTGTTTTCCGCTTTTCAACTTTCAAGCTAGTAGATTTTGATCATTGTTCTTTGAGCAACTCAGACTTTTATAAGGCCACTATACAAAAGTTTTCCTTCTCCACTTGCAACATTGATCAAGCTTTATTATCAGGTACAAAGTTGAATGGAATTGATCTTAGCAATTGTGAATTTGAAGGATTGCATGTAGACATTGAGGATTTGGCAGGATGTATCATCGCTCCACAACAAGCAACTTCGTTTGTCGGTCTATTAGGCTTAATTTTGAAATAGGGAGGAACACCATGTTTGAATATATTGATCAACACTATAAAGAAGTTAATTTTAATCATAAGGATTTGAATGAAGGGGATTTAATTCGCTGTACGTTTGAACGATGTACATTTGTAGATACCTCATTAGAGGAATTAAATACGAGTAATTGCCGTTTTATCGAATGTAGCTTTAATGGTGCTTCGTTAAATAGTTCCATCCATACGGAATCAGCATTTGAGAACTGTATCTTTGACGAAGCCAATCTGTTCGTCTCAAAATTCAATAATTGTAAAATGACAGGATCAAGCTTTATTAAAGCTCGTATGGACGGAATTTCAATAATAAATGGAGATTGGTCCTACACGAATTTAAGACAAGCTCGCTTTGAGAAACAAGATTTGCGAGGTATTCGTTTCCACGAGGCAGATCTTACAGAGGCCAATCTACAAAAAGCCGACTTGCGTAATTGTGATCTGACGAGAACGGTTCTTACCAACGCCAAGCTACAAGGTGCGGATATGCGCGGTGCTGACTTGGACGGCGTTAACTTCATGTCGTTCAATGTTAAAGGTGTACGACTAGACAGAGAACAAGCCGTCCATTTCGCCCATTCTTATGGTGTAAAGATAGATTAATTGACTTGAAGCTATCTGAACTTGGGATATAGCTTACCTTAATGTAAACGGTACCTATAGAGTAGAGATTTGAAAAAGGTCTATTCTATAGGTTATTTTTAATTCCCTCTAAAATAATCATCTACTAATTTTCCATATTTATCTGCAACACTTTTTATTTTTGTGCCCACTTCAATAAACTCCGATGATGTTGGTTCTAGCAGTAGTTTTTCTTTCTCTGTATCCTTCAGTTCAATAATACTTTTACTAATTACCATAATTTCATCATTCATCTCTTTAAATAGCTCGGTTGCTTCTTCTTTGTTTAAAGGACCTCTCTCGAGGGCCAAATCTTTAAATAGTGGGTCATAAGCCAATGTGAGTAAATTGTGTATATTCCAATTAATTTCATGTGGACTTCCCAATTTAAAATTATAACAAGTTCTATTTACATACCATAGAAACTTATCTGAGTCTTGAAAATCATTTGTTATATAGTATTTATTTATCGTTTCTGATAGAAGATATAGTTGATTCCATTCAGCATCCATATTGTCTATTGCTGCTTCTATCAATGAATTATTCTGTTTATTTATCGCAACATAATTTACAGTAAGTATAAACAGGATAATAACCATGACAATACAACCAATCATCCACTTTTTCTCCCCAAACCATTTCATGCAACGGTTCTCCTCCTCAATTAATAGCATTAATGTTAGATCCACTACCTGCCAAAGTTGCTAGACAATATTATTGTTGTTGTTCAACTAAATCATTTAGCTTAACACTCATTTCTTTTGGAAAAGTATAGATGGTATGCGTATCACTAGCTTCCATCAACGCACTCTTTTGCCCTTCTTCTCCTATCCATAAATGATATGCTTCTTTACTCTCATCGGCATAAATAACATCCAAATTAAAATCTGGATTCATCATATTCACTATACCCGCTTCTTTTTCAGCACTGGCAATAATACTTCTGAAAGTTTCAATAGCTTCTACATCGCTAAAGACTGTTGGACTGTCACCTTTGGTTTGATATAGATTTATTTTTGTGATTTCTAATGGCAGGCTATCAATTTCTTTGGATTGTAATACTAAATCAGTTGTTTTTACTTCCGATGTACGATTATCCGCTGTTTGGCAACCTACAGCAATGATAGACATTATCGTAGCACATAAAAAAAGTATAATGGTTTTCCTCATAAATATTAACCTCCAAGTGCGTTTATATTATTATTCAACATAGACGAACAAAACCCACTTAAAGTTTCATTTAACAAAATTATCAAACTTAATTATTGTCTGGACGACAACCTTCTAACAACCAAGCATGCACATGAAGTCTTTTTGCAAAATGAAAAAGAGGTTTACTTTGTGGTACTTCAATCCCAAACGATGCAAACAATGAGTTAATTTCTATGTCGGCTTCAGCAGGCTGTAGCGGCCATCTACAATGATCAATCTCACCACGGTAGACACGTCCCTTCTTATCTACACTGTACAGACAATATCTCTCACTAAGCCAATACTCCAATGTTCCTGACTCACTTAAGTTTACATCATCAATAGGACGATACGATGCTTTGAATTGCCCGCTATTAGCTCTTGAGTCTTTTCTAATACTGTTATAACTCACATGATGATACTCATCTGACTTATATTGAATCGTTGTTCGAAAGTACGGAAGATGAAAGCTAAGCCTCGCTAATTCAACCATAATGGATTGATCTGCATCTAGACTAAAAAAATATACTCCAGGTTTTCCGTCCAATGTGACATACGTTCTTAGATTAATTTGAGGAAATTGCGACAAATAAGGTATTGAAGGGATAAATCGAGGTCTCACTCCACTCATCCAACAAGGTACGATGCTAATCCATGCTTGTCCTTCATATGTATCAAGGGGTAAACAAGCTGGAACAATGGCTTGAAGCTCCTTTACTGGAATTGACCAATGAGAAAATAGTACATCGTTCCACGTTTGATGCATTACCCAAGGTCTCTTTGGTATAGGATATGGGCGGTGCATATCTATTTGTGAGCCACATTCTGCTTGCTTCCTATTCGGCATACTTCATTACCTGCTTTCTAAAGTGTTTAATGTCACTTATCATTATTGTGAAATCCTCTTTTCATTATTGACAACCTTCTCTTCTTCTAGTGGTGTTTCCACCAAGTATTTGCAACATTACGTTACTTTGTTTCGTTATGTAACTAATAGGAATGTTGAAATACAACATCGAATAAGCAGTTTGTACGTTTCTAAATTAGAAAAGGAGAGTGCCTGTAATGAAGGCAATCATTGCACTGTTCATTGCTATAATCATACTTACAGGATGTAACCAATCCAAAGCAATTTATTCTCAACCTTCGCATACTGCGATAAGTATAGGTAATCCAACCGCAAAAGAAGTTCTCGCTCAAAATCCAAATGCAGATATTTTTCAATACAAGGATATTATTTACACGAATGCTAGTGATATTGAATGGGTCGAACAAGCTGAACTAACGATTGGTGAGCATGTCGGAACAATAACTAAACAATTTACAGATGATCTTACTTTCGAACATGAAATGGCGACTAAGCTTCCCGTTGACACAGAAATCTATGAACCAGTGAAAAAAATGGGCCCGGTATTAATTGTTATAGTAAACGACGAGGAAATAAGATATCTTGGCTTAATTGAGGGTTAATTCATTAGTTAAGAAAAACAAGGTAGTGAACTTGAACATATCTTCAAGAACACTACCTCGTTATTAGATGTATTAGCAGCCTACTTTACTGGGATTTCAATTTCGTAATTGTATGTTTTCATATAGTGCATACCTTCAATTCGTATATATTGGGGTTCATCCACAGTATCAAATAGTAATGTACGCTCCTTCATTATTGTACCATCTGCCTGCTTTATCATCTCCTGCCTAACAGTTGTAGTTAATGGAACTATCCCGTCTTTTGTTTCAATAGATACACCATCAAGCATTACATCCTCAGCTGTTGCAATTGTTACTTCTACTCTTTCTGAACTCGTAGTATTGTTTTTCACCCAAAATTCTTTATCTTCAATCATGAATGGCTCATCTACAATAGCTTCTAGCGAAAATTTTGCTTCTAGCTTCTCATAACCTACAAACTCATTGATAACTAATTGCAATGACTCAAGTTCTTTCGGCAGCACATCGTATTTGATTTCAAATGTGGTCCCTTTATAAGAAGTTGTTCTTCCACTACCTATAATAGGAATCGCTTTTTCATTGGCGATTAATTCAATACCATCTAACGCTGAACTCACTCTATCAAAATTTTCGACATTCATCGTCCCTTTGATCAAAGTCATCGTTGGTGTCGCAGTAATCGACTTAAAAGTAATTGATCCTTTGTCTACCTTAAAACGTTCATTAATCTTTTGCTTAATTTCAGTTTGCATTGCTTTATCTGGATAATAGTCAAATGTAATGCTATCTTCACTCATCCCATTAGTAGTCGCATTTTCCCAATAGGAAAGCGTTAATTGCTTAGAAAAGGGACTTACGGGATCGAAAGTCATCATCCCTTTTATTTCTGTTTGATCGTCATTGAGGATCGAAGTTCCTGAATTGAAATTAGAATCGGTTAGAAAACCGTTAATATGAGGTCTGCTAAATACGTCGATGGTATCATCTAGCCCACTATGATTAGATAATGTGTAATACATAATGAACTGATTGGCATCCGACATAATCCCGTCTATGACAAGTTCTGTGCCGTCTAGAAGTGTATTTCTTGCGTCTACACTTTGTCCCATTCCCGCTTCATTGAGATCAAGTAAAGTACCGTCAATTAAAGCATCAAATCCAAGTATCTTTTTACCATAGTAAGCAAATGCATTATAGTTGTAACTAACGATAGAAGTCATTATCAACACTGCCGCTGCGACCTTCCATACCTTTGTAAAACGTTTTCTCTTCTTAGTAGCAGTCTTATTATCTAGAGCATTACGTAATCTTAATTCTAGCTCATCAGGTGCTGTTATGGAGTCCATACGATTATGCTCATGGTTCAACAACTTTTCGATATCATTCATTAATATCACCCCTATACTGGTTTCTTAATTTTCTTAATCCTTCAAATATTCTAGATTTAACAGTTCCCAATGAAACATTTGTAATATCTGCTATCGTTTGATTATCAAGATCATGAAAATACTTTAATTGAATGGCTTCTCTTTGATGCTCGTTGATGTGTAATAATAATGCCTGCATGTCCACTTGTTGATCGCTGCTACGATAAGGATCATCTATGTAAGGGTTAGATAGTACATTTTCTTCAACGATGTTCATATCATCCAATAGCAATAACTTATTACGATTTCTCAGTAAGCTTTTACAGCAATTAACCAATATTGTTTTGCTCCAGCTGTAAAATGATGCTTCCTTCTGCAGCTGATGTATCTTTTCATAAAGGATTACAATCATATCCTCCATCGCATCTAGCGCATCATCGTTATTTCCCATATAGCTGAAAGCAAGCCTGTAGTATGTATCTTTCTGGTACATGATTAATTGGAGTAACGCTTCTTTATTGCCTCTCTTGGCTTTCTTCACTAGCTTAATGACATTCATTTCTTCACCTCTCTTGCTTGTAAGAGTGTTTAGTGTGGTTAAAAGTTCATTTCTCAGAAAAATTATTGTTCTATTTTTTTCTGTTCAAATATGTAGTTTTAATTAAAGTAGATGGTTTAATATGGAAGGATCATACTTATTCTTCTGTTTCAAGGGTATTTAATGATGAATATACTAGTTTCCGTTTTGAATGTAATCATTATATTTAAAATAAATAGAAGGTGCAATTCATAAGAATCGCGCCTTCTAAATGGATTAAGAAAGTATATTATTATTGTCCTATTTAGCAGATTTTTCAGGTATGAAACCTAAGTGGATCGAACCCCTGACCTCATCGCTGCCAGTGTGAGATGCTTACAAAGACATTAAACTATCTCTTGGGGAGAGTATTAATATATCTATGATATGCTTCTGAAAAATTATAAGGTGGCAACTTTCTCTTTTTGCTCATCATAATAGCCCAGATTGCATTGCCCTCATCCTTACTAATTAGTTCCCGATGATGAGCTAAACATAGTATATCGTCAGTAGAAATAAGTCCCACGTCATTGGTTGAACAGTACTCATTTACATCGTTTAAGTTGTTACTTGCAACTGTACCACCACGAAACTTAGCCCATGATAGAACAGCAGCCTCACCTTTGCCCATTGGCCTTAGAGTACCACCTGTTGTCAATCTAATGAATTCGGCACTTTCATCCGATCCTATGATAATATCAATTTTATGTATTCTACCGTCTATGATCTCTTGATGTAGCAACTCAGGTACCCACGAGTAATTAGAGAACTTTCGAAGATTATCGAGTTCTTCTTCCACCTGACTTGGAATAAAAACTTGTTCAGCATAAAGTTGATACAGTATATCTAATCTATTAGCCCATAAAAACGAACTAATACAATCAGTATCAAAAAGAAAGGGAGAAACATCAGAGATTACTCTCAAAGTAATTCTCCCTCCTCAATCTCATCTCCGAACAAAATATCTGCAAAACCGCCTTCCAATAATAATTCTTCGTATTTCCCTTCAGATATTAATTCTTTCTCAAGGGCTTCTAGGGCTTTTTCGGCGTATTCAGAGATTATTTTTCTTTCATTAGTAGCTCTATACAAAGTCACATCATAACCACTTCTCAGTGCCCTGTCTATAACCCCAGATCTAAAACGGTCGATTTCCTCGGGAGTTAAAATTTCCATTTGTCTAAGTCTTTTCAACATAGCTTGATGGCTTAGTCCAAAATGCTGCTCCAATTCAATGACATTATTATATGTGAGACAATCTTCATTCCGACCTAATCTGTGTATATGGTGATGAATAGCTTCGTCCGGTGCAAGTAAATAAGCCGCAAACATATCGGCTTTATATTCAGAAGGAGATCGCCTATCGAATTTCCCAACAGAACAAGCACGTCCTTGCAGTTCTAAGTCAAATTTAATATGATAATATTCATGTGCAGCAGTAAAAGTCTGATGACCTTTACTTTTGGCTGAATTAATAAATACTAATTCATTGGACCCCTTACGTAGAAAAAAACCAGAGATATCACTCTCAATAGGTTCGATTATCATATTAATTTTGGATTCATGGTATATTTTCGAGATATCTACAGGGCTGAATATGCTTATCCCAAAATCCTTACGTATTTCAGCAGCTTGTTTCCGGCAAAGAGTCATCCAATTTTCTATTGTCATTATTCAGACCTTCCACTTAGTACTTTATTCATCCAATTAAGGTTATGGAGAAATCCATTTGCCCTTGCCAAAACATCTAAATCAGTATCACTGAGCCCATTTGATCTAAAGGCGAGAGTAACTATGTCTTCGTCTTGTGTTTCATTTAATAAAAAATGATCAACAGGGTAACCATATAAGTTAGATAACTTGTTTAATGTTAGCAGATCAATTTGCCGAGTTCCGTTTTCGTAATAAGAGATTAGTCCCCTCGCTATCCCCAGATATTGAGCCACTTTAGCTTGTGTTAATTCACAGGATTCCCTCGCAGTTTTTAATTTTATTCCTAGCTCTGTGTACAGCGTAGTTGACATAGAACATTCCCCTTTCAAGACTTCTTTGCATCATGATACTCTGATTGTAACACATTTGTTACAAAAATCAATGTGAACAACACCGTAACCATATTTCTAGAAATTAACACCTCAATTATTCATCTGTATTACAATACTAAAAAGAAGATGAGGAGTATCCCCATCTTCAAAACTTCAACCCTTTACGATCTCCAACAAATTCTCATAGTTGTTAACTACATCATACTTCAACTGATCCGAGTTTAGCTTAGCCAAATGCCTCCGTGCACATTCAATCTTCGTCCTCTCGACTTCACGCAGTTCCTTCGAGTCCATTGAACCTTTCATCTCAGCAATAAAGTAAATATGCTTAATATCACCTTCTTTGAACACAATCGCGCCGTCCGGGTTGTAATCGCCGACTGGAGTAGGAATGTAAAAACCACGTGGAAGCTTGGTATAAATGTTAACTTCATTACTAGTATCCAGCTCTTTCGCGACTGTCCGCTCGATCTTAGAATCTGTGACAACATAATCGTAAATTTTCTTTTCAACGGGAATGGCGTTTTACCCGTGTTGTCCCTTAAGCGTATGGATAATGCATGGGTAAAACTTTCGCAAAATTGTCTCATGAGCAACCAAAGAAGTTTATGGAGAAAATTGAATATTTATCAGCATATCCTTACACATCTACGCAGTTTTTAGTCGTTCATATAATGCGGAATGTTCCTAATAAGGATGCAACATTTTCTCCAGCTTCTGTATCTGCCTTGATCGAACTACCTTTTTCTCCAAAAATACTTGTTTCGTGATCATATCCTCTTCACAAGATTCATGTTCTTCCAGCGTTTTTAGCTTTTCATGTGTTCCCATGAATTCAATCCGCTCTTCTTCGGGAACAAGCTCTACTTGACCGCGCTTGGAACGGGTTTTACCATAAGTGATGTAACCCAAATATATTTCCCTTGCCAGCAACCGTTGAACCGTATATTTCACCAGACCTTGTTCTTTCCATTAGTCTTTATGTTGTAAGGTCTAGGTATCTTGTTGTCTGTCTGCCAAATGCAATATGACTAAGGTTGGTTCCGTTCAGGTGGTTTTCCGTTTGTCCAGATGCCTTACTTCATTTAATCGTTTTCTATTCAATTTCGGTAAATTGGAAATGTAGCGATTCTTCTATTAAAATCAAACGGGTTAAGGTATCTGAATCATCATTTCCGATATGCCACGATGGATGCTGGATATGATCATGAACCGATCTACAGACAGGTTAGAGAAACTAACACTCATACCATCATTGCTTTTTATAATCGACGGCGTGAACTTGAGTATATAGGCTTCAAAAAATATGATTTCATATATTCTCGTCTATTTTTTAGTTCAGTGCATTATGAAAATGATTCAGATACGAAAATAAACAAATTTCCTTTTCATTCCTTTCAAAGTACATCTCATATGCTTATATAGCACTAATTTTTAAATCGGATTACCTCATTTATTACCTCGATATAATCCATACTCAACTCTTTTCCAAACGATTCCTGATAAACTTTGGCTCCAATCTGTATCATTGCTTTTTCCAACTCACCTTCTGCACCTTTAAGTGATTTCAAGTCCTCATCAGATAATGGTTGGCTTTTTTGAGCAACATACTTATGATATATAGAAGAATCCATCCTCCAAGCATGAAATTGAGCTGAAAATTGTTTTTTCATTCCGTAAAACATCTGTATACCTGGCACATCAAGATCCCCCGAGTAATAAATAACGCAATTCGGATTTGCAACAAGGCACTTCTCAATAAAAACTCTGGAAGCAGTTCTTGACTGACCAATAGTACACAAGAGAACTGGAAAATCTATTGGAAGTTGCTCTAGCGAAAGTCCATTCACATTAAGAAAGTGAATAACCTCATCTACCAGATGAGAAATAGTAGATGGATTCTCAACAATATATAATGATGAGTATTTTGGGAATTTTTCAATTTCCTCAACCTCACGTAAATTTAATGTACGAGGCGAAGTACCTTTTATTAAATTGGGCACAAAAACATGAGAAATAGAACTAAGATCATCATCCAGAACATCAAAATTCCTATAAATTTGGCGTTCAAACAAATATTCTGGGACGACAGTTATATCATTTTCCCCTACCCCATTGAGCTTTGATCTCTGGATTTCTATGTCATAAAGAGCGTACCATAATAATCTTCCTACAGTCCGTTTTTTATCAAAGGCATGCGAATCCTTCGTAACATGGTCCGCATAGGTAGGCAATCTTATTTTCCCAGTAGAGATACCTCTTTTTTCAAGCATCTCCTCTTTTTTCATAAGTAGATGCCATAAAGCACCTAAGCAAATTAACAAATCCGAATAAGCACTTGATTCTTTATCTTTATCAAAAACGTTGGTTAGAACTCTATAACCTTTCGATTCTGCAGTCTTCAATCTTCGAAACCAATTACACGTCTTTTGATTGAAATCTTCAAGATCAGTTTCAGAAACATTAAATTCATTAATAAAATCTTGCTCAACTTCAACAAAAATCCTTTCCCACGACGATAATTTCAAAGCCTTCTGTTCACGTTTTGTGAGCAATTGCTTGCTGTACAGAACTTCATAGAGTTCAGGAATTGTTAAACTGTATCCCTCATCTAATTCTTCAGAAAAAATCTTCAAGTGCACTTCGACTTCCGCTCCTGGAATGATTATTTTCCTTAACCTATCTCCAAAATAATCTTGTAACCTTTCGGCTTCAATATATGATTGTACTACAAAGAGAGCATTCCCTCTTACGCCGTTTTGACCCTTGTATTTGCTAAACACTGTATTCAACATATTTTCAAGTAAAGGATCTGAATAATATTGCTTGGCTGTTTTGCGAGTCAAGAGTTCCATAGTTCACCTCTAATCAACTAATACTTTACTTTCTCCATCCCATCGGTAGTGGAATAAGGTAACAAACTCTGTATCCTTGGGCCTATATATCTCATAAATCGCCAGACTAGGCACTGTATCGTAACAACCCCATAATACTTGCGATGTCATTATATAATCGAAACCCATATCAGTCAGCAAATGAAACATATCACGCATATTTGCTTCATCTACACCAGCAAATGCTTCATCTAACGAAATTATTTTTGGTGCATCCAAATTCGCCTCATTATATCTTGAATACGTAGCTGCAAATAATGGGATATACATAGCCATAGCTTTCTCACCACCGCTTAGAACATTAAACTTCTTATCAGTTAGTTCCGTATAATTAGTTCTATCCCCTTTAATATGTTCCAATCTAAACTCAAACCATGAACGATAATCCAGCTGTGAATAAATAAAGTTACGTAACACGCCATCTTCTCTTTTGGACTCTTGCTTTGCTTGTAATATTCTCGTCCGAAAATGAGATATGACCTGTTCTATTTGTTCATCATCCATCCGATGTTGATCTAACATTAATAGACTGACCAATTCTTCAGTACCCAACTCGTCTTCATTTTTACGTTCCAAAGGCTGCCACTTTAATGAAAGTTTTAAACCACTTGATGTATTTCTCTGCTTCATTAATTCGGACATTTGATCAACCCATGCTTTGGCGCGGTGAATTCGTTTACGAATCGCTTTGCCTACACTTCCAATAATGATTTCTTCATAAAGTTCCCGATCTTTAGTAGTTAGTAGAATATGCTGCTCTTCCATTTGTTGAGTTAACTCATTCAATAACATGGTTGGAGAAAGCGGATGTAGGCGATCTCTCTTAGAGAGAATCATAATTCTACTAGAGTTTAGCTCTTCATAATCTAGATCAATTGAATACTCCTGCAAACTTGCTTTTGATTTATGATATTCCCTTGTCAACTCATTAACTAACCGCTCTTGAGTAACATTAGTGGATATTGTGACATCTTCTTTTGTAATTTGCTCACAATAAGTCACTATATCTATGACGGAAATCCCTTTCGTAATTGGCTCAATAAATTTTCTAGATAAAGATAACAGACCCAAACGAATTTCCCTTTTCCATTTTTCAAGTGTAATATTGAGTCGGTCTTGGCTTTCATTTAGTTTTTCATGACAATTCTCATGATTTCCTTCTGCTTTACCAAATTGAATATTTTGCTCTTCTTTAAGCCCCTGCAAACGAAAAATTTCTTTCACCAAGATACCTTTTTTCTCTTTACATTCCCTAATTCGTCTGTGAATCTCCTCAATTCCCATATCTTTAACAATTTCCCTGAGCATATTAACTTCCGCTGTCAATTTAACTTTATGAATATGTTTTTCCTCTTGTTCTATCTGATCACCCTCGAGTGCACTGAATAAGCTAGAGTGTTGTTCTTCCTGATGTCCCTTGATTTGTAATGTATTGCGATACTGTACCCAATGTGAGTGCAAATAAGAAATATAACCTTGATAAGAGGAACAAAGTTCTATCGCTTCGCTAAGCTGTGATTCATTTTTCAATTGGGACCAATCAGCTGTTTGGTCCATTAATTTCACCTGTAACGCCCTCCAGCTAGATACCTTCAACTTGTAGCGTCCTTCTACTTTTTGTTCATGTTCCATTAAATGTTCCAGCTTAATTGTTGTTTTCAATACCATTTCCAGCTGATTTTCCAGTTCAACATCGACGGGGAATGAACTTAATTCGAGTTCCATATTTTGTTGATTAACAGATAATACATAAAGTTGCTCATTAATGTTCTCCAGTTGTTCATTGGAATACTGTATTTCTGCTTCCAGCTTAGCCATTTCCAATTGTTTTGTGCGTAAACGATTCGCCACTCCAATATATTCAGACCGTAGTTTTGAATTATTCTTTCCGGATAAAGGTCCAATACTAAAATGTCCTGTATCTGTGATTAACGTTCCAGGTGCTTCAGTGTAGCTTGTAAATGGATCTTTATCATCTTTCCAACCTATAGAATTCAATGCATCATTGATATCTCCTACTGATAAACCGCTTTTTTTTGTGGGAGTTGCATGCAGAACTGAACTGAGTGTCTTACCCATTTCTATATTCGACGCTTGAACTTGAATCCAAACTTCTTCATTACTCTGCTGTTCGAGTATCCCTACCCGTCCCCCGGGCAGAATCCACGCATCCAACAGTCCAGCCTGATCTAAAGTTTCTTCTAATTGTGCTTGCTGACTTTCGGTCAAAGATTCATTAAAATCACATACTACATATAATGGTGCCCCTGTACCCGTGTTTCTCTCATTGCGAGAAAAGTTTCTACTTTCCGTTCTTCTAGGCTCGGGTTCCTTAGCATTCTTCCATTCACCTAGTTCCTTTTCCAGTTTAATCTGCTCATCTTGAATTGAAGCTCTTTTTTGGTTCAAGTCAGCTTTCTTCTGCATATATGATTCTTTTTGCTGTTCATAGACAACAACAACTGGTATCCGTACTGGCTCATACTGGCGATCTTTAATATTGAGTAGAGTTAAAGCTCTCAGGCTTTCTCTAAGTTGCTCTCCTTGCGCAGGTAGATACTGCAATCTCTGATACCAGAAAACTAATTTCTCCCTTATATTTTCTTTAATTGTTTCTAGCTTCTCTTCCTCAGTGTTCTGTTCTTCTTCGATTTGGTGTCTTTGTTGAAGAACTTCTCCGAGCTGTATTTCCATTTCTTCCGCTGCTCTTGCTGCTTCCCTTTCTTCTCTTGCCATTTGTTGAGCGACTATTAGCCTTCTCTTATGATCATCCAGATCTTGAATCCAATTTCTATGCCATTGATCTTCTTCTGGAATACCACGACTCCATATTCCATGATAAACATCATGCTCATTAAATTCGATCACTCGTGCCATGTCTTCTAACTCACCAATCATTTCGTTCTGTTCATTTTCAATTCCACCTAAAGATTCTACTAAACTAAAAATAACTTGCTCCAATTGCTTGAGTTTATCTTGGTTGAAAGTTATTTTCTCTCTAAGTGTCTGAAGTTGCTTATGGATCTCCTTTAATTGTTCTTCTTGTATTTCTAGTTCTCTTTGTTTTCCTACAGCTTCCCCTTGGGTTAGAACTTCAAGTTCTACTTCCGCAACTCCAAGAAGTTGTTCATACTCAATTAATTTCTGAATAACTGCATTTTTCTTCTCTTCTATTTCTTTTAATTGCTTTTCTACTTGTTCTAATTGAATTAAATTTTTATTGAAAGCTTCCGACTTTTGAACTACATCTCTGGAAGCTTGTTGTAATAGTAATTGATTGTAGCGAGTGTAACTTTGTTCAAGAATGGAGAGTTCCCGAACATGTAATTGAAGTTCATCCAATCGATCGGTAATTTGATCCATATCTTCAAGAACATCCGATAAAGAGCTTAGATCTTCTTCCATAAGAGGGGGAAGTGATTTATTTAGGATTTCATAGATCGACGAAGGTTTTAAATCTTTGGATAACTTTGGGCTTCGCAGCTCTAGCAGTAACTTTAATAGATCTTTATAGGATTCCGTTTCTCTGAATCCGAATAATGCCTTGTTCACCATTTCCCGATATGCACTTTGTTCCTGAACAACTTGTCCACCGGAAGCTATTTTTTCTTCTAGTACTTTACGTTGGAGCGGAACTTTTTTCCCTTCTTCTAACCACAGACTTCGATCATACAGATAAAAATCTTCGCCTATTCTTCTATTATCATCGAGTAAAAATCCCCAGAATCCAAGCTGCGGTACCCCACGACGAGCTCTAACTCCAATTCCGATCGTCTTAAATAACTTCTTTAGCGGGTGATAAAATTCAAGCCACAAATAACCAGTTCTATCCGTATGACCCTGATTAGTATCACCTAATAGATAATATTCAAGACGTCTGTCACGCGATCCAAAAGGATCAAGACGTTCTGGTCTCTTGTCCCCATCCAATACAAGTGGAATTAAACTTTGCATGGTGACTGATTTACCCGAACCATTGGTTCCCCGTAAAATTAATCTGCCCTGTTCAAACTCAAATTGTTCCTCGTCGTAATACCAAAAATTCAGAATCCCAGCCCTGTTCATATGCCATCGTTCCACATCAAATCCCCCTAATCAGTCTGCTCTGTTGATCTATATTGAACTTCCCATCTTCCCCCGACTCCATTTAATACAAAAAACATGTGATCTTCCCAATGTCCGAATCCCCATTCAGTTAAATGGTCACATATTTGTTCAGCCAATGTTGCTGAATTCATCTTTTTATGTTCGTTAGTCCACAATTCCCCAAACTGTGATTTTAATTGAATAAGTATTCGTTCAATTTCATTTTTAGTTAAACGTACGAATCCATTTAATTCAATCGTCGTACCTTCAGAATTTGTCCCCATATTTCGAACTTCTCCGCATAAAAGCATTGCTAAATCAGATAACGCGGACTGTGTAGGAAATGTTTCTGATTTGGACATAGTATTGTCCTCAAACAAAAGAATTCCTTCCCTATAGCGACTTCCTTCCCAACCAAACATTGTTTTCAAATTTCTGATCAAAAAAACAGATTCTTCTTGTAGATATGACAGATCCCCCTGCCACTGATGATTAAGTATTATTGGTTCCAACAAAAAACGACGGTATAGATTATGTCTCTTTTTCATTTCGATTTCCTCAGGATCCGTACCATAGAACATAGTTTGTTTTAACTCATCCATATTGGTATAACTCGATAACTCTTCTGGAAAACTTCTTAAGATATAACGTGAATAAAGAGTACATTCATACAACACATCATAATGTTCATAATTCGAAGTCCAGTTCGTTTCTTCACCATCTACCGCCTGAACGATATTCAAACTTTTCAATTTTTTTAACGCTCTGGCCATAGATAAACGATGATAATAATTCCCCCAGTTCACTTCCATCCCTTGTTCAACCATGTATTGCCTGATCTCAATCACTAACTGGGTCAACAAAAACTGTTCGCTTTCTATTTTATTCTCCAAAAACCACAGACTATAGGTAAATAAGGCGTAATCTAATGGTTCTCGAAATTCCTGAAATCCCATCCAAGGGCAAGCTTTGCCCGGAACCTTTTCCAATTTAATAAAATTCCTGTTCATAAAGATGGAATAACCGGCATTATGCATAAACCAATCTTTAATTTCAAAATATTGGTCTTTAATCCAGTAGTAGATCTCAGCATTCTTCTCTTTATCAATCCATGAACGATTCAATAGAGCATTCATGCAGATTTGTTTTCTTTCCTCAAACTCATTACGATCTGAATGATGCATTCGATGTCTTCTAGCACTAGCCTTACCAACTTTTATTTTCGCCATGTGTTTATCCCCCAAAATGAAATAACGCTAATTAAAGCCCATTGAACCAAGTAACTTGTTGAAGCCAAGCTTTACGATTAATAACTATGAAATTGAAACGATAATTCAGCAGCTCTAATTTGCCATCTTCACATTGCAATAGAGCACGTTTCCCGTCAGAAGGATGGTTTAACACGATCTTAATACCTTCTGATGTTAGATAAGAGTTGCTAGAAGATGTATTACAACGACTAATCCAACCTAACAATTGCAGCCTTGTTATCCCCTTTATGGAGTCTAATTCTGAAATAGCTATTTCCCCAACATCAACCATTTGAATCAAAAATTCTAATTCTTGCTTCTGCTTGATCATAAATGATTGCCTGAATTGTTCTTTTAATGCGCTATTGTCAATAGCTACCTCTGTATCCTGCCGCTCATTTCTTCTTCTGCTTCGTGATCGTATTATTCGTGAAATTGCTGACTCTTGCCACATTGAAATTTCTTTGCTGTCCGACTCACGAAAATCTTCACCTTGCAGGTGACGAGCCGGAAATAGGCCAAATACATATGCTGATAATTTATGGGCAGTATCAAGGTCGGAGATTTCATAAAACCATTTCCCTAAATAATCAAGATCTTTCTTCCTACTGATACTAGAACGTTTCTTGTCCTGAATACGTACTGCACTCCGTACTACCTTCACGATGGCATCTTTTGTTGCACGCTCCAGTAAAAGTGAATCACTAATTGAATTTTGATCACCGAGAAACCATCTAGTCAAACTGCCCCATTTATCCTGAAGTTCATCCAAATGCTGGTCCTTGGTTAGTAATTGCTCTAGTTTGGGAACCCGCCATTCATCATCTACTACTGCATTTAAAAATATTTCTTGAACTCCGGGTGTTATCTTATTTAAGTAGCCTTCAATTTTATAGGAACGCCTTTGTAATGCTTGTATGAAATCTTGTAGGTAATGTGTAATCGAGTCCTTATACATTAAAAAAGCATCTGTGGTCATTAAATCTTCAGCCATTCCCGTTTGAAGACTTGCAATGTAATCCACAGATGCTTCGTGTAATGTTTGAAACGAGTTAAATAGTGTCTTCCAGTACTCCAAAGCTTTACCATGCTCATATATACCTGAGTTCTCTCTGATCTTAAACAAGGTATCTGAAATTGTGTCAAAAAGAGTAGGTTCCAATGAACCTCCATACCCTCGAATTGATTCCAAACTCTCTAGCATTCGTTCTATCTCAATAGAGTAAGGTGTGAGAAGGTAACGATACTTTTTACGAAGATATTCTTCTACGGTTACTGCACGTTCCCCATCATGTTGTGCCGATAGATTTCCCCACTCAGCTAATTGAGTAAGATCAATTTGACATTGTTCCAAAGTATAATTTTCATGTAATCCCCAGTCCATCAGCCCTTCAAAAATCTGTTCAGGCTTAAGCCAATAGTTTAATTTTTGATATTGTTGATAGACATAGCACATGATTGCCCGATAACGTGTAACGTTATCGGCGTTCACATACTTTAACTCCGAGATGCCGCGCAACGATTGTAAATTTGGTTTTTTACTCACAATAATCTCCTGCCCTTTCCGAAGAGTAAGTTTGTTCTTGGTTCGTTACTTTTTCGGACTTAGCAGCCTCAGCCATGCAAGTAGTTCTCTTTCGGCCTTGTACTCCTTGTATAAATTACAGTAAATTACCCCGCTTAGGTCTGACGGAATTGTTGACGAGCCTCTTCTACATATAATCGTTCGCTCAGCACCCAAGTTGCCTTTAAATAAGCCATATTCATAAAGAACATTAGATTTAGGGTGTAAGCTAAACTCATTATCAAATAAAACATGGCTATCTTCGCTAAATATAAGAATTGCTGCATCTACCAGTTTACAAATTTTGTGTAAACTCTCATCCATATGTTTCCCAAGAGGAAATACCCCTGGAGAATACCATGGTATTGCACCATGACCTTCTTCTTCAATGAGCATCGCTATCTTTCTTAAATCATCAAGTGCACTTGTCGTGTTCGCACTTCCAAGAAATACTCTCACCATTTTAAAGAGCTCCCTCCAAACGTAATAATTTAATTTTACACGCAACCACATTATTTTTCCATCTCTTGTATTGACTAGTTAATTTTGTATAAGTATAATATGGCTAATTAACTTTTGTAGTAGAGATGTTATTTTACATAACATAATTGAGGTGAAAATGATGGATTTTAAAGAGAATACTAATAAATTCTTAGAACTCTGCGACTCCGAAGAAAGTTTAAGAGAACTCCGTAAAAATACCTGGAATTTTCTAGATCAAGTGGATCAGCATTTAATTAAACAGTACCCCAACAAAGTTAAAGCTAGCCTTTGCCCCCGTTGTCGCAGCAGTAATACTAAAAAAAATGGAAAGAAACAAAACAGATCGCGTTGCTTGGACTGTTTCCGATCTTATACTATCACCCTAGACAAACCCCATATCTTCCACAACAGGCGTTACCCTGAAAAACTACTCAACTTCATATTTCTAATTTACACAACAGATAAAAAGAAACTCGAGATCCAAAAAGAACTTAATTTATCTCGGATAACGTAATATCAATGGAAAAAAGAGATTCTTGCCGTACTCCCTTTTCTGGATTCTAGATTTATGAAAGGACGTTAAAACCCGCTAACTTCTCTTCCTTACCTACATTTTGAGCTCATATACTTGCTCAAATTTATTTTCATCGTTATGACTGTTTTCATCAAGCTTAGAGTAAAAAAAAACCTTTATTCACTTATAATATAAAATTAATGTTTTGTTCTGTTTTTAAACTATTTATCTCTTTAACAATCTTCTGTTTCCTAATATTAATAATAATATATAATAACCCACGAATTTTAACTACTATTCGCAATATAATTAAGCAATCCCCAGCGTAGGTTAATCCCTAATATCCTATTTCCCAAAACTGAAAAAAAACCGCAAGCCATATGTAGGCTTGCGGAACTATCACTTACTTGATTGAATCAATTTGACACAAATTGGCTATGGATTGCTAGTCAAATGATAATCGAATATCATAATTATAACCTCTTCTACATAGGAATACGCTTCAATCCAACTAAACGGCTATGAAAGTTTTCTACTAGATCTATGATCTACCTAGTAACGCTAAATGTTATCTTAGAGTTGAATGATGTAATTACGTATAAAGCAGAACGTTCAATTTTGTACGATACACGTATTCATCTAATTCAAGAGTAAATTATGCTATGTACTAATTTTCACTCTTGATTTAAATCATTAAGAAGGTGCAATTCATGAGAATCACCCCTTCATATTTCCCAACTCAACAACCATCCAATCTCTCTAACAACTGTTGCATTTGCTTAATCCCTTTCGTTTGAGAGGCGATGATCGCCTGAAGAATCGGCTTTAACGGTGGACAGATATTGAATTGAAGCACGTTGTTCGACATGCGTATAGCACCCTCGTGATGCGGAATCATTTCTCTCACAAAATTTGCATTTACTCCATTTGTAATGGTAGCTGTACCCATTTCATAAAACATTGTTTCAGATATTTCCTTAAATGCATTCATATACTGAGCAATTTCATAATTAGTGTTCGTCATTAAGCTACACTGTTGATGTATCGCTTGCATATTCGCGATACTTTTTGTTTGTTCAGCAATAATGTTCAATGCGATACTTTGCAATTCAAGGTTGGTAGTATATTGCAATATATTTTTAGACATTTCAATTGCCGCTGCGTGATGAGGAATCATCTGCCGTATAAAAACATCAGAGATACTATTTGTAATAGGTGCACTTCTCATTTCCCGAATCATGTTATTAAGTATTCTAAAGAAAGAATCTAGATAGGCTTTCGTCACCAAGCTCAGTTCGTTATTATTATTCATCAGGTTAAAACCTCCTTTTTGAATAGCATATTCTAGGTATGTGACTAATGTGCCTCTGAACACGCAAACACAAAAAAAGCATCTGCAAATACGAATGACAGATGCTTGTCTATTACTCACGTTATTGCCGATATCCCTTGTGCATGGATCATTACTCTTCTACCCAAACCGCTTCCGATACCCACATTTACGACAAAGCTCCTCAACAGCCTGTCGTTTAGAAAACCCATCATAAATAGCCGTTGCACGCGAGCCCTTAATAATCTCTTCAAACCCTTGCTCATGCATATTACCCAGCTTCAAGATACCTTCCCCATCAAGGCAACAGGGAATAACAGTCCCGTCAATAAGTACGCCCGCTTGATTGCGTAGCGCATGACAGAAGCCTACACCTTCATCCTCTTCCTCATCGAGCGCTGGCCAGCGGAATTGTGGATCTTGATTCAAATAGACACGATCAGCAATTTTCAAGCCTGAGCCTGTGCCAGGTAAATAGTACTCTTCTATTTTGTAATCTAATTGGAATGCGGTTTCTATCATCTCAAGCAATTCACGATTTCGTTCCTTTTCCACATTCACTTCATTATCCTCTGCCAAGTTCCATAAGCGGAATGAAGTAATCATCTTAGTCGTCGTTCTCGACTCTTCTACAAACGCTAATATATCTGCTAAATACTGTTTCAAATCACGATTGCCGGGATCGCCATCAAAGCTATGTAATGAGAAGTTCATCTGTCGTAGTGCCGGCTTGCCAAGTAGCTTCTCACGATTTTTGTTAATTAGAGTTCCGTTCGTCGTTATATTAACTTTGAATCCTTCTTCATGAGCGATATCTAGTAATATATCAATCTTCGGATGAAGCAGCGGCTCACCCTTTACATGGAAATATATATAATCAGTAAATGGCTTAATTTGCGACAAAGTATGCCGATAGTCTTCAACCGATAAAAAGCCCTTCGCACGCTCGGTTGGCGGACAAAAGTAACATGATAAATTACAAATACTTGTTGTTTCTATATAAAACTTCTTGAATCGCTTCATTATGAACAATCCTCTTTCAATGAAGGGTTAACAAGCGGACAATTTGAGCTACCTCTTCATTTATATATTAGTTACACTCATCATATCATATCTAAGGCACAATATTAACTTCAGTCTGTGCCTATATACTATTGAAAACTCTTCGCATTAACTATAAAAAAGACCGGTCACATGCTCTATTGCTATAGAGTGTGACCAGTCTTTTCATTAGGAATTAATTATTACATATTGATCTTAAATATCAAATTCGTTTTTCGGTTTACGAGGCTTACTCGGTACCTTATTCTGTACAGCTGGAAGATGACGCATACTTCTCATCATAGGACCTTTGCAGATCGGACAAGTTTGATCCTCTTGTGCAAATTCGTCTCTAACCCATGCTTTACATTCCGCATTTTTACACTTTAAAATTTTAGTTGGTTTAAGTTCTGATGTTGTATTCGTAGTTGACACGCTTGAATGAGTCCCTTCACTTACAGTTGATTTTCAACTTGTTAATTTTATGTTTGCTGTTCATTGTTAATGCTATGTTACATCGTTATCAAAGCCCGTTTTTTGAACTACCCAATTAAATGAAGGTTTAAAAAAGCGGGCTTTCAGAATCGAGCAGGTGAAGCGTTACTTGAGCAAGGCGGAAGCGCAAATGTACGTTATTGGTACATGCGAACCGTACTTGCCAAGTTCGCTTCAGATGCGATGTCGAATACGCTTCGTCAGCATCATCATCTTTATCAAAGTCCGTTTTTTGAACTACCTCTTAACCGGAACGACACATACTGGTTTTGTAGAATGCACCTCAACACCAATGCTTTCTAGTAAGCCACTGCTTGTATTGCGTCTCAATGATACAATATTGTTGCCATCGCGGTTAGCTACTAATAAGTATTTACCACTTGGAGTTAGTGCGAAATGTCGTGGATGACCACCCGCTGTAGAAATATGCTGAATCGTCGTTAATGTTCCGTCAACCTCATTGACCTCATATGCAACGATGCTGTCATGACCGCGATTAGAGCCATATACAAATTTACCATCAGCAGAAATAATGACTTCAGCACAATAGCTTTCGCCGTTAAAATCTGCAGGTAATGTAGTAATGGTTTGAATCTCATTCAATTGTCCTGTTTCTGCCTCATACTTAAATGCAGTAACTGTTGAATTTAATTCATTAATCACATAAGCATAAGGAGCCGTTGTATGGAATGCAAGATGTCTTGGACCAGCACCAGCTGCTAGCTTCGTTACATGTAATTTAATAAACTTGCCATTTGCTTGGTCTACTTTATAACAAACGATCGCATCTAAGCCTAGATCCTGTACATATAAATAAAGGCCGTCCGGACTATAGAAGCTAGAATGCGGATGCGGCTGTGGTTGATCCTGACGATCTGGGTCAGCAGTTGTCGCGCTATGTTGGACAACATCCAACACTTTGCCTAGCGAACCATCTTCATTCAATGAGACAAGACCAATCATACCGCCACCATAGCTTGTTACAGTTAAAAACTGATCATTTCGATCACGCTGAACATGACATGTTGTACCAGTATCTGTTGCCTTTTGCTCTACTAAGGATAGTGTACCAGCATCCGTGTCTATCGAAAACTGAGAAATTTCTCCAGACTTCGTGCCATCAGCATTTACAAAAACAGAAGATGCATATAATTGCTTTTTCTCGATGTCCACATTAAGGAAGGTCGGATTGATTAAGCCGATATACTCATCTGTTTTCGTTAATTGCCCTGTCTGCTCATCAAGTGTAAATACCTCTACTCCACTTTCATTGCTTTCAGCATATGAACCAACGTATACATTCACTTTAGACACGAATAATCCCCCTTAAAACTTCTTATAAACTACTTGGAAACACTCAGATTACTTGATTTCACAGTTATCTGGACCGCATAATCCTACTTCATCGTCACCTTGCAATGTAACTAATGTTGGATTAGTTTCCGCCCATGTTTGTTCTAACGCATTTAAAAATACAGTTTGAGGTTGTGCTCCACTAATTGCATATTTGTTGTTAAGTACAAAGAACGGAACGCCACTTACGCCAAGAGTGCTAGCTTGCTGTTCATCTGCTCTAACTTCAGTTGCATAGCGATCAGATGAAAGTACTTGCTCTGCATCCCCTTCAGAAAGTCCAGCTTGTACGGCTAACTTTATTAATTCAGCATGATCAGCAATATCAACATTTTGAGTGAAATAAGCTTCCAATACTGTAGATACATAAGTTGATGCCATACCTTTTTCTTGTGCAAGAAACATTAGGCGATGTACATCAAACGTATTCGCAGTATACATATTATCATATTCAAAGCGCAAGCCTACTTCAGCAGCTTGACTCGCTACACCATGGGTCATTTCCTTCGCTTTTTCTTCAGTCATCCCATACTTTTTCGCTAATGAGCCAACTGTTAACTGTTTAGGATGCTTACCTGGATCAAGCTCAAAGCATTTATAGACCACTTCGACCTTATCTTTATGAGCAAATTGAGCTAAAGCATTCTCGAATTTCGTCTTACCGATATAACAAAACGGACAGACATAATCAGACCAAATTTCCACTTTCATGTCTTGCACCTCCTAAAACTTTTCAGCAACTTTCTAAATCTACTTCTCCATTATGAAAAGTCGCTTCGAAAGCGTTGATGTATTTTCTAAGCTTTCCGAACCAATCCTGTTCCCGAACCGTTACGAACTAAGCTTCAACCATTGTACCGTACTAATTCTGTTGGTACAATATTGACATAACAAACAATAGGGGGTATGAGAAAAGATGAATATACTGAAACAAAAAGATCGTTTTGATCTGGATCGCCGAATACCTCTTATGCCTTGGTATGTTGAGCAATTCATTCAATATAAATTACCTGATCTATCGCCTTCTTCTTTATTAGAATATACCCGTGATTACGAAACCTTCTTCAATTGGATGATCGTGGAACATCTATCACAGGCTACGAAGATGAACGAGATCACTTTACTTGAATTAGAAACGTTGAGAATGGAATCCATTGATGGTTATAAAATGTATCTTTCTACTCGAACAGAAGATCGAAATAGTCGGGCCACCATCCAGCGCAAGTTGTCTTCACTTCGCTCTTTATTTCATTATTTAAGTCAAATTGCCGAGGACGATGATTTCTATCCGCTGCTAAAGCGGAATGTGATGGCTAAAGTTGCCATCAAACGTACACATAAGCCCAAAGATACTGCTGCTAAGCTCGAAGGAAAGCTGCTGCAAGACAATGAAATCGAAGAATTTCTGACCTTTGTTCGTGCAGACTATGGTACCGAAGTGATTCGTAACAAACAAGCGACTTATTCGTATCAGCTCAATAAGATTCGCGATTCATGCATCATTAGTCTTATTCTGCACTCTGGCTTACGTGTTTCTGAGCTTGTTAATTTGAATATAGACGATATTGATCTTAAGAAAAAGCTTTGCTACGTCTTTCGCAAAGGTGATAATGATGAGTCATTCAAAGCACCTGTTTATTTCCGTCATGCAGCCATTGAAGATATGAAAGCTTATCTAGAGCTTCGTGAATCACGCTACAAATCACCAAGAAAAGAGAAAGCATTATTTCTTGCGCTTGCCAACGGTAAACATGAAGGATCCCGCATGACGAAACGAGCAATTCAAGCGATGGTTATTAAGTATGCGACTCATTTTGGCAAACCATACTTGTCCGTCCACAAATTGCGCCACTCTTTCGCAACGGATTATTATTTGCGTAACGATATATACAAAACACAAGAACAACTCGGGCATGCATCACCTGAGACGACGCAAATCTATGCTCATTTAACAGATAAAACAATGGCAGAAGCGATTGATCGCTCAACTCTGGAATAACCTATTAAGAAGGAGTACAATAGATCAAGGAAAAAAGTTTTAGCTAATGCTTTCGAAGTACTGTTTGTTTACAAGATGTTAATGCTAGAAGATACAAAAAGTTAAGCTATTGCTTTCGATGTACTTTTTTTTTACAAGATGTTGATGCTAGAAGACACAAAAAGTTTTAGGAGGAACAAGATGAATACTGAACATACTATCATTATCGGAGCAGGTCCTTGTGGTCTTGCAGCAGGAATAGAGCTTCAACGCGTAGGGATTACACCACTTATTATCGAGAAACGTAATATCGTTCATTCGATCTCACAATACCCTACATATATGACTTTTTTCAGTTCACCTGAATTGTTAGAAATTGGTGATATTCCATTTACGACAGCCAATGATAAGCCTTCTCGTCTCGAGGCGTTAAATTATTATCGTACAGCTGCCCAACGTCATAAGCTGCGTATTCAGCCTTACACTTCGATTACAAAAATTTCGAAGGTTGATCATCATTTTATTCTTGATGCTGTTGATCAATATAATGAACCTTCGCAATATCGAGCTGATAACGTTATTATTTCAACCGGCTATTTTGATCATCCTAATTTGCTCGGTATTGAAGGCGAGGATTTACCTAAAGTTAGCCATTTCTTCCGCGAAGCTCATCCTTATGCTGGTCTACAAGTTGCAATTATCGGCGGTAGTAATTCCTCCATCGATGCAGCACTTGAGCTAGAGCGTGTCGGAGCTCATGTAACCGTCATTTATCGCGGGGCAGAACTATCCAAAAGCGTTAAAGCTTGGGTCCGCCCTGTGTTCGAAGCGAAGTTGAATAAAGGTTCTATTCGCTTGCTACTGCAATCCCAAGTACAATCGATCTCGAATCACCATATTAAAGTGAATACAGCAGAAGGTGTGATCACGCTTGAGAACGACTTTGTACTAGCGCTCACAGGCTTCCATCCCGATCAACCATTTCTTACAACTGCGGGTATTACTATCGAAGAAGAAGGCCATCCAACTTTCAATGAGGAGACGATGGAAAGCAATGTGCCGGGCATCTATCTTGCTGGTGTCGTTGTTTCTCGCAAAGAAGATGCTAATGAGATTTTTATAGAGTCTGGAAGGTTCCACGGCCATAAAATCGCTGCCCACATTACTGGGAAAGTTCAAAGCAGCGGACTTTGATAACCAAATTCATGCTGAGATAGCATACTTTTCTAATTACTAGCGCTCTGTAACACCAATTTTGGCGCTACAGACATACTTTTCTAATTACTACCGCGCTGTAACGCCAATTTTGGCGCTACAGACGTACTTTTCTAATTACTAGCGCTCTGTAACACCAATTTTGGCGCTACAGACATATTTTTCTAATTACTACCGCTCTGTAACGCCAATTTTGGCGCTACAGACATACTTTTCTAATTACTAGCGCTCTGTAACACCAATTTTGGCGTTACAGACATACTTTTCTAACTACTACCGCTCTGTAACGCCAATTTTGGCGCTACAGACATACTTTTCTAATTACTACCGCGCTGTAACGCTAATTTTGGCGCTGCAGACATACTTTTCTAATTACTACCGCTCTGTAACGCCAATTTTGGCGCTACAGACGTACTTTTCTAATTACTACCGCTCTGTAACACCAATTTTGGCGCTACAGACATATTTTTCTAATTACTACCGCTCTGTAACGCCAATTTTGGCGCTACAGACATACTTCTCTAACTACTATGAGTCTGTAACACCAATTTTGGCGTTATGATATTTATGTAGTCCACAGAGCAAAAAGCCGCTTTTTGCTCTGTTTTGCACTAAGCACTTCTAGCGAGCTATCAAAGTAACTTTTGCACTATAATGAAAAAAGACTAAAGCTGAGAGTATTAGATACACCCTCACTTTTAGTCTTTTTCCTTTACTATTTCAGTGATATTACTATTTCATCGATTTTACTTTTTTAGCAATGTTATTATATCAACAATGTTACCGTTCAACAATGTTACTTTTTCATAACAAATTTATCATATAATTTTTGCAGCTTCGTTTCATTCGGTGCTTTATCACCATATCTTGCCTCATTGTACACATCTATTAATTGATCATAGTCAGTCTTATGCTGATCATTTTTAGCATCTGCCTTGGCAGTGTTACTCTGCGCTTGTGGTTGAACTTGCATCTCTTCGATTGTTTGCTTAGCTGTATGACTCGCTTGATAATGGTAACCAGCGGTAATGTTATCCTTAACTACATGAGTGTACAAGCCTCTAGCTTTATCTTCATTAGAAAGAGTTGACCATCGCTTAGCATCCATATGGCTAGTTTTAAGCTTCATCCGCTTCGGTAGTCTCGCTCGCTTTCCAATCGGTTGCAGTACCTCTATCTCATCAATATAACCATCCTCAGACCCAGCACCTAATTTATAAGGATTGAACAGTCTTCCGATTAAGTTCTTAATCACCTTAAATATTTTTTTAGATCCAATTACGATGAGGTATACTGCAGCAATAATAATAACCGCGAAAACTAAGTACTTTAGAATCAACTCAAGATAAGTCCAGAAAAGTGAAGGCTCTCCAGGTGGTAGTGCTTCTCCAGCATCTATTACAGGTGGTGGAGCGTTTTCCTCTACTACTTCAGTTGCTTCATAGCTAGAAAACCAAGCGATTAACCGTCTGATTAGGTTCATAATCCAATCTTCAATCTGCTGCTGAATACCACGCAAAAGTGCAATCGCAAGTAATACAACAGAGATAATCGTAATGAGCACCCGATTGATCCGAACAGACATTCGAGAAGTTCGTGATGATTCATCGACAATTTGCTGATCTCCGAGCATGCGCTCATTGTTAATATACAAACTAATAATGATTGCCAACATCCCACAACTATTGAATATTCCATTATATTGCACAACGTCTGTTAATAATGTTATCTTCAATATTTGCAATACTATGAAAGCTATTATACTAATCATCATATGCACCGTTGTAAAACTCGCACGCCAACTATACAGATAATTTCTTATACCGCTATAAATGAAGAAACCATTAGCAATCAGGCACACTATAGCACTAATTATTGTTTGTTCATTGGACACTGACGAATAGAACAATGCTGTTAGCACACAACTACTAATGAGAACAAAAGCAACTTTAGTATAGTTTTTATACTGTTTCCCTTCCTTCAGAAACAACTGAGGCAGCGTGTATGCAATAATTAGTCCTACTAACCAACCTACAATCGCTATTGGAGGAAAAAGGTAAATACCGATCGTTACATAGAAAGGTGCAAGGAAGATTAGCTCTGTTACTGCTTGTACTATTGTGCGCGTAATCTTTTTCCCGCTCCGAGAACGACTTGAGGCGATAAGTTCTGTCACCTTGCACTCACCTCCTCAAGTACGGTTTCTCTTCTATCGTCTGTTTGCATATCGGCTAATTGCAAACAAAGTGCTGCATTATTGTTGCTTCTCAACACACGTAATTGAGCTTCCAAATCCTCATTCCAATAAGACGAGATTAATAGAAAATCGGTATATGAAACTTTCGAAGCGATAATGGCATCAAGCAGATCTGAAAAACTTTCCGTCCGCTCAAGCTCCAGCGTTGCCATTGCATCAAGCATAGAAAGCCAGTGAGTTTCTCCGCTGTTCGGTGAAATATAGAGACTCTCAAACTGCTCAGCGGTACGCATATTCGTAGCAAATCCCGCTTGCATTCCTTGCTTAATGACTTCCTCCGTAATACCTGCTGCATAGCGAATCCCATCTTCAATCATCGCCGGATTGGATACAACGCGCCACATGCCTTCACGGTCATCAATATTCAATACAACCATTAATTTACGATTCGCTGTGAAATCATATTGATGAACCTGCAAGCTCCCCGCTCTAGCTGTAGCCTTCCAATTAATTTGTTTGAACGTATCGCCCGCTTCATATTGCCGTGTTCCTGCTACAACAAAGGGATCAGGAAGAATGTACCTTTTCACCGATACATCGCCTTGCCAGCTATGATAAGGTATCTTTTCCAAAGGAATAGCTTTCGGCTTCGGATAGACGGTCAGCTTACCATTTAACGGAATCGTTCGATTAACCTTTGCCAATCCAACAAGATCACCGCTAGTAACACTTACTGTATTCAGCTTGTATTTCCCACGCATCACTGGAGTAATACGATGCTTTCTCGTCACTTTTGTAAATCCTCTTAATGTGAAGAAGCTATGATGATTTTGATAGAGACTTCCTGAGCTTACCGCTAGGTTATCTGACTTGCCGAATTTCAATGAAGCTTCAAGTTGTGACTCAATATAAAGCCAAGGTATGAGTAGCCGCTTATTGTTGCTAATCTGTTCGATCATCTCGATCTCTTCGCCTTCAAAACATGCGATTGTATTGAAATGGCGCGTATAATCTACGTGGCGCAGTACAAAGCGTCGATACCAATAATATTGTGCAACTACAATCATTAATGCCGTTAAGAAAAACCATATTAATACCATAACAGGCCTCTATTCTGCAACAAGCTGCGCTTCAGAAGGAACCGGTAATCGCTCTAGTAGTTGATCAATTACTTTCTCAGTACCGTTCACCCCTCGTTGCAACCCGCGCAGCGCGATCCGATGTGCAAGTACAGGCTTAGCCATCGCTTTAATATCATCTGGGGTTACATAATCTCGTCCACGCAATATCGCATGAACTTGAACAGCACGCAGCAGTGCTTGACTTCCACGAGGCGATACACCAATCGTGACATCCTCATGTGTGCGAGTCGCTTCAACAAGCGTTAATAAATACGCAAGTACATCATCAGCAACTCGCACATCTTGATAGCTTGTGCTGGCCTCTAGTAATTGTTCTCTTGAAGCAATCGGTGTGAGCTCTTGGAGCGGATCACTTTTCATAAATCTTTTCAATAATACTAATCCTTCATCCGTAGATGGATAACCCATTTTTATTTTGAAGAGGAAGCGATCAAGCTGTGCTTCTGGCAGTGGGAATGTGCCCTGCTGTTCTATTGGATTTTGCGTAGCGATAACCATAAATGGTCGCTCAAGCTTCATCGTCTCTCCATCAATACTTACTTGGCGTTCTTCCATACACTCTAACAGACTTGATTGCGTTCTTGGCGTTGCACGATTGATCTCATCAGCAAGCAGCAAATGAGTAAACAACGGACCTGGACGAAATTGAAAATCCGATTCCTTCTGATTGAAGAAATGAATGCCACTAAGATCAGATGGCAATAGATCGGGGGTAAATTGAATTCGCTTAAACGCTAACGATAATGAGCTTGCTAATGACTTCGCAAGCATCGTCTTACCTGTGCCAGGTACATCCTCTAGCAATACATGACCTGATGTCACTAGAGCGATAACGAGTAATTCAATAACATCCTCTTTTCCTACAATTACTTTCCCTACATTTTGTTTCACAGCTTCGTTGAGTTGGTATATAACATCTGCGTTCAATACGACGGCCTCCCTAGTATAGGTACTTCAAAAAACGGACTTTGATAACGATGAATATGCTGACGTAGCGTAGTCGACGTCGCATCTGAAGCGAACTTGGCAAGTACGGTTCGCATGTACCAATAACGTACATTTGCGCTTCCGCCTTGCTCAAGTAGCGCTTCACCTGCTCGGTTCTGAATATCCGCTTTTTGAACTTTCATTGAAATAGGTAGTTCAAAAAACGGACTTTGATAACGAACAACATATTCAGAATCAGAATGGATAACTGCGCAACGTTGAACTACGCTGCAGCTCCTGTAATTGATGCCAGTAAATGAGCTTAATTTGGTGCTCCTGCAAATGCTGCTGCCAGTCTGCTTGCTGCATCGCTTCCCATTCTATGACGCGCTTCTGCGGCTCAAGATGGAACATATCAAGCTCTAACGATGGTTTACTAGGATGAATAATTAGTTCAGTAACACCAGGCTCAAGCTGCGTCACGAACTCCTTTAGCGAATCAGTAAAACTATCCGTAGTTTCATCTTGCCCTAGTTCAAACGGCAAGCCAACCAAATAGTCTAATATAATAACACCCTTCTGATCCGCTACACTAGCAAGCATATTGATCGATTCGATATACTGCTGACTGACAACATGCTGCTGTAGTGGATTCACATATCGAGGGAGTCTGAATGGCAGTCCGTAGTAAGCGCATACATCAAATGTTTCAAGCAAGAAGTGTCTACCTGTCTCTAACCCATATAAGCTACCCATATGGCTATCTGCATGAGTTGGTTTTACACCCAAATTAATGGCCATCTCGACTTGACTACTTAATTCTAAGCTCACTTGACTTGGTGAAGCACTTTGTTCGAAATGTTTGCAATTATTATGAAAATACCCTTCATTAGTAACGAGCGACGATACATCACTATGCCTTGTCACTGGACCCCACTTGTAGTTATCCCATTCACTTGTAAATGTGAAATGAACCCCTACATCATATTGAGGGTGAGCCGCACTCCATAGTGCAGCTTCTCGAGCCCAAGCGCATGGCATCATTAATGTTGTAGAACTAATTGAGCCGTTCACAAGCAGTTGCTGTACTGCCGCATTTACCGAATAATTCAAGCCATAATCATCACCATTAATAATTAACAAACGATCTTCCTTACTATATCCTAAGCTTTCTGCCAAACTCATCCCATTCGCCTCACCTTCATACCTATTTTATACGTGAAACGATCTAATATATGTAATTGCAAAATCTGTATTAATAATTATTGCGCCAACGGTAGATTCATCATCTAACCCTTCTTCATAGCGCCCTATGAAATGCATCGCAACATCTACTAATCTAAGTTTCACGAGATGCTCAAGCAGCCTCAATTCATCATCCTGCAGAGGCAATTCTCGGCAAAAAGCATCCTTCACAAGCTGTAGCTTATACGTCAAATTGGTTGCGGCAGGCTTAATAAGTTCCGCTAGCAATACAGCTAGTTCCATTACTCTAGCATCTTCTGTCACAAATTCAAAATCTAATATGGCGACAACTTGATCATCTAAGCTTAATGCATTACTACAGTTAATATCACCATGAATCCATTGCTGAGGTAACGAAGCAAAATCATCTTGCATAGCCTCTAACGCAGCTCTCTCTTCCTTAATTCGTAGCAGATGCGGTTTCACTTCCGTTAAAGTCACCGTTGTTGCGCACAAAGAATCGATGCGCTCATCATGAAGTGGTTCGTAATTCGTTGCCAATTGATAATACGGAGTATATGCTGGCTTGGTTTCCACTTGCAATACTGCCAGCCCTTTACTTAGCTTTGCAGCAGCTGTAGCAAGCCAAGCGATATGCTCTACACGGTCAATCGAAGGTCTGACACCTTCAATATAGTGAAACATCGCAGCTAATTTCCCGTTAGATAATTCCGTGATCGTACTGCCAATTCGATTCAACACTGGAATCGGCGACATGATGTGTAATTCTGGTTCGGATTGTAATTGCTCTAGTATTTCATGCTCGAATTGCAGCTTACTTTTATCCTGATGATTATTATAAATTCGTAAGTTATATTGCTTATTGCCATCTCGAACAATACGCGTTGTATTATTCATACCACTGTGTCCGACTAAGATGGTCGGCTGTTCAAGAAAGCTATAATACGTCAAAGCTTCATTTAACAATTGTGTCTCAAGGCTAGGTGAAGATTGTTCCTGTTGCTCCATAAAGCCCTCCTACAACTTTTCATAGCTTCTCGTGATACTTCCTACGATGAAAAGTAACTTCGAAAGCGTAATCTAAAACTTTTCATAACTTCTAATCACCATTATAACGCCTAACTGACTTTATTGGCAAAATTGGACGAAAATCCGTATTCTTTCGACATCATTTCCTGCTGTTAAGCTATCATTTTAACGTCGAAATATTGAAAGAAAATGTAACTTTATGCGCTTCCCCGGGAAATACCTATGGAAATTACCATCATTTCCGCAACATTTCCCATCACTGCAATGGTAGCTTTCCCTCAAGCTCAAAAGTATCTCTTGTAAATTGGCTATTGTTATTCATTAGCTTTGCGAAACCTACTGAAGCGTAGGTGTAGATCATCCCGACAATGAGTATACATCCAATACTAAGCAATACATAATAGTTCACATAATAGCTTGCTGCTGCAACGATAATTAGTAGAGCAAATATTAATATCCAGCGCACCGAATTTGACCAGTCACCAATTGTCCAAAGTGAATCTAGCTTTACATCTCTAGTGAAGTAGAGCGTAAGTACATATAGACTGCCATAACAGACAACAACGACCAGAGCCATCGTTTCAAGTATCGCATTCACTTGTAGAATACCGAGAAAAATTAATATAATGATCGCAATGATCCCTACTACTGTTACTGCGATATGGGGAATTTGCCGATTGAATGAAACCATACCTAGTTTATTAGAGAATGGCAGCATACGATCTCTCGCCATCGCAAGCATCGTTCTGGAAGCATGGGTTAAGCTGCTTTGACTGTTTTGCCAACAAGCCAGTATAGCAATGATGATTAAAATATCTCCCCAAGCGTTCGATTCAGCTACAAGATAAGTTAACCATAATTCGATGTTAGCGATATTCCCGTTCACACTATAGTTCATCACGAGATTAGACAGAACAAGTAATAGGATAAATCCAATAATATAAGTGTAGCTGCTAGCAAGAAATATCGACCATGGTGTACGAATTCTTGGTTCTAGCGTTTCTTCAGCTCCACTTGAAGCCTCCTCTGTTCCAACAAACCATTTACTCATTAAAGCAATAAGCAAACCAATTTGAGCAAAGGTAGCTGATCCTGCATTCAAATACAACGATGATGCATTATGCTGCGAAATGAATATGTAGATAGCTGAATAACCATTCGCAAACATCGTCATCGTGACACAGCTAATCAATGCTACAATGCCTACTATTTGTAATAATAATCCGACGACTTGGAGCGATCTTATGTACGAGCTTTTCAAACTATTGATCATAACTTGTAATAATACGATCACAATAGCAGTACTATAAAATCCAAACTGTTGCTGAAAAAATGACGTATGCGGCGCTAGCAATATAGCTATAAAATAAGTGCAGCCGTAGCTATACCATATAATAAGACTCACTTGTGCAATTAGTTTAAGATTACCAATGACACTTGCTAGCATTGATCCTGAATGGCGAAATACAACATGATATAATCCACCAGCGGTAGGCTGTGACGATATTAGCTGAGCTAGCATTGCTGATAGTAGTACAAACACAACACCTATAATAGGGAATAAGATCAAGACAAGCTCTAGTCCTCCATTCTTCACTAGCGGTGCGAACAACAACAACGATGTCGCTAGCACTCCTAATGTGTTGAACGATAGACTGAATGAACTAAGTTCACCATATTGTCGTTTCAAAAACTGACCAATACCAAAGCGATGCAAATCATGCTTATCCTGCAGAAGTTGAATCGTTTCTCCATACAACGACGAGCTAATGTAGCTTTGTGCTTTAATACTTTTCTGCACGTACATACATATCCCACAAATAATAACAATGCCGATCGCGAATAAAGCGATCATACTGCCAAGCTGAATCATTACTACACCTCCACTATAACTATGTATATGTGTTTTCTTCATCACCATGTCAATAAATGAGCTTTTCGTATGAAGGTGTAGTTAATAGACCTCATTAGTAATGATCATACAGTAAAAAAGCATCCCTCAATAAAAGCTACACCAGCTACTTGATGTATTTCCTATTGATGAATGCTTGAGTTGTAATAGGGGGGCCTGAGCACAAAACCCAGCAACGTGTACGGTACGAGTACACAAGCGGCCAACGCCCGAAGCTTAAAATGAAGGTCCGCTTTTTGAACTACCAATTCAAATGAAGGTTCAAAAAGCGGGCTTTCAGAACCGAGAAGATGGAGCGATACTTGAGAAAGACGGAAGCGCAAGTGTACATGATTACGTACACGCGAACCGTACTTTCCAAGTTCGCTTCATATTCGATGTCGAGTAACCTACGTCAGCATCATCATCGTTATCAAAGTCCGCTTTTTGAACTACCTATATAAGGTTTTTTTCTCTTTCTGTTAGTCTGCGTCCGTACACGTCAACAACCAACTCCCCACCATTAAGACCAATCACGCGATCAGCGAATCGTTCTGCCCAGTCTCCTTGATGAAGGACAGCAATAACGATAATACCTTGTTCTTTACATAGCGCTTTTAATTCAGCTAATACTAATTCGGCTGCATGTGGATCTAGACCTGCAACGGGTTCATCGGCAACAATAACTTTTGCACCATGCACTAACGCTCTTGCAATCGCAATACGCTGTTGTTCTCCACCGCTGAGATGCTTTGCTTTCATCTTAGCCTTATCAAGCAAACCACGCTTTTCAATCATATCCATTGCGCCCATATAATCATCATTCCGCATCAAGCCTGTCCATCTTCTCCATGCCGGAGTTTGGCCTATTGCACCGATAATTACATTTTTTAACGCCGTCTTATCTGGAAATAAGAAAGGCTTTTCCTCTAAGTACGCAACTTCTTGCTTCAACTTTAACTTTGCCCGAATTCCACCTTCAAATATATTGTTCCCATTAAATATATATTTGCCAGATGTCCAGTTTTGTTGAAGAGCGAGACATTTCAATAATGTAGATTTTCCACTTCCGCTTGCACCTTTAATCGCTATAAAGTCACCCTCATAAGCATCGAAAGTAATGTTTTTCAACAGCTTTGGGCCGCCTGGAATTGATTTAGATAATTTTTGTATTCTTAACATTTTTCGCATCCTTCCCATTTATGCAAACGCTTCTAACTACTAGTTTACGTCAAAAAAACAACTCTTTCCATACGAACAAATGTTTGGTATACTATTATCAGAACACATGTTCTAATAATTCGTTATTAGGAGGCTTGATTAACATGCATTCCAATCGTCAACATTTTCGTTTCGTAGAGAAATTCCCACCTCAGCGAGATCTTACGTTCACCTTTTTTGATGATGGTAGACTAACAATTGAAAATAACGATACGGGTGAGCAAGTTAAGCCTTCAGAATTACGTCGAGAAAGTAAAGACTTCTATGTACAGCGCCGCATTTCCTATATTAAGAACAAATTACTAGAGTGCAAACAACGTCACGCACAATAGTGTCATTTCTCGTAACGCAGCTCCTATTCATTGACTGTATCACTTCGATAGGTTAGATTGAACATAGTAGCATCCATGTAGATAAGGAGTTTTCACACTATGTCGCAACAAATTTTATTTGATCTTGATGATACATTAATCTATTGTAACCGTTATTTCTTTCAATCTATAGAACAATTTGCCCAGCAAGTTGTAAGTTGGTTCAATCATTCTATATTAACCGTTGATGAGGTAAAAGCTAAGCAGGCTACACTTGATACTCTACTTATTGCGGAGAGTGGCTTCAAAAGCGTACATTTCCCGCAATCTTTTATCGATACGTATCATTATTATTGCCAATTACACGGTCGTGCTTCTTCCCCTATTGAGATTGATACACTTTGGAAGCTTGGACTGGACGTTTACGGTCATGAGACAGAAGCCTATCCTCATATGGAGGACACATTGAAACAATTAACGCAGCAAGGACATCAGCTTTCTCTCTATACAGGTGGAGAGCAGAAGATTCAATTGCGCAAAATACAAGATATGTCACTTGATCGTTACTTTGATGATCGTATATATATTCGTCAGAAGAAAAATATTGCTGCATTGGATGAATTGCTAACTGCTAATTCATTCGATCGTGAGCGAACTTGGATGATTGGCAACTCTATTCGCAATGATATTGTTCCTGCATTATCTGCTGGCATCCACGCTATTCATGTCGTTGTTCCCGATGAATGGTGCTACAATATTATAGATGTTAATATCGAGCCTAAAGGTCAATTTCTATCCGTTCAATCATTACAGCAAATCCCACCATTTATTTCACGCTATTAATATTTTATATCTTAAGCGCTAGCACAGTTTGGGCATTCTCCCACTGCGCTAGCTTTTTTTCATTATTCTCTATCTTTAAGAATCGAATATACGTATGTATCGTGTGCTATTCCATTTTGATACATATAATCTCTCAAAATGCCCTCTTTTTGAAATCCAGCTTTGACTAGCAATTTATTGGAGGCTTCGTTATCTACGAAAACGACTGCCCCTATGCGAGTCAGACCGAATTCATCAAATCCATATTGAATCACTTTACATACGGCTTCGAAGATATAGCCCTTTCTCCAGTGCTGAGGATGTATTTCATAGCCTATTTCTGCTCGTCTATGTTTGGGAGACCAAGCATTAAATCCTACAGTCCCAATTATTCCCTGAGTTCCTTTTATTTCAATTCCCCAACGTATTCCTCTTTTATCCTTATAGCTATTTGCAAAAAAATCAACAAAAGCTTCTGCTTGTTCGATATGATCTAATGTATCTTGCCCATAATAGCGAGTTACAGTTTCATTAGAAAAACAAGCGAATATGCCCTCCGCATCATCCTTTGAAATTTCTCTTAGTACCAATCGTTCTGTCTCTAATATAGGAAACATTTCTTGTTCCTCCCTTTCTATATATATTTAATTGTGGCATTCATTCCATCTTTATTGTTTTGCATTGTCTAAATATTTCCTAACAAAGCCGAAATGTTTTTTTGACTATCAGCAAGCCAAATCATTTCCTTTGCGAAGCGAGCAGGCGGTACACTATGCTGATCCATGTTAGCATTAATCCACCATGTGCTTTCCATATACCACAACAACTGTAATGAATATGTTAAATAGCCCTCTACCACATTGCGTTCTTCACTATACCCTTCCATAAACGCCGAAGCTAGGGAGACATCTAAATGATCATCTAAGGCACATGACATAACAGCACGAGCTACATCAAGTTGCGGATAGTCATACTTTAGTCGATCAAAATCTAGAATTGCAGTTAATCCGTTATCATTAAATATAAGATTATCTACCCAGAGGTCACGATGCGCCCATCCTGTTTGAAGTAATTCGAGTACTTCTATATCCATTTCTTCAGTAGCTTTAAATTGAGTTTCTATAACAGCAAGCAACTGAGGTTTACCAACTCCATTAGTCTTTTCCCAAACTGAGTTCCAATGTGCTAAATGCTCCTCACGGCTTGGAGGAATAAATTGCGGACTATTTTTAATGCCCAGTGTCCCGTCATTTAACAATCGATGCATTTTTCCTGTTGCTCGACCTAAATCGTATATTTGATGGACATTGGTTTTACCTGGTGGAACTATTTTCCCCTGACAAAATTCCATCACCATGAAGAGTTCTCCATTATCAGATTCAAGCAAAATTCTTTCATTCTGTGATAATACTTTGGGGCACGCTAGACCTTGGTCATACAATCGAATCTGTTGAGAAATTGCATACAATAGTTCCTCTGGGTTAAATAGTTTATATCTTTGTTTGTTGTATTGTTTAAGTAGAAATTCCCCTGCATCAGTGGTAACTTTCCATTTTAAGTTTAACCAACCTCGTTTTATTGAAGTAGTTTCAATTACATTTAAACCGAATAAACGACGAAATGTTTTTATTAGGTCATCCAAGATCATTTCTTCTGTTAATATTGTCTCCATTTGGTCAACTCCTATATTTATAGTGTGGAAGTCTATTCATTTAAAAGTTATTTCAAAGGAATATCATGGTGTATATTCGATATTATCCTTCAGATATAAAAACTGTGGATCATGCTGCTGCAACCACAGCCTTGCTTCTTTGATATCTGTTTTTCCAGGAATAACTATAGACTGCGGAATCAGATCAATTAAATTGTTGTAGGCTTCACGCTTTTCATACAATCGAGTAAAAACAGAGGTGTGATCATTAAACACGTCAAGCGATTCATCCGTCAATATGTGATAAAAGCTTAGAACTACTCATTTTTTGGTTCGTATTTATTATTCAACTATCGTTCTCCATTTGCCTAACAAGGCTACCGCTTATTTATATCGTTTTCCGTTAGGGAATTAAGTAAAAAATCTTTATCTCACTAACAAGACCTTCTTTTACTTCAAATTGCAGGTACTCAACTTGCTCATTATTTAATACATATGCACAATTATTCGGGTCCGTTCTCCCGTCAAGAGCTATCTCTATATCAGGATAAGAATTCTTAACTTCTTCAATCTTATCTCCTATTTGAATTCCCTTAGATGTTTTGTAGTCCTTTTTGATAACCACCATTTCAATTATCCAAAAATCCTTACCATTTTCTTTAGGGGAAATAAGTTCTATTTGAAGTCCATCATATTTCAATGTTTTAATAAATGACCCTTTGAGCGTATCTGCCTCATTACCCAGTTCTTCAATATTCTGCGAAGTTGGTTCGCCTAATATTTTTTGCAAATCAACTTTGTTATCCCAGTCTTTGAGAGTGATAATTGAATTATTAATAATTAATGAATAATCATTAGTGTCGTTATCTTCAGTTGTTTGTTCCGTATTTTCCTCATTTGTCTCTTTTGGTGTCTCTTCTGGTATATTCTCAATGGTACTGATTACATTTTGATTGAGATTAGGTTCGGATACTGTACATCCTGTAAAAGCAGATGTGAGAATGATAAAAATCAAAGTGTTCAAAATTCTTTTCATCATATTTCCTCCTCGTACTTAATTTATAGTTCTATACGCAATATCTACTTTTTTTGTTGCGATAAACTGCCTGTTAGCGTATTAAGCCCCTTATTTTTTGCTCCAGATATTTTTAAAAAGTTCTGTAACGGTTAAATGTACTATTCCTGTTTCGTTTAATGAGATTTCTTGTTTTTCATAAGATTTAGAAGGGAAAATATAGAAAGAAAAATCATCTCCGTCATTATAGTTTAACCCACTCACACTATATACAGAGCTGGTGTATTTTTTGCTGTTATATTGTGCTGTCATTTTAGCGATCATATTTGTTGTAAATGAATTTCCGTTCACGGTAGCATGATGACCCCCCGAAATTAATGAAGCACCTGTTAAAGAATAACGTCCACTGGATCTAAAACCAATTCTATATCCGCCAGTATTTCTATTTCCTGTATTATCAACCCAGGATACATATATTCTATAGGTACCGTCATTGTACAACTCTTTTCCGATATTACTCTCTAAATTTGACAAGTCTATTGCTATGGTATATTCCCCTTGTACAACATGACCGTTTCTATCAGTAAATTCTTTGGTGTTATTCGCAATATAAGCCATCCCTCCAGTCCATAAACCAATCAAACCAGATAACCAAAGAAAAATTACGACAGCAACTGGTGCCATAATAAATACTATTTTTTTAATTTTCATTAGTTAGACCTCCTTCCTTGAGAATCTATCGCCTTGATGAAATTTCACATGTTCACGGTATTTTTTTCTGAATCTATGGTAATCAAATGGACTTAGTATTATTGAAACAGTAAAAGCAGAACCAATATATACAGTAGTCCACTTGAAATCCACATCACGCAACATAAGCACTGCCATTAAAGTAGCAAATAATGCACCACATAGTCCGAACATTAGAACGAATATAAATTTATATATAACCTTCTTTTCTACATTCGCCCAAAATCTTATATAGAACTTTTCATTTTGTGGATCATACTTCTTATTCAACTAACCCACCTCAATATCATTCAGCTATATAACTCATCTTGTTTATTCAACTGCTCCGATACATATAGTTGAAATATAAGAGCGCAAGCCATTTAATTATTTCACAAATTATCTAACCATTCATCGCAGTAATTAGAAACCAATTAGCTGTGAGAAAAGCTATTGGTGTCATAACAAGCTTTTCCTTTTTACTTTTGGACAAAGCACTTATTAAGGTCTTCACTATTAAGCCACCTTTTATTGTAAGTAATCTGACCGTTAGCGTGGAAAAGGCAGCCAATTTAACAGCTGCCTTTTCCCGATGATTATTGTGGTATAGTACCTCGTTAGATCAATAAATTAGACTGCCTCAAATGTCGGAAATTCATTGAGTATCATAATCCCTTAGCACCTTCCCATTAAAATGTTTTTAAACGTCACCGTTTCCGTTTATTCCTTATCAATACGATGTACAGCAGCAGAAGTGCAACAATGATGACTACTATGATCGCCGGAATAGCATACCCTCGCTGTTGTTTAAATTGCTCCGCCTCCATTGTTAATCCAGGTTTAATAGACTTGATGCCTGAATCCTTCATCGCCGCTTCCCTTGCGTTGTCCCAAGGTCCCGTTCGCCCACACAAATTCATGCGAAGTTTTCCTTCCTGAACGCTTCCAAATACCAAATACTCCGTATCTTTAATAAAAGGATCCCACCCGTTATCATAAATCTCAAGCTGCGAGGTCTCTACACCCTTCCAAGCCTCATCGATCTGGAACACAGTAAGTCCGTCCTTTTTAATCTCGACTGCTTTTCCTTGAAAAACGACGGCGCTATGGTCCATCTCCTCCTTAACGGGAAGTGGAGGAGCACAGGACAAGGCTTCAGCTTGCGGTGCCGCACATAAAATAATTCCAACTAAAATGAGTAGGATTGCTGTAAAAAGTTTTTTCAAATGATCCCTCCGCTCTTTTTCACTAAACCTTCTGACGATCCCAAAGTGCAAGAAGGTCGCTGAGAAATAAGTTATCTCTCATTTCCTGCCCGTTATCTCAAGAAACAGGGCGTTCTGTGATTTCTAACTCATTGACGTATGCAATAGCCATTCAAAGGGGCTCAGAGTGGAGTTGAACGACTGCTGCAATGCTTCATTTGTCTGTTGCTTGGACGATCAACCATTCGTCCACAACCCTAAGCTCTCCCCTGCCTAACCGAAGTTCGTGCGTCTGCTGGTTACTATCGCGAAGCTCGAAAAAGTATTGATCCTCCTGCTCATCGTAGCCCTTCGATACGATCTTTACCGAGTTCAGATCGAGTGATACTTCATACTTCTGAAGCATCCGCTTCACTAGCGCTTTCGTTTCTTCGTTGTCATCGTATATCCCCAAATGAAGCTCCAGACTTTCCATGTCCTTCTGCAGCAGCGCCTGCACGTAACGCTCAACCTGCAAATCCGTAAATGGAGCAGCTGCCCGTTCGCAATCTACTCCATGATGTATTGAACTAAAGTTCAACTTTAGAGAAATAACTTCAAATAGATTTATTAATTCCTTTTCTTAGCCCAATTATTAATAAAACTAATCCAAATATTAAGAAAACCCCTACAAATAAATTATCAAAAATACCAGGCATAGTTGGTTCAGAGGGATACGAACCAGACCCATTAATTTTTACTGGAGCAGTCTCACTAGCCCATTTTAAAACAGCAATAAATCTTTCCACAGTGTACAAAATTCCACTTAATGCAATCAATCCCAGACCAGTTATAAAACTGCTCTTCCACATTTGTTGTTCCCCTCGCATGTAACTAATTATAATACTTATCGATTTACCTTAAGTACCCCTTCCACAATCTTTGATACATAAAATATGAATAACATGACATATGAACCTCCGAGCAAAAATTATGTATCAATAATTCTCCAATCAGCTTATTCCGTAAAAGTCAGTGTGACCACCTGCACTAAGTCCATTCCTTCAAATTCAGAAGGCGAAAAGAAGCTCTCCATAGAATAACTTTTCATACTCGTACCGCTGTCATAAATCATAATTGCAACTGGTATTTCTTTGTCGAGTTCAATCTCTTGAAAATCGGTCAGAAATCCTTTTGTAGATGCTACGATTTTGTAATCGACTTCAAGTTTTCCGGTTTGATAGGAGGCTCGCCCCTTTGTGTTGATGTGCATATCTATTGCATAATCATCTTTAAGTAGCATTGCAAACGTGCCTTCCAATCGGCCATCGGGGGCAGCGTCCTCTCCCAATAAAATCTGTCCACCTCCCACAGTGTTCCATATGCCGTTATCTTCTAAAACATAAACATTTGCTTTAAGGGTTTTTGCGATTTTTGGAGCCTTGAATGATATGATATTCACATCACCTACGAGAGCCAGGGATTGTAGAAGATATGTATCGTTTTCAGATAACTCATAGGGTGCAACACCTTCTTTATTAAGTAGTTTCGCTGTCCCTGTATCATTCGAACAAGAAGAAAATGTAATTATCATAGTAATAGTTAAAACTATTGTAAAAACCTTTTTCATTCCAATTCTCCTCCTAAAGAGAATATAAACAATCGTCATAAAATCTCCCGTTAGTGTGGAAAATCTTTTACAATTTTTTCTTCCATCCACGGTACTTAATGTAATAGTAGGTCGGTAATACTGCACACAAAATTATTAGGACTGCCATAAGAAATTTCATATAGTTCCCCTCCTAAAACACACATCAAATTAGACGTAAGCTTCGATTTAAATTTGCACTATCCAGTTAAGAGGAGCTCCTATATTACAAGCCCCTCCACTATCGTTTTCCGATAGCTTAATTACGGTAGTACTTATCCTTTTCTTTCAACCACTTTATAACGATATTTTTAAATGTTATTGTTGGCAACTCGCAATATGCTCCATTATCAGAATATGGGTCGATAATCTTCCCATTTAATACTTCGTTTATTGAGTCGATTACATTTATTGCTGAGTTGTCAGGGACTTGTTATTTTCAATCATTTCCTCGATGGCACTTATCATTTCCCTATGTTTTTCAGTTACTAATTCGTCAGTCGCATGTGCTGGCATATAAACAAACAACATATTGTTTACTTCGTAAACTTTAAGTCCCCATTTTTCATATTCATAAGCTTGTTTAATTTGATTTTTTCCTTCTTTTAATTCCTCATTATTATCGAATAAGTGAATAAATACCATTCCATCAATTAATTCATATGCCTTGGATCCAACATCGTTTAACTTTGGGTGCTCACCTTCCATTTGTGGCTTTAAGTTTAATTCTTGACGACTAAAAGGCTCAATGATATCTTCTAATGTCAATTCAGTATTTGTATTGAATTCATAGAATTCTACTCTCCCAATTTTATTATCAACTAGTGGTTGTGAAGTACAAGCGACTATTCCTACTAAAATCGAGAATATTAAAGGCATTAAAATAAATAATTTTCTCAATTATATCCCCCTTCACTGATAGTTCTAGAGTGGGCGTATTCTATCCGATTTCTATATAAGTTTAAGATTCGAACTTGTTCCTCGCTTAGCTCTTTAGAATTCCAATACATATGCATCAAATTATATTCAAACAATTCTTTTAGCTTCAAAAACAGCGGTAGTTTCATAAGCATCTCAGAAGAGAGGTCATTCTCCTCTTTATATCCATCGATTAACGCCCTGGTAATGGATCGTTCATAATCTTTTATGTTCTCTCCCCCTGAGAACGAGAACTCCAGTGCAGAATAGATTGGAACGGCTAAATCGTATAAATAATAATGCTTTTCACAGTCTTGAAAATCAATCATCGTTAGTGTAGAGTCACTATCTACAAGGATATTTTCCAACCACAGATCTCCGTGTATTAAACCGTAATTTGAATTATCCTGTGGCAGTTCCTTAATATTGTTTACAACATCGTGTGCAATTTCCCGGATCGGGATTGAATAGATCGTAGTTACATTAGCATCTACACGTGTAATAGTATCTGGAATAAATACAATAGCGAGGGCTAAGCCGATTAAAAATGCGTATATTGCTCCCTTTACCAATTTCTTTTCGATTTCAATAACCCCCACTCATTATATTGGATAAATATTGCATAATATCATATACGTCAACAATATGGATAATGTTGCTAAATCCACAAGAAATCCTTCTATTAAAAACAAATAGCTTTCAACCCTCTTCTAACTGAACAACAAAAAAGATCAACTACCCGCCACAGGAGGGTAGTTGATCTTTTTGCATTTTCCCACTTGAAACTTCTCACATACTAATTCATATCTATCGATAATTCACCAGTATCACGATTGACTAGTACAATTCTACCGTCCACATGCTCGCCGCCGGGAGTATATAGCTTCAAGTCTGGTGTCTTACCAGTCTTAGTCAATGTCTTAAGATCATCAGATGTAATGGAGTGTCCGAACACTTCTCGCCTAATGATGACCGTGCATCCTGAACGATAATGAGAACAACCATAATCTTTACGACCCATAAACAACTGACCACCGCAACCCGCTCTTGGGCAAGGGGTAATCAATTGTAAGCCACTCGTTGCGCTCGCACCATTGTCCGCAGTAGCTATTGTAGCTTTCGCCGCTGACTTTGACTGACTAGCAGCTGTCGTGCTAGCTACAACTGTTGATGCTTTAGTACCAGCTGCTGTTGTTGAAGTTTTAGTACCCGAGGCACCCGCTTCTTTGGCAGTTGATTTCCTAGTACGAGGCTTTACTTCTTTGCCTTCAGCATCCGTTTTGTCTGCATCCGATTTTTTAGTACTCCGCGTTTTTTTGACAGCTACTTCCTGCTTCTCGAATGAAGATTTAGCTACCATCGGCTGCACTCGTACCTTATCAACGATCATCGTTGCAAACTTCTTCACATTATTCATAAATTGCTCATTCGATGCGTTTCCGCGCGCAATATCATTCAATCGTTTCTCCCACATCCCAGTCATTTCAGGGGATGTTAGCAGCTCAACACCTGCGCCACGAATGAGTTCAATCGCGATTTTACCTTTGTTCGCAATCGTTATCCTTTTACCGACCAACGTAATATAACCAACCGTCTTCAAACGTTCGATCGTCGAAGCCCTAGTCGCAGGCGTCCCGAGTCCCGAGTCTTTCATCGCCTCTCGCATCTCATCATCTTCGATCTGCTTTCCTGCACTCTCCATCGCCCTAAGAAGTGTTCCTTCTGTAAATGACTTCGGTGGCTTCGTTGCTTTCTCTCTTGCTGTCGCAGTTTTGCACAATATATCAGCATCAGCATTTAACTCGAATGGCTGATCAAGTTCTGTAACCTCATCTGGATCATCACCATCGGCAGGTGCTTTCTTCCGCTTTGTCACCGCTTCCTGATTATGATCGCTGTAGATCACTTTCCAACCAAGTTCCAACAACTGTTTCATATTACTTTTGAAGAGATGCTGTTCAACCTTCGTCAGAACAGTATGTCCCATATATCTTGCTGGCGGAAAGAACTGTGACAGAAATCTACGTACGACAAGATCATATAGCTTCTGTTCATCTACAGAAAGAGAAGTAGCCTTACGTACCGTTGGCATAATCGCATGGTGATCCTCTACTTTAGCAGGATTACAAATCGATTTATTACCGATATGAACAAGTGACCGATCACTTTGCTGTACCCATTGACTATAGCTTGTACTTTGCAATGCATTAAGCGCCTTATGCATCTCTGGTATATTTTGTTCTGTTACATAGTTAGAATTCGTACGCGGATAAGTAATGACTTTGTGCTTTTCATATAAGCTTTGGGCAATATCTAACGTCTTCTTTGCTGAAAAATTAAGCTTACTATTCGCTTCACGCTGCAACAATGTTAAATCATACAGACGAAGAGGGTACTCTTTCATTTCTTTTGCTTCATAAGACTCGATCATCCCGCGCTTTCCTTTTACATCGGAAACGATCGTGTCAGCTTTTTCTTTCTCCGTAATCCGGTCACCCTGCCACATTCCTTTATAGTTCGTTTCCTCTTGCTGAAATTGAGCTTCGACATCAAAAAATGTTAACGAATCGAATTTCGCTATTTCTGCTTCACGATCATAAATTAATGCTAATACAGGCGTCTGCACTCTACCGACAGACATCAATTCATTATGCTTAGTTGTAAATGCTCTAGTCCCATTCATACCAATCAGCCAATCCGCTTCACTCCGAGCAGATGCGGCTAACGTTAAATTGTAATAATCCGCTTCCGATCGTAACTCTTGAAATCCTTTACGAATCGTTTCAGCTGTTAGATCCGAGATCCATAGTCGTTTAACAGGTTGACTTAAATTTAAATATCTCTGGACTAGCGAAAATATATATTGGCCCTCTCTTCCGGCATCACAAGAATTGACAATCAAATCACACCGTTTAGCCAAATCTGCAATGATTTTAAGTTGATCAATTGTCTTTTTATTGGGAACTAATTTAAAATGATCAGGAATTATTGGTAAATCGTATATGTTCCATTTTTTGTACTTATCACCATAGGCATCTGGTTCTGCTAATCCAATTAAATGCCCTATTGCCCAAGTAATAATATACTGCTCGCCTTCAAAATAAGAACGGTTATTTTTCGCCTTTGGATCTATTGCGGCAGCAATATTCCGTCCCATATCCGGTTTTTCTGCAATAATTAATGTCTTCAACAGATTATAGCTCCTTAATTAATATATATTCAAAGATACGAACGAAAACTGCAAACAAAAAAGGCCCGAGTTACTTCCTCTGGACCATTTAAGTGGTACTTTCTTATTTTCCATTATTATATCATCTGCAGGTTGGCAAGTAAATATCAACTCCTTAAGGTAATCTGCACGGGATTTCGTACAGATTACATTCTGGAGTAGATAATGGAATTAGTATATAGTAGTGGACACAAAAAGGAGGACTGATAAAATAATATTGAAAAGTTGTGTCCAACTATGGGAATAAAGCAAGGAAAATATAGTGATAATTTCAAAGCCATGATCGTTGAACTTCATCGTAAAGGAATAACAGCATCTGAAATTATGAGTGAATATGATCTAAGCAAAACGGCGTTTTATAAATGAGTTAATGAAGGTAAAGAGATTAAAGTAGATAATCAACAAACCTCTGTTGTTGAGGTCAAAAAGTATAGACCGTACAAATCGGATGCTGTGTATCATGGCGGCGAAAAAAACCTGCTGAATAGAAATTTTAAGGCAAGCAAGAGAAACGAAAAATGGGTAAGTGACATTACCTATATCCACGTCCTTAATAAGGGTTGATGCTATTTAGATTCAATTATGGATCTGTCTACAAATAAAATTATTGGCTGGTGTTTCAGCCAAACGATGGATAAAGCTTGTGTGTTATCTGCACTTCATCAAGCTGTGTTCACTCAGAAGCCTGCTTTGGGAGTTATCCTGCATTCAGATCGAGGCAGTTAATTACGAGTCATGAATATCGAGAAGAACTCACGACACTAGGAATACTGCAGTCTTTCTCAGCAAAAAGTTGTCCCTATGATAATGCTCCTATTGAAAGTTTTCATGCCATATTAAAGAAAGAAATACTCTATCGAACCCTATTTACTTTTTTGATGATGCTCGAACAATTTTTTCCTAATATATGGAAGGTTGTTATAATCGTAATCGCATTCATTCTGCTATTGAGTATAAAACGCCGCAGCGGATGGAAGATTTCCTGTCCTCATCCGCCTAATTTAGTCTTTCTTATTGTGTCCAGCCTATTGACAGAAGCCCATTGTCCTCTATACACGTCATCTTTGGCAAGAAAAAGCCGCTCTTATTCCGACACCGAAACTGAGCGGCTACACGGAGTCAATGCTTCGCTTCAACATTTTCAGCGCAGGATGAATCGAGTGTTCGCTCGTATTCGTCCCGATCATCCTCGAAAAAGCTAAGATGCATCAATATTTTGACAGCCTGTATACCGGCCACAATACCAGCCTCAAAAACTTACGAAGATAAAAAGCCATTATTGTCTCTGCGGTCCATGAACTGCGCTTGTTCTGGAGGTATTGATCATTGATAATATAAGTCCGAGTGGAAGTGGGGATCTTCAGACCTAACTCTTCCCACTTCGCCGGATCATTCGAGCCTTCGAGCCTTACAAGCATATTCTCCGACTCACTATTTATTTTAGCCGAAATTTGCTCGTATGCTTGGGTTATTTGCACATGAAATTCGTCGATTGGATTGCGGCTAGCAAGGCTCTCCAAGTGGATGCCTTCGCGAACGTAAGAAACGTATGCCAGATGGTCAGCCCAGAACTCGTCGATATAAAAAAGCCGTACCCGCTGCTCCGAAGGACTCATCGGCTTCTCGCCTTTCAAAATTCCGAGCCGCTCCTCGTATAGAATTCGCCTTTGATCCTCCACCATATCCGAATAACAGTTCAGTTCCTTGCGGATATGGGAGTTTTGGGTCATAGCAACGCACTGAATATGCGAGATTTTGCTGTGAAGCATCGGCTCTTTAAGCGCCTCTTCTTGCCTAAGAGAGCGAACCCATTTATCGATGCCGAACCGAAGCATCAACTCGTCCTCCAAGCTTACGAAAAATACGGAAGCTCCCGGATCACCTTGGCGGCCAGAACGCCCGCGCAACTGGTCGTCGATCCGCACGCTTTCGTTTGCATGTGTACCAATCACATACAACCCTCCTAGCTTGGCGACAGCTTCTGCTTGCGTGGGGTTGCCGCCGCCTAGCCGAATGTCGATACCGCGTCCCGCCATATTCGTAGACACCGTCACTGCACCGACTTCTCCCGCTTTGGCGATGATCTCAGCTTCTTCTGCGTCGTTTTTCGCATTCAGAACATGGCAAGCTACGCTGGCAACGGCCAGCGCCTTCGCCAGCATGTCAGACTCCTCGACGCTTGACGTACCGATGAGAATTGGACGTCCCGTCGCATGGACGGACGAGATTTCGTGTACAAGCGCTTTAAGCTTGGCTTCTTTATGGGTATAAATCCGGTGCGGATGGTCGATCCGTATGTTTGGCCGGTTCGGTGGAATTTGTACGACCTGCAGTTCATAAATCTCTTCAAATTCCATTGCGGAAGCGTACGCGGTAGCCGTCATTCCGCAAATCTTCGAATACAGGCTAATGAAGTGTTGAAGGGTGATCATCCCGAGAATTTTCCCGCCGGCTTTCGGCTGCAGTCCTTCTTTGGCCGCAAGCGCGGCTTGCAGCCCGTCCGGCAAATACCTGTTCTCCGCCACGCGTCCGGTATATTCGTCGATCAGCTCGATTTTCCCGTCCCGGACGATGTAATCCACGTCTTTTTTCAATAACGATTCCACATGCAGCGCACAATTTAATGACGATAACAAATGACTATTATGACTTTCGTACAAATTGTCGCATCCAAGCTGCGATTCCACTTTTGCAGAACCCGCTTCATTCAAGTAAACGTTCCGCTTGGACTCATCAAAGTCGTAATGCTCAATTGGCTCGAGCTGCCGAGCCAATTCTGCGAAACATGTGCCCTCGTTGCTAGAAGAGTCCGACTCACCGGCGATTACTAGCGGTACCCGCGCTTCATCGAGAAGCAGTGAATCCGCTTCGTCGACGATGACGTAGCGGAAAGGACGATGCACGGTATCGGCTTCGTTTAGTGCGATCGTGTCGCGTAAATAATCGAATCCAGCCTCTTTGGCCGTAACATAGGTTATATCCGCGGCATAGGCTTCCCGTTTCTCGGACAGGCCCATGCCCGCTTGAACCGCGTTTATCGTTAACCCGAGGAAACGGTAGATTGGCCCCATCCATTCCGCGTCTCGATTTGCCAAATAATCGTTGAAAGTCAGCACATGAACGCCTTCGCCGGTTAGCCCATTTAGATAAGCAGGCATAACTGCAGAGAGCGTTTTCCCTTCGCCTGTATGCTGTTCGATCAAAATCCCTTCGTGCAAAGCGATGGCAGCCATGATCTGGACATCGTAAGGCTGTAATCCGAGCTTTCTCTTCGCTGCCTCGCAGACTAGCGCATAGGCATCGACAAGCAGCTCGTCCAAAGGTGTACCCGATTTTGCTTCTTTTTGCAACCGGAGTGATTCCGCTTGAAGCTGTCCATCGACCCATGCTTCCAAATTCCGTTTCCTGATGAGCTCCGCTTTGTCCTGATAGTCTTTCAGCTTATTCTGAGTATAGCGGTCTTTTAATTTTTGCATTAACTTGACAGCTAAATTCATCGGATTTTGATTCCTCCTCGGTAGAACTACGCGATTCTATAATGGCTGAAGTATAATCAAATTTCATAAAGATAGCAACATTTGGAATAAACTCAAACTTTTTGCCTCTCATTAACGACACCAGTTGCCGCTAACACTTGCTCTCTTAGCTGCTGACAACCTTCCACTGTAACGCCATATGGCACAAGTGGCATATGGATCGGAATACGTCTTCTCACAGGCGCACTTGCTCTGATCCGAGTAAGTGCAGCGTAGGTGCTTGTGTCCGTTGACTTTGGCTCAGATCGGCTTGGAATTGATGTCGGTAAGCATCGGGCAGTAGAAAATCCTTTAGTTTCAATGCTTGAACTATCAGGTCGAAAAGAATAACATAAAACATTTCGGCTAGTTGGGGGACTTTTCTCTTCACTTTCGTGAATACCATCGATCGAATCTGTTCGCCAATCTTGAAGCTATAGTAGTTCATTGGTCGTGGTACCGAAGGTTTGCGTTATTTTCTTCGGTTTTCGATCCAATGAACCATACATGACACAAGCAACTACCGTTTTTTTGGTGCACATCCAATCCTGCACACCGTCCCTACTCATCCTTTAACCGTCGTTGATACAAAACAACAGAAACAATCGTTAATACAACTGTCCATACCAAAGTAATGACGAGGGGTTTTAATAACTCTCCCGTCGTAAAGCCTATATCACGTAAATCTAGCAAATGCACAAGTTGACTGCTTGGTACATAATCTAGCACTTTGAAGATTGGATAATCCTTCTCTAAAACCGCCCCCCAAGGTGCCCCAGTGAATACGAACGCCACTGGAATTATAGAAAGTGATGCGTTAAGCAACGTCTTGGAGAATAAACCACATATCGTCCCGACTGCTATGTATAGAAAAATTGACAAGATGATTTTTGCCGCAAACGCCCAAATACTAACTGGCTCATAACCCAATATATACGTAGCAATTGCCAGAGTAACAGCAGACATTACAAAGACTAAAGTACTTTTACCGATTAAAACATCCATAGTCGTGGCTGGAGTCAGCATTAGTGATCGTAAAGTGTTACGCTCCTTTTCTTCCGCGATCAAGCCTGCTTGTGCTAAGCACGTTAGTAACACAAACGAAATATTAAGAACAAAACCTACAGCTAATGTCAAAGGCAAGTCTGTATCTCGAAGAAGAAATGCGAAAATAATTGGAAAAAACACAATAATGGAGAACGCATAGTTGCGTGAAAACTCTTTGTAATCCTTCACAAATATCGCTCTAACACGTTTTAATGAGATACTCATAATAACTCACTTCCTGTCATTTTAATAAAGATATCACCTAGACTTGGCTCTTTCGTTTCTAATCGATCAATTAATCCTCGTTTCATCCAATCGGCTATTTGATCAGCCGCTTCCTCACCTATCGGGAGCTCGTATGATTCCCCATTTATTAAATCAACATGCACTACGTTTTCTCGATACTGTTTTTTAATTTCCTTTGGTGAGCCGATTGTTTGAATTTGTCCTTGATACAAAATTGCTACACGGTTACACATTAATTCTGCCTCAGCCATATCATGTGTAGTTAAAAAAATCGTTGTCCCTTTCTCATTTAAGTAGCGTAAGCCTTTATAAATATGTGCTGAGTTTACTGGATCTAAAGCCGAAGTAGGTTCATCTAAAAACAATAATTCTGGCTCGTGGATAATCGCACATGCCAACATAACACGCTGACGCATCCCTTTTGATAAGAGATTGACTTTCTTTTTGCGCTCTCCGCTTAAGTTTACAAACTGCAACACCTTATCGATCGAAGATCTAGGAAGATCATATAATTGGCGATACAACTCTAGATTTTCCTCTATGGTTAATCTCTCATATAGACCACTGTTATCCGTCAAAATGCCAAAGCGCATCTTCTGTGAAGACTGATGCATCATCTCCGCTGGCTGCTTTAATACACTTGCCTGTCCATTTGTCGGTATTAACTGCGCAGTTAAAATCTTTATTAATGTTGTTTTTCCTGAACCACTCGGACCTAGTAAACCAAAAATTTCACCTTTCGAGATTGAAAAAGACACATCTGTTAACGCATCCTTATTTCCAAATTTCTTTTGAATACGTTCTACTTGGATTACATCCATAAACGCCACTCCCTTAAAGTTGATACTTAAACATACACAGATTTAATGCTTCCAACTATCAAAACCCGCCGAAATGTAGCTTGATTGTACCATTAGATGCTTCCTCGCTACATCGAAATGGGGTCTGGAGAGGCGGGCATGATAAGCTGGTTAGCAACTCGAAGTCCTTATACTATGCGACTTTCGCGAGTACTCATACCCGCAGAGGCTCCATGTCAAATCTTTCTATCAGTCTAGAAAACGTAACTTTAGCCACTAAGTATAGCGAAGATCCTTATATGCTTGACAGAGCCACAGTATCTTTTCCTGAATTTAATCGCAAGCTGTAGCTATTCTTCGTCCATGTAATAATCTCTCTTACTTTTTGCAAATTAACTATCTAGGATCAATGATACCAAAAAAAACCAAATTAAACAATTTTTGCTCGAGCTCGGTTAGCGTCAAGTTTCAATCATAATTTCCACCACTCGCATAACAAGGATCGAACCATCAATACTTTCAATAAAATCGATTTCGGGCGGATTAAATAAAATCACTTTGTCATTTTTATAGGTATCTGTCATTAATTCGATCTTCGGTAGAAATAATTCCCCATCATAATACATTGTTGATGTTGCATGCCGTCCTCCTAGTCAGTGTTTCTATAAGTCTCCCGCTCTCTCATAGGGAAAGAAGCGATTTTAACGGCAAACAATTCAATTGTATGCTTCATTCGACCCTAATTCCCTGGAACATATCGTGGATCATTTCAATAATTTGGTCTTTGTACTCGTTAATAAAAAAGTGCCCCCCATCATACTGTTTTATCTGAAAGGCTTTTCCAGCATGTCTTATCCATTCCTTAACATCTTTCAACGTCAAGCTAGAATCCGTGGTGCCGGTCAACGCAGTCATATTACAGCCGACTTTCTGCATCTTGTTAGTGTACTGGTGGGTCTCAACCATTTTATAATCGGATCTAAGGATAGGAAGAAAAAAATGACGGAGTTCATCATTCTCGAATATCAGAGCCGATTGTACATCATAGTCCAAAATGTGTTCTTGAAACTGTTCCAGCGGCTTGTCATGGTAGATGACACGTCGCTCCAGATGGGGAGCCTTGCCCCCGGAAACATACAGATGAAGCGGCTCACGGAACCCCTCCTCCTTAAGCTTGTAATACAATTCAAATGCTAGCAGACTACCCATACTGTGACCGAAAAGGATGTATTCATCGCTCCGGTCCATTACTTTGTCGACTTCCCGATATAGATCGTCGACAGCCTCGTTCAGATTATTGTACAAGGGCTCGTCGCATCGTCTTCCACGACCAGCTGGTTCCAAAGAAATTAATTCTATATCCTGTAGTAGCTTTTTCTTCCACTTACTATAAATCGATGCGGATCCCCCAGCATAAGGAATACAAAAAAGCTTGATTGTGTGCATAGAATATTCACTCCATTAGTAAAAATATAAAATAGACTATCCTTTTGCCACCTGAATTTATCTTGCAAAAGCATGTTCAGTATAGCAAAGGAAGTAATTTTTCATAATGCCTCAAGGCACTTTCTGTTCAGTCCTCCAAGGCATAGCTTAGGGCTTAATGTTTAAGTTATGCCCCACAATGAGTAATGCGCCGCCTGTCCGCAAGTCCTTTGTGAGAAGCAGTTTGGCTATACCTTGTAAAGGATTTGTTTTTCAACGGCCCTACAAGTAAGTGCGCTTCAAGATCAAAGTTCAATAAAAGACCAAGAGGTACGTCTGTCGTAAATGGTGTCCCGGAAAAGAGATTTTATCAAGCGTGATTCAGTTACACTTTCCACCTCTTTCATTCCCAATTTTGGATTCAATAACGACCAATTTTGCTGTAATCCTCAAGCTACCTGAATAGGATCTTATAACATTGAAGTAAAAGACTTTTTGGCGTAATTTAAAAAAGAAGTTGATCAGGATCAAGTCCAAAACGTAAGTCGAGGTTCATTTGGTCTAGACGATTCATATCTTGTGTACTCAATTCAAAATCAAATATTTGTGCATTTTCACGAAGTCGTGATGGTGTTACTGATTTAGGAATGACGACAATGCCGTTCTGAATGTGCCAACGCAACACAATTTGTGCCAATGTTTTTCCGTGCGTTTCGCTCAATTCAGCTAATAAGGGCCAGTTCTTGAGTCTACCCCTCATTATCGGACTGTATGCTTCCATTTGAATGCCTTGTTCATTACACCATTGTCGTAGTTCACCCTGTGACAATAGAGGGTGACATTCCACCTGATTAACAGCTGGAACAATCTCACAAGTAGAAATAAGATTTTCCAGATGATTAATTTGAAAATTACAGACACCTATAGCTCGAACGTAACCTTCCATACATAATTTCTCTAATGCACGCCATGTGTCTATATATTTGTCTTTGCCCGGCCAATGAATAAGATACAAATCGATTATATCCACATTTAATTTTTTACGGCTCGATTCAAATGCCTTTAATGTCGAATCAAATCCATGATCTGCATTCCACACCTTCGTGGTAATAAATATCTCTTTCCTAGGTAAGCCACTTGATTTTATTGCTTTACCAACTCCAACCTCATTTTCATAAATCATCGCCGTATCAATGCTACGATACCCTTCCTCGAGCGCCTTCTGGATAGCATTTTCAACGTCTTCACCTTCATTGATTTGGTAAACACCTAATCCAAGCTGAGGCATTAATACACCATTATTCAAGGTTCTCTTTGCTGTTACTACTGTTTCTTTTTTTGAAATATCCATACTCATTTAGATCCACTCTCCATTGCTATATTCCAGTATCATCTTCAACTACTAGTCCGAATTTTACAGTAGAACTCATAAATACTCTTTTAGTCCCAGAAAGATACTTTAACATAGACATTTAATCGTTCCATGAATTAGGATGAATAAAATGAACGTCCATCATATGTTTAAGTAACTTAACTAAATACTCTTCATTCAAATTCGGATATTGAAATCCAAGTTGTCGTAAGTAATGGACGGTGAATGAGGAGTCGGAAATCACATTTGGTGGATTTGTATTTCCATTGCTACTAGCCAATTGTGTCATCCAGCCACTTAACACCTCATTTCTAGATTCATCGATCAATAATGATTTAAGATACTCGTGAACCTCTTCCAAGCTCAAATAATTAAATTTAAAACCGAGCATTTTAAGAGCTTCATAGATTCTCCCAAAGGATACCTTGCGATGGTTACACAAATGAAAAACATTTCCTAAAGAATCTTTGGATTGCATAATGTCTACAATAATCCCCGAACAAAGATCAACAGGTGTGAACTCTACCATAGATCCTAGTACTTCTGGAAAAATCAATTGAACTTCAATAAACGTCTTTAATTGAAGGTAAAAATTATTTTCTTCAATATTTTTTTGAAAAACTCCATCTGATATCCTACCCGTTAAATTACCTACCCTGTAAATAGAAGCACGTAAACCGTTAGTTTCAAAAATAAGCCTTTCTGCTTCAAACTTACTGCGAATATAGACATTGTCTCCAAAGTTCTGTCCAATAAAAAAATCACTTTCTGAAAATATATATTCTCCTCCACCTTCTACGTGGGTACCTGAAACACTTATTGTAGATATATGATTCAACGGTATTTGATAAACTAGACAAAAGTCGATTGCATGCTGTACTCCAAGCACATTGGTCTTTTCAAACTGCTCATAGTAACCGTAATGTTTGACTATTGCCGCAGCATTCACTACAACATCCACACCCCCCCCTAAAATTTTGTATGTTTCGAATTCAAGCCCAAAATTAGACTTCGAAACATCACCTGGGTATACTTGAATTCTCTTAAGCCAATTAGGAATTTGCTCCGAATGAGAAGCCCCAAAATAGTATCTTAATTTCTCATCCAATCTTTTTTGAGCGTTACACAAGTTATTTCCTCTAACAATACAATGAATGAAAGCTTCCGTTTTTGTTAATACATCATACAGTAGATGAATACCGAGAAATCCACTCGCTCCTAGAATCAGAACATTTGTGTATGAAACTCGCTCCGCGCTAAGTACCTTCGGTATTTGCGGTGTTTTCCGAAGAAGCCGCCACTCGTCACGATATTGAATTTTCTTGGTTTCTTGTATAATTATACCATCAATTTTCCCTGCTAGCTCCTCTATTGTCCTATATGTGTAAAAATCACTAATTGTTAAATCCCAATTTAATGCAAATGTCTTTGTCAACACCTTTAATATGTTGAGCGAGTGGCCACCTAAGGCAAAAAAGGAATCATGGACGCCAATCGAACTTTCCTTCATTCCTAGCACATTCGAGAAAATCTGCACAAGTTTTGCCTCTGTGGCGTTGCGAGGTGCGATATAGCTTTCATGGACCTGTGATATATTCTCCATGCGGGAAAGTGACTTACGATCGATCTTTCCATTTTGCGTTAATGGCAAGCTGTCCATTTGAACAAAATGCGCTGGCACCATATAACTTGGCAAACGCTCGCTCAAGTAGTCCCGCCATTCCTGCAAACTGCCTTTTCCGACGAGGTACGCCACAAGCTGTTTCTCACCCGACCAGTTTTCTTGCACGGTGACTGCTACCTGTCGCAGAGTCGGATGTTGGCTCAGCATCGCTTCTATCTCTCCTGGTTCAATCCGGAATCCTCTAATTTTCACTTGATCATCGATTCGGCTTACATAGATTAGATTGCCGTCCGACAAATACTTCACTGCATCTCCCGTTCGGTACATTTTCGCTCCAGGTTCGTCGCTGAAAGGGTCCGGAAGGAATCTCTCCTCGGTCAGCTCTGGACGATTTAAATAACCACGAGCGACTCCTGCACCGCCAATATACAACTCGCCGGTGACACCAATCGGCACAGGCTGGCGATGTCGATCCAAAATGTACAATCTCGCATTCGCTATCGGTCTTCCGATCGGCGGCAACCCTTCCTGCAAGGGGTTAACTCTTGCCGCTGTGGCAACGACTGTACATTCCGTAGGACCATAGTTGTTGAACAGTACAAAAGGCAATGAAGCTGGCGGCGACTGCCGCAACAAATCCCCCCCTATCATTAAGCAGCGTAACGATGTATGCGTAGGCCAATGCAGATGCATCATCCTTTCGGCCATCGGAGTCGGCATACAACCGATCGTAATTTGCTGCTCAACTATCCAATCGCGCAGCGCTTCTGGATCCGTTCTTACACTTTCCTTGCATAAATACAAGCTAGCGCCACTGCTCAGATAGGGCCATATTTCCGCCACTGCGGCGTCAAAGGCAATGCTTACAATCTGCATGGCACGATCCTGTTTCATGACTTGATAGTATTGCTGATGCCAGAACACCATATTAGTCAGTGTTTGGAGTTCAACTATAACTCCTTTCGGGACTCCTGTAGAACCTGAAGTATAGATCAAATAAGCCATATTTTGTGGCATCGTGACAACTGGCGGGTTCTGATCACTCTCATGCGAAAGCTTCTCCTGATCAGCAGCGCCGTCAAGGCAGATGCACGAGATGTGCTCCGGCACCCAACCGCTGACAGCGATTCGGGTCACCAGAAGCTCAATCCTTGCATCCTCTGTCATATAACGCAGACGCTGCTGCGGATACGACGGATCCAACGGTACATACGCTGCCCCTGCCTTCATGATGCCCATGATCCCGACGATTAGATCAACCGAACGATCCATGCAAATCCCGACTAACGTCTCTGGTGTAACACCTTGGCTGCGCAAGTAGTGCGCCAAGCGATTCGCCTGTCTGTTCAGTTCCCCGTACGTCAATCGCCGCTCACCGTCTGCGACAGCTACTGCTTCCGGTCGAGCAACTGCTTGTTCCTCAAACAGCACGTGGATCGTCTTGTCCTTCGGATACTCCGCCTTCGTATCGTTGAATGTCTCCAGTAGTTGATGCTTCTCTTCTTCCCCGACTAGCTTGATCTCTTCTAGCCGCATGTCTGGCCTTGCCGACACTTGCTCTAGAATCGTCTCCAAATGACTGATTACTCGTTCGATGCTCTCTCGACGATATTCCGAACCATTGAAGCCAATTTTAATGCCAAGCCGATTCATCTGTACATACATCATGACGCTTAACGAATAATTAGTATGCTCGAATCCCTGGAATTCTGTTACCTGAAAATCTTGTTCATCGGATTTCCCGCTCATGCTGTAGACTTCCGGATAGTTCTGGAAAACAAACAAATGGTCGATCAAGTTTTGTTTCAGATCCGATTGCGCTTGAACCTCCGCTAAAGAAACGTAATCGTATTTCTCCGAATCAAGCGCTCGCTGCTGCAAGCGTTTAACCGTCTCGATGAACGTTTCCGCATTTTCGTTCGGACCAAGTCG